>DDEX01000099.1 GCA_002336845.1 Rhodobacteraceae bacterium UBA1943
TCTAACCAACTGAGCTACAACCGCCATCTCGTTTCCGGGTTGCCCCGGCGTGGGCGGGTATTACGGGGCTTCGCGGGCGGCGTCAAGCGCGGGATGGCGATTTTCGACGGGCATTTTGGGGGGCGCGCGCGGGGTGAGCGGACAGCTCTTGGCGATGGGCGCGCCGGGTGGGGCCGAACGGCGGCAGTCAGTGATGAAAGCGGGGCACCGGCAGGACAGGGGTTGCTTTGCGGGACGGAGGGGACGGACCCGAAATGTCGGCGTCAGGCCATCCCGTTAATCGTCTCGGCAAGCTTGGCCAGATCAGCCGCGTAGAACCCTGCGGCATTGATGCAGTTGGTTTCCACCAGTCGCAGGCCTTCTTCGGTACGGCAAATGTCCATGACGTAGGCGGGCGAGTAGCCCTTATTCAGCCCGGCCAAGGTCTGGGCGAACTCCAGAGCATCGTTTTCGATCTCGTGACGATATGTCACCCGTGTCCCTTCCTTGTATAGAGAGTAGGTGACGACAACCCCGTTCACGATCCAGATGCGCCACTCCTTGTAGATCCGTGCCGGTGGGGTCAGCATCATCAGCGTGTCGGGGCACAGCGAGCCATGGGGTATCTCGTCTGCGTTGAGAGCCATGACCTTGCGGGCAATCTCGCGAATTTCCGCAGCAGCTTTGACGTTTCCTGCCTGCTCCTTGCTGTCAGCCACCGGACGAATGAACCAATGGCAACCATCGTCATCCAGCTTTGCCTCGATCTCGCTGACCTTAAGAAATATCGCATCTGGACCGTTGAGCATGAAGGGCTGCCAAGGCTTCTCATGGACGAACGGCGTAATTCGAAAAACGCCGGGATACAGGCTCCTGGCCTCCGCATACCGCCACAGAGTGTAGGAACCGAACATCACCACGGACCTTTGGTCGCGGACTTCAGGTTCGGGAACAAGCTCGCCGATGAACGGAACAACCTTGTGCCACGAGTAAGGAATGCCCAATCGGTCAAGCGCATCCGCCAGCTTTTCAGTGTCCTCGAACTGCTGAAGAATCCACTGCATTCCATTCCGATTCCTGTCTGAACACCAATCTAGAGAACACATGCGCGCCGGGACGCCAATGACCGCCAAGACCTCCAAACCAATACAGCGCATCCCGGCTGTGTTGCTCGCCCCGTCCTGCCCTACCTATCCGGTGCCGGAATGAACTCCGCATTGTCGTTCGGCGGCAGGTGGAACCTGCCATGCGCCCAGTCGCCTGCGCGCCATGCCTCTTTCGCGGCCTCGATCCGGTCCTTGGAGGAGGCGACGAAGTTCCACCAGATATGGCGCGGGCCGTCCATCGTGGCGCCGCCCAGCACCATCAGCCGCGCACCCTCTGCCCCCGCCCTGACCGAAACTCGGTCGCCGGGGCGAAAAACCAGCATCTGGCCGGTGGGGAAGGTCTGGCCGCCCACCGTCACCTCGCCTTTCAGGATATAGATGCCACGATCCTCGTGGTTGTCGGGCAAGGGCAGCGACGCGCCGGGGGCAAGGGTGGCATCGGCATAGATCGTTTCGGAATGCAGCGGCACAGGCGCGGTTTCGCCCCAACCGGAGCCGAGGATCAGGCGCACCTGCTTGCCCTCGCCCTCCAGTTCCGGCAGGGCCGCAGCATGGGCATTGTGGAAGGCCGCCGGGTCATCCTCATTCGCCTTCGGCAAGGCGAGCCAGGTTTGCAGGCCAAAGAGCGTGTGCGGGCCTTTGCGCACCTCGCCGTCCGTGCGTTCGGAATGGGTGATGCCATTCCCGGCGACCATCAGGTTCACCTCGCCCGGCGTGATCCAGGCGTCGGTGCCAAGGCTGTCGCGGTGGTGCATCTGGCCCTTGAGCAGGTAGGTCACGGTGGCCAGCCCGATATGGGGATGCGGGCGCACGTCGATGCCCTGACCAGTCAGAAATTCCGCGGGCCCCATCTGATCGAAAAAGATGAACGGCCCCACCATCTGCCGCTGGGCCGAGGGCAGCGCACGGCGCACTTCGAACCCACCAAGATCACGGGCACGGGGGATGATCACGGTTTCAATCGTGTCAACCTGATCTCCGATCGGAATGGTCGGGTCCAGCGCGGGGTTCCAGCTCATGGCATCCTCCTGTCGTTTGTGACGCCAAGATAGGCATGGCTGGTGCTGCGGTCATTGCCCAAATATGAGCATAGACTGTGCGAAGATGCAAAACGAGGGGGGCCGCCCTGGACAGGACGGCCCCTGCGCGGCACCGTTTAGCGGGCTTGCGATACCTCTGCCAGCAGGCGCTCGGTGCGGGCCTCTTCCAGCCGGTTGTGCAGACGGTCGGATTCTTCCTTGTCGCGCAGAGCCTTGGTGATACCGACGGTCGAACTGACCAGCATCAGGGCGGCCATGGCGTAAAAGCCCTTGGCGGCAAAACCCGCCTCCATAAAGTAGATCCCGCCCGACATCATCGCCGCCGCGACGGCAAAGTTGACATAGCTGAACAGGTTGAATGCCTGTGAGGTGCGGACTTGCTGAACAGGAGTTTCAATCATGACGTGTTTCCTTTTGGTGCATTATCCAGCGATAATTCTCAATTCAGGTAAGTTTTTGGCACAATTCAGGCCTGTTGCGACCGGGCGGTCAGGCGGGCCAGAACTGCGGCGGCATCCGGGCGCAGGGCGGGGCCACAACCTGCGGCAGCAAGGCGGGCGCTGGTGGCTTCCGCCGTCAGGCCGGCCGACAGGTCGGTGACTGCGACGGCCGTCGCCTCGGCATGGGCCTGACGCGATTGAAGGCGTTGCAGGGTGGCTTCTGCTTCGGCCAGCGAGGCGGTGACAGCACGGGGCAGCACACCGCGCACCGACTGGCTTTTCTGCGTGGCGTCAGCCAGTTGCAGGCCGCGTTGCAATTCACGCAAGCGCAGTTCCGAAGATTGCAGATCCTCGCGCAGGCGCAGAATTTCGGCGTCATAGGTGGCCAGCGCCCGCTCCGAGGCGGCATACTCTGCCTCTAGCTGCGCAATGGCGGCAGCGGCTTCGCCTGCCAGATCGCTGCGGTTCTTGGCGATAGCGGCCAAGGCACGGGTTTCCAGATCCTGCATCTGGGCGGCAATACGCGGCAGGGCTTTGCGCTCGCGCTCGGCATAGGCCATCACCACGGCGACAGCGCGGCGCGACGCCTCTACCCCGGTTGCGCCATCGCGCAGCTGCTGACGCAGGATCGACAGGGCGTTGGCATCGGCGACGGCTTGGGCGGTATCGTGGCTGCGGCCGCGGACCAGGGTCAGGATCGTGTTGAACATCATGGCCTCCTTGTGTATGAACGGCGTTCATGAACTCAATGCCACGGACATGAACGTCGTTCAAGGATTTTATGAACAATGTTCTCGAAACAATCGGATTACTGATGAGCAACAATACTGCGAAACCCGAAACCCCGGCGGGACGCGATGACAAACGGGCCGATCTGCGTAGCCGCCTGGTTGACGCCGCCGAGGCGCAGATCGTGGCCAATGGCTTGTCCGGCTTGAAGGCGCGCGAGGTGACAGCCGCGGCGGGATGCGCGCTGGGGGCGCTGTACAACGCCTATCCGGATCTGGACCATCTGATCCTGCAGGTGAATTCGCGCACGCTGGCCCGGCTGGGCGCGGTTCTTTCCGCCGCTGCGCCGCAAGGTGCCCCGCCCGAGGCGGCGATGCAGGCGCTGGCCGCGGCCTATGTCGATTTTGCGCTGGCCAACCGCAATCTGTGGAAGGCGTTGTTCAATCACCGTTTGGCCCCCGGCGTCGAGGTGCCTGAGTGGCATCGGCAAGACCATGCCGTTCTGATCGAACAGATTATCGCGCCCCTGGCAAAACTGCGCCCCGACCTGCCGCCGGAAATCCTGCCCCTGCGCGCCCGTACCACTTTTGCAGCCGTGCATGGCGTGGTGCAACTGGCGCTGCACGGCCGCTATGTCGGGGTGCCGACCGAAAACCTGCGCGCCGAGGTGGCCGCATTGGTCGAGGCCATGGCGCGCGGTGCAAGGCTGGCCCAACTGGGGTAATCAGGGGGGTGGGCGGTAACGGCTTCTATCCTGTCAACCCGATTGCCGATCGGAACTGCGGGGTCCAGTGCGGGGGGCCGTCTTGGTTCAACCTGTTTTGGCGTGGATCGAGGGGGTTTTGGTGCCGGACGCAACCGGCACGGATGCACAGACCCCGTGCGGCAGCGGCAATGCGGCAAAACAGAACAGGCGGCCCCGAAAGGGACCGCCTGTGAAAGTCAGGCAAAGGATTGGATCAGGCCGCAGTCTTGCGGCGGCGCAGGGCGGCCATACCACCCAACGCGCCAGCCAGCATCAGCCCGGCAGCGGGCAGCGGAACGGGCGAAGGTTCGTCGCCGCCATAAGACACCGCGATGTCATCAACGCGCCCGTTGCCGTTTTTCCCCCCCATAATGAAAGACAGCGAGGTGATATCCTGGAACGCAGCCAAGGCGCTGCTGTTGAAAACAAAGCCACCGGCAGTGTTGTGCGCATAGTCGCTTTCGAAAAGCGTCACGCTACCCTTGTCGGTGGTGACGATCAGGTTGTCACCCTCGCCCAGCAGGTTGAACCAGAACTTCGAGATCGAAAAGGTCATGCCGGCTGCGATCGTCAGTACGGCTGCCCCTTTCTTGTTCACACCAAGGCACTTTGGACCCGATGCGCTCTCACAGTTGCCACTGACAATACCGGGGCTATCGGGATCAAGCGAAAGCGGCGCCGAAATGGGCGTGTCAAAGTCCAGCGTAACGGTCGCGGCCTGCGCCTGCATTCCGCCAAACATGACAGCCCCAGACATTGCGAGGGCCGCGGCAAGCTTGGAATTCGTCATTTCCGTACTCCTGTCATCACCAAGGCGTATCACACTGCCACCTTTAACACGCATTATTTACTTTGCCGTAATGTGGTTCAACCTTGGCCACACTTTCGCCCATATCTTTCATCTGCACGCAGAATCTTGACCGACGGCGCACAATTTCAGATTGTCCAAATCAACCCAGCAGACACAGCCAGCCTGGATGTTTCCGCAATGGAAACGAATCAGACGCATGATCATGGGGAACTGGTGGGCGGTGAGGGACTCGAACCCCCGACATTCTCGGTGTAAACGAGACGCTCTACCAACTGAGCTAACCGCCCCCGGCGCGCGTTATAGCGGTCTGCGACAGGGTTGCAAGGGGCACTGATGGCCCACCGCGCCGGGCTGGCCGTTTCTTACGGGTATCAGCCTGCGGTGCGCGTCAGACCGCCGAGACCAGAACCTTGTCAATGCGCAGCCCGTCAAGGTCAATCACCTCGAACCGATGGCCTGCGACGGTAAAGCTGTCGCCCAGGCCCGGCAGGCGGCGCATCTGGTGCAGAACCAGCCCCGCCACCGTGTCGTAATCGCCTGCCAGATCGCGCGACAGTCCCAGCCGGTCGCAGAACTCATCCGCAGCCATCCAGCCCGCCACCAGCATGGAACCGTCATCACGGGTAACAATCGCCGGTTCCTCGTCGTCGCCGGTGTCCATTGCGCCGGTGATCGCCTCCAGCACATCGCCGGATGTGATCAGCCCTTCGAAATGGCCATACTCATCATAGACCAGCGCCACCGAGTCATCGGATTTCTTCAGGATTTCCAGCACATCCAGCGCGTCGGTCCGATCAGAGACCACCGGCACCTCTTGCAGCAGCGCCTTTACATCCAGCGCCTCGCGCTTGGAAACGGAAACGAAGGCATCGGCCAGACGGATGATGCCCACCACCTCGCCGGTTTCCTTGTTCTGCACCGGAATGCGCGGGCGACCAATGCGGCGCAGGGCGGCCACCGCTTCGGCCGAGGTCATGTCAAGATCGACCATTTCGACATCGCGGCGCGGGGTCATCAGCGCCTTGGCCGAACGGTCTGAAAACCGCATCACGCCCGAGATCATCGCGCGCTCTTCGGTCTCGATCACGCCGCCCTCCTGCGCCTCGGACAGGATGGTATGCACCTCCTCTTCGGTCACACGGTTCGCCTGGTCCTCGCGCTGGCCCATCAGCCACAGCACCAGCTTGCCCGAACGGTCCAGAAACCAGACGATGGGGGCCGCCACCTTGGACAGCACCAGCATCGCGGGGGCCATGCGGACCGCCAGCCCCTCTGCGTTGCGCAAGGCAAGCTGTTTTGGCACCAACTCGCCCACGATCAGCGAGACATAGGTGATCAGCACAACCACGCTGCCGACACCAAGGGTCGAGGCCCAGTCGCCCGGCACCCCTTTTGCCAGCAGAAAGTCGGTGAAGCGCGTGCCCAGCGTGGCCCCCGAGAACGCACCCGACAAGACGCCAACCAGCGTGATGCCGATCTGCACCGTTGACAGGAACCGGCCGGGGTTTTCACCCAGCCGCAACGCCGCGGCGGCCCCCCGGCTTTTGCCCTCCAGCGGTTTCAGCCTGGCCGGTCGGGCCGAAACGATGGCCAGTTCAGACAGGGCCAGCACGCCGTTGACGATGATCAGCACAACGACGATCAGAATTTCAGTAATCATGGAATCCTCGGGCCCTTGGCCCGCCAAGAAAAATCAGACTGGTCAGACGACGCGAACACCCTTGCGCGCCGCAAGATCGCAAAAGAACTGCCAGGCCACCCGCCCGGAACGAGAGCCGCGCGTCGCCTGCCACTCGATCGCCTCGGCCCGCATCTCATCCTCGGCGACCGGCACGCCATATGACGCACAATAGCCGCGGATCATGTCAAGATAATCATCCTGACTGCACGGATGAAAGCCCAGCCACAGCCCGAAGCGGTCGGAAAGCGAGACCTTTTCCTCAACCGCCTCGCCCGGATTTATGGCGGTCGAGCGTTCGTTTTCGATCATGTCGCGCGGCATCAGGTGGCGGCGATTCGAGGTGGCGTAAAGCAGCACATTCTCGGGCCGCCCCTCGATTCCGCCATCCAGCACGGCCTTCAGGCTTTTGTAATGCTGATCGTCATGGCTGAACGACAGGTCGTCGCAGAACAGAAGGAACCGCGCGTCGCTGCTGCGCAGAACGGCCAGCAGGCGCTGCACCGAAGGCAGGTCTTCGCGGCTAAGCTCCACGATCTTCAGGTCGTGCCCCTCGGCCCGAACCTGCGCGTGAACCGCCTTGACCAGCGAGGATTTTCCCATCCCGCGCGCCCCCCACAAAAGGGCGTTGTTCGCAGGCAGGCCAGACGCGAAGTGGCGGGTGTTGGCCAGCAGCGTATCGCGCGACCGGTCCACCCCGATCAGCAGGGCAATGTCCACCCGTGCCACCCGCGCCACAGGCTCCAGCCGGTCGGGCCCGGTGTGCCAGGCAAAGGCGGCGGCGGAGAAATCGGGGGCAGGCAAAGGCGCCGGGGCCAACCGCTCCAGCGCCTCGGCAATGCGTATCAAGGGGTCGGTCATTCGTCCTCTTCGTCTTCCACCCAGGTGCCGTCGGCGCGCATCTGCGCTTCACGCTGGCGTTCGAACCGGGCAACCAGCCAGATGGACGCCTCATACAAGGGATAGACGGCAAAGAACATGATCAACTGGCTGAGAACATCGGGCGGCGTGACCACGGCGGCCAAGGACAGGATGGCGACGATGGCGTATTTGCGGGTCGAGCGCATCCCGCGCGCCGAAATCAGCCCAGCCTTGCCCATCAGCGTCAGCAGCACCGGAAGCTGAAAGCACAGGCCAAAAGCGAGGACGAAGCTCATGGTCAGCGACAGGAAACTTTCGACCGACCCCTGATAAACCACGCCGCTTGGAAGCGCATCAAAGGCCCCCTTGGTCTCGGCGGCTGGCAGCTCGTTGTTCATCGCCGCCGCGAAATCCTGTTGATAAGACAGGAAGAAATGAAACGCGCCCGGCAGGATCAGGTAATAGGCAAAGGCCGCGCCCGCGATGAACATGACCGGCGAGGCGATCAGGAACGGCAAAAAGGCCTGCTTTTCCGATTTGTAAAGGCCGGGGGCCACAAAGCGCCACAGTTGCAGTCCGATCACCGGGAAGGACATGGCAAAGCCTGCCCAGACCGCGATCTTGATGGCAACCGAAAAGCCCTCTTGCAGCTTGATCAGCAGGAACTGGCACTTCTGCCCGAATTCCGACATCGCATGGCACATCGGCAGGGACAGGATGTGGAACACGTCCTTCCACAGCAGATAGCCAAGGCAGCAGGCCACGGCAAAGGCGCCGATGGAAATCAAGAGCCGGGTGCGCAGCTCTTTCAGATGCTCGATCAGCGGTGCTGCGCTTTCGTCGATATGATCGGCGGTGTTGGTCATTCGCTGTCCGCCTTCTTCTTGCGCGGGGCGCGGGGCTTTTTCTCGGGCGCCGCCTCAGATACCACCGGGGCTTCGGCCTTCTTGCGCGGCGCGCGGGCCTTGGCTGGTTGCGGCGCGGTTTCGCCCGCATCGATCGCTTTCAGCCTGGCCGTCGTGTCGCGCAGAATGGCCGCCTTGGCGGCCTTCTTGTCATACTCGGCCTGGGTCGCCGGGCCCACCGGCGTCGCAGGGGCGGCTGGCGCGACAGGTGCCGCCGGCGCCGGAGATGCCGCGATGGAACCTTCGGGCGGCGTCGGGCCCTTGATGGTCTGTGCGGTAATCGGTTTGGTCGGCGTGGCCGCGTTCTTCAGCGGATCCCACTTTTCAAAACGATCGGCCGCATTCTTGACCGCATCCAGCCCCATGCTTTTGGGGCTGGCCAGATTTGACACATCACGCGCCACATCCTTGACGCCCGACTCGTTCGCCGCCTGCTCCATCGCGCGGGAAAACTCGCGCGACATCTGCCGCAACTTGGCGGTGAACCGGCCAAGCTGGCGGAACATGTCGGGCAGATCCTGCGGCCCGATCACGATAAGGGCGACGATGCCGATCAACAGCATCTCGGCCCAGCCGATATCCCCGAACATCGCGCCTACCCGCGGATCGTTGCCAGATCAGACCTTGTCCTTGTCAGCCGCAGGAGTGACGTCGCGGGCCTGGGTGCTGGCTTCCTTTTCCAACTCGTCCTTGCCCTCGGCGACGCCCTTCTTGAAGGCGGTGATGCCTTTGCCGAACTCTCCCATCAGGGACGAAACCTTGCCGCGTCCGAACAGGACCAGAACGACGATGGCGACGACAAGAAGGTGCAGGGGGCTGAGGTGCATGGCGGTGTTTCCTGAATAAGCGTTTGATCCAGACTAGGCGCAGAACCTGCCCGGCAACAGCCTTTCCCGCAGGCGGAATCCGTGCTAGCTGACAGCTATCTGTCAGTAAGTCATCCGCCATGCCCCGCACCGACCGCCTTTATGACGCGATGGAGATCCTGCGCGACGGGCGGCTGCACCGGGCCGCCGATCTGGCCGCACGGCTGGGTGTGTCGATCCGAACCATCTGGCGCGATATGGCCACGCTGATGGCCTCGGGCCTGCCCTTGGAGGGGGAACGCGGCGTCGGCTATATCTTGCGCGCGCCCACCACCCTGCCGCCTTTGATGCTGAACGGCCGCGAACTCGATGCCCTGCGCGCGGGTCTGGCCCTGGTGGCAGAGGCACCCGACGCCGATCTGACCCAGGCTGCCCGCAACCTCGCCGCCAAGATCGCCGCCGTCACCCCTGCGCCCACGCAACCCGATCCGCAGGGGCTGTTTGCGCTGCGCCCCCATCCGCAAACCCGTGCCACCGCGCACCTGCCCCTGATCCGCGCCGCGATCAGGGCGCGAGAGCGGCTGTCGGTCAGCCATATCGACTCGCTTGGCCGCGAAAGCCATCAGGACATCCGTCCCCTGAAAACCGAACGGCGTGGCAAGACCTGGGTTCTTCTGGCCTGGTGCGAGGCGCGGGGCGATTTCCAGACCTACCGTCTGGACCGGATCGTCGGGCTGGTATCGACCGGAGAGACCTTCCCCAGCGAGACGGGGAAGCGCCTGGCCGACTGGAAGGACCGCTGATCTCTTTCATCTGTTCATAAATATCCCACGGGGGTGCGGGGGTGTGAAACCCCCGCTGCAACGATCAAACCGGGCACTCAGGCCGGAAAGACAAAGCAGCGGTCGCGCCGGATCATCAGCCACAGCACGGTGCCCGGCTTGGGCAGGAATACCCCCGGGACCGAGGCGGTCAGGACCGAACCATCGAAATCCATCCGGAATTCGACAAGGCTTTCACGGCCCAGAAAGCGGGCGCGCTGCACGGTGCCACGCGCGGGCGTGCCATCGCCGGGCGTCGGGTTTGGGCCACGGCCCGCGCGGTCGAAGTCGATTTTCAGATGCTGCGGCCGGATCACGATTTCAACCGGCGCGCCATCGGCATGGCCGGGCGTCAGGAATTCGCCAAAGGGGGTGCGGGTCAGCGCGCCACGCGATTCCGCACGGATCACGTTGATGTCGCTGAAAAACCCCGCCGCCGCCCGGTCCACCGGGTTGTTGTAGATATTGTAGGGTGCCCCCTGCTGCACCACCCGGCCCGCCCGCATCAGCGCGATCTCATCGGCCATGCGCATCGCCTCGTCCGGCTCGTGCGTGACCAGCAGGACGGCGGCACCCTCGTCTTTCAGCACTTCCAGCGTGGCATCGCGGATGCCGTCGCGCAGGCGGTTATCGAGGCCCGAGAACGGCTCGTCCATCAGCATCACGCGCGGGCGCGGCGCAAGGGCGCGAGCCAGCGCCACGCGCTGCTGCTCGCCCCCCGAAAGCTGATGGGGGTGCTTTGGGCCAAAGCCGGTCAGGTTTACCCTCTCCAGCAGTTCATCGACCCGGCGGGCCTTGACCTCTCGGGCACCGGTCAGACCAAAGGCGATGTTGTCGGCAACGGTCAGGTGGGGGAACAGCGCGAAATCCTGAAACATCAGGCCCACGCCGCGCCGCTCGGGCGGCAGGGCCAGCCCTTGGGCAAAGACCGGCGCACCGTCGATCAGGATCTGCCCCGAATCCGGGGTTTCCACCCCGGCGATCATGCGCAGCGTGGTGGATTTTCCGCAGCCCGATGGCCCCAGCAGGCACGTCACCTGCCCTGCCGCCACCGACAGCGAGACGTCATCGACCACCTTCCGCCCGGCGAAAGCCCGGCTGAGGGTGCGGATTTCCAGCCGCGGGGCCGTAGTCTGGCCAAAGTTTCCGACAGAATTCATCGGGATTGCGATATCAGGCTCGCGCGCACCATTCAAGCGCTGCATCGAGGATTTTGCCCAAGCAGCGGGGGCGCTTCGCCCCCCGCACCCCCCGAGGATATTTCCAGAAGGGGAAGACACAGGGCCGCGCGGGTTACAATGTGGCGTTGGTGGCCCCGCCATCCAGCAGGATGTTCTGCCCCACGATGAACCCGGCATGAACCGAACACAGGAACGCGCAAGCCGCGCCGAATTCTGCCGCCGTGCCATAGCGGCGGGCCGGAATGGTGGCGGCGCGCTCCGCGCGGGCCTGATCCATGGTGATGCCCTTTGCCTTGATCACACCAGTATCCAGCGCCGTCGCGCGGTCGGTATCGTGGATGCCCGGCAAGAGATTGTTGATCGTCACGCCGTGTTCGGCAACCTGACGCGAGGTGCCGGCGACAAAACCGGTCAGGCCCGCGCGCGCCGAATTGGACAGGCCCAGTTGGGCGATGGGCGCCTTGACCGACTGGCTGGTGATGTTGACCACCCTGCCCCACTTGCGCCCGATCATTCCCGGCAGCAGCGCCTGCATCAGGGCAATGGGGGTCAGCATGTTGGCATCGAGCGCGCGGATGAAATCGTCACGGTTCCAGTCGCTCCACAGGCCCGGAGGCGGACCGCCGGCGTTGGTCACCAGAATGTCAGCGCCCTCAGCCGCCGCCAGAACGCGGGCGCGGTCAGCCTCGGTGGTGATGTCGCCCGCGATGGCGGTTACCTGCACACCATGGGTGGCGCGGATCGCGGCTGCCGTCGCCTCCAGCGCCTCGGCCCCGCGGGCGTTGAGGACAAGGTTCACCCCCGCCGCCGCCAGCGCCTCGGCGCAACCACGCCCCAGCCCCTTCGAACTGGCCGTGACCAGTGCCGTCCTGCCCGTGATGCCCAGATCCATCTGCCGTCTCCTGCTTGCGTTGCGGGCAGGCTAATCGGGGTTGACCGCCGTCTCAACCCGGTCTGTTTCCTCAAATGTTCTTGAGCGGAAGCTGCCTTGGCCCTAAATCCCACCCATGACCGAAGAAGCGCCCATCCCCGTCCTGCCGACCCAAGCCTGTCTGGTTCTGGCTGCCGATGACATTTTCGTCTCTCTAGGGGTCAATCAGGGCGAAGGGCTGGCCGGTGCCGACGAGGTTTGCGCCGGGGACATCTATCAGATCGACCCCGCCCATCAGCCGCTGCGACTGGTGGTGGAAAGCCATCCCACAGAGGGCCAGCGCATTGCGGCGGGCAGCATGGTGGGCCGCCCCGGCGTCCCCGTGACGATCGAAGCGCGCTATGATCTGATGGGAGACCCCGGCGACCGGGTGTCCCTTTTGCTGCTGTCGGTGCCGGGGGCCGGGCGCTTCGTGCTGCCGCTGTCGCCGATGGCGACAGAGACCGATTACACCCTGGTGCGGATCGAGGCGGCGCCCGAGGCGACCGGACTGGCCGATCTTTTGTGCGTGTCATTCCTGCGCGGCACGATGATCGCCCTTGCCACGGGCGAGCAACGCGCCATCGAATCCCTGCGCCCCGGCGACCGGGTTCTGACGCGCGACCATGGCAGCCAGCCGCTGTTGTGGGTGGGCAAGGCTACGCTACGCGCCGTTGGCCCCTTTGCGCCGGTGGTGATCACGGCGGGCACGCTGGGCAATGGCGGCGACCTGATCGTCAGCCAGCATCACCGGATGTTCCTGTATCAGCGCCGAAAGCCCGAGGGGCTGGCCACATCGGAATTGCTGGTGCAGGCCCGGCATCTGGTGGATGGCGAGCGTATTTTCGTGCGCGAGGGTGGGTTTGCCGATTACTTCAGCCTGGTATTCGACCGGCATGAGATCATCTATGCCGAAGGGGTTCCGGTGGAAAGCCTGATGGTCAGCGAGACCACCCTGCACCGCCTGCCGCCCGAACTTTCAGCCGAGGTGCGCGACCGGTTTCCGGGGTTAAGCCAGAACCAGCATTTCGGCACCGAAGCGGGGCGCGAGTTTCTGGACCGGGTGGGGCCAGAGGTGCTGATCGCCGGGCGCCGCCGCAAGCCGCGTTAGGTCAGCGTCGCCTTTCAGGCAAAGATTTGTCGGGGGCGGTGCCATAAATATCTGCCCACAAGAAACACCAAAGGCCAGCCGCCCGGCCCGAACGGGCGCTGGCCCTTGCGGCCCGGCAGTGCAAATGGCCTCTTCACCTTTTGGCGAAGGCAGTGGCCGTGGCCAGACCACTCGCCCCAGACCGAACGACAAGGGGAGGAACGATTCCCCCCGACCGCTTTCCCCCCCCCGCCCTCTGCCCCGTGGACGCCTGCCGCATTTTCGGCTAATGCGCGGCCATGCTGGACAATCGCCCCACCCTTCCGCCCGAAATCGCCCGCCGCCGGACCTTTGCGATCATCTCGCACCCCGACGCCGGCAAAACCACGCTGACCGAAAAGTTCCTGCTGTTTGGTGGCGCGATCCAGATGGCCGGGCAGGTCCGCGCCAAGGGCGAGGCGCGGCGCACGCGGTCGGACTTCATGAAGATCGAGGCGGACCGGGGCATCTCGGTTTCCGCCAGCGCCATGTCGTTCGACTTTCGCCACTATCGCTTCAACCTTGTCGATACCCCCGGCCACTCGGACTTTTCCGAAGACACCTATCGTACGCTGACGGCGGTGGATGCCGCGATCATGGTGATCGACGGGGCCAAGGGCGTCGAAAGCCAGACGCGGAAACTGTTCGAGGTCTGCCGGTTGCGCGACCTGCCCATTTTGACATTTTGCAACAAAATGGACCGCGAAAGCCGCGATACGTTCGAGATTATTGACGAAATTCAAGAAAACCTTGCGATAGATGTCACCCCGGCAAGCTGGCCCATCGGCATGGGGCGCGACTTCATCGGCGCCTATGACCTGTTGCATGACCGGCTGGAGATCATGGACCGCGCCGACCGCAACAAGGTTGCCGAGTCCATCAAGATTGACGGGCTGGATGACCCGAAGCTGGCCGAGCATGTGCCCGCCGACCTCTTGGCAAAGTTCCACGAGGAAATCGAGATGGCGCGCGAGTTGCTGCCCTCCTTCAACCGTCAGTCGATCCTTGAAGGTCATATGACGCCGATCTGGTTCGGTTCGGCGATCAATTCCTTTGGTGTCAAGGAACTGATGGATGGCATGGGGGAATACGGCCCCGAGCCGCAACCGCAAAAGGCCGCCGAGCGCCTGATCGGGGCCGAGGAAGGCCCGGTGACCGGCTTTGTCTTCAAGGTACAGGCCAACATGGATGCCAAGCACCGCGACCGGGTGGCCTTTGTGCGCCTTGCCTCGGGCCATTTCGAGCGCGGGATGAAGCTGCTGCACGTTCGTTCCAAAAAGCCGATGGCCATCGCCAACCCGGTGATGTTCCTGGCCGCCGACCGCGAACTGGCCGAAGAGGCTTGGGCAGGCGACATCATCGGCATCCCGAACCATGGGCAACTGCGCATCGGCGACGCGCTGACCGAAGGCGAGGCACTGCATTTCACCGGCATCCCCAGCTTCGCGCCCGAGCTTCTGTCGGGCGTGCGCGCCTTGGACCCGATGAAGGCCAAGCATCTGGAAAAGGCCCTGATGCAGTTTGCCGAGGAAGGCGCCGCCAAGGTGTTCAAGCCGATGATCGGTTCCGGCTTCATCGTTGGTGTCGTCGGCCAGTTGCAGTTCGAGGTTCTGGCCTCCCGGATCGAACAGGAATACTCCCTGCCCGTGCGGTTCGAGCCCAGCAACTTCACCTCTGCCCGCTGGGTTTCCGGCAACAAGGCCGATGTGGAAAAGTTCGTCAACGTCAACAAGGGCCACATCGCTACCGACAGCGATGGCGATACGGTTTACCTGACCCGCCTGCGTTGGGACATCGACCGGGTAGAGCGCGACCACCCCGAGTTGAAGCTGTCGGCGACCAAAGAGATGATGGTGTGACGGGGCGTCACGCCACCGTCAGATCCAGCGTCACCTCTGCCTTCAGCAGTTTCGAAATCGGGCAGCCCGCCTTGGCCTTTTCCGCCAGATCGCGGATCATGGCGGCATCGGCGGGTGCCTTGACCGTGACCTTCAGCGCGGCTTTCTTCACCGTCGGGCCGCCTTCGGTCGTGGGGTCAAGGCTGACGGTCGAGGCAGCCTCGATCCGTTCCGGCACGACCCCCGCCCCCGACAGAAGCGCCGAGAGGAACATCGCATAACAGCCCGCATGGGCCGCGCCTATCAGCTCCTCGGGGTTGGTGCCGCGCCCGTCCTCGAAACGGTTGGCAAAGGTATAGGGCATTCCCGACAGCGCGGCGCTTTGGGTGGTCAGCGTGCCACCCCCCTCTTTCAGGGTGCCGGTCCAGATGGCGCTTGCGTGTTTTTCGATCATGGCATTCTCCTGTTCGCGCATCCCCACCCCGCGCCAGCATATCTTAAACGCAACAGAATTGCACATGCTCCGGCAAAACCGCGTCTTTCCTGACGGCACAATCGTCGCGCATCCGGCGCGGGGAATGTTCATGGGAAATCGCGGCTGCCTGCACGACGCAGAGGGGCACATCCGACGGCCATGGCAGGGGAAGCGCTGGATCACCTGCCTGACCGCGTTCAAGGCGCGCAAACGCCCGCTGATGCGGCCCGGACATTATACCGAACTGTTCTTCATGGACGAAGCGGTGGCCACGGCCGCAGGTCATCGCCCCTGCGCCGAATGCCGCCGGGGCGACCATCTGGCCTTTCGCGCGGCATGGACCGCAGCGCATGGGCCAGTGGCTGGGGTGGACCAGATTGATACCGCGCTGCATCTGGCGCGGCTGCGCGCAAGGCAGTTTCAGGCGGCCCAGAACCTGCCCGATGGCGCAATGGTGCTGTGGCAGGGTGGCCCGCATCTGGTGCAAGGCCCGGCGCTGCTGCCATGGTCCCCGCTGGGCTATGGCGCGGCGTGCGCGCGACCGGAGGCGCCGGTTCAAGTGCTGACCCCTGCCCCCCTGGTCGCGATTCTGGCTGCCGGATGGCAACCGCGGTTGCATCCCTCGGCCGCATGCAATCAAGGCTTGTAGCGCGAGCAAAAGGCGCGACAACCGGGCCACACCGGATACGAAATTGGGCGAAAAATCATGCAGTTCATCGAGAATGGCTTGAGAACCGGCGGCTTCGGACACCAAAGCCTGACGCAGGGATAGGTAAAGCCCGTTTAGCCCGAGGTAGCCATGTTTGTCCGTGCCGTTGCAACGTCCGCTTCCCTGTCGCTGTTCGCCTCGACCGCTCTTGCCGGTGGCGTAGCCGAACCGATTGCCGAAGAGCCGGCCGCTGCCGCAGCGGCGACTCCTGCGCTTACCGGGGCCTTTGGCGGCTGGTACGGTGCGCTGGAAATGGGCCGCGCCTCTGGCAGCGGCAGCGAGAACCCCGGCCCCGGCTGGCTGGATGTCGAACTGCAAGACGGCACCTGTGCCGGCGGCACGATCGGGCGTAACCAACAGCGCGGGCGGTTGGTCTATGGCGCCGAATTGCGACATATGAAATGCACCGACTTTTCCGGTCTGCTGGGGCAGAAACCGTTCGACGGCATCACCGATCTGCGGCTGCGCATTGGCACCACGGTGGGGCCCAGAACAATGGTTTACGGCGCCATCGGTTATTCCTGGGTGAGTTTCGAGGCTCCTTTCGGCAAACAGACCGTCACGGGCCCCAATGCCGGTGTGGGTGTGGAATTCAACGCCACAGACAAGGTGTTTGCCGGGCTTGATTACACCGCCCGGTCGCTAAGTGGCGAAGGCGGCGAAACCTCATTCGATTTCAACGTCGCCACCACCACACTGCGCCTGGGCCTGCGCTTCTGAGCCTTAGCCGGGGGCATGAGGAACTGTCATACCCCCGGCGCCTGATCGGCAAGATCAGCACTTTGATTGCTGAAGGTTTTCGGCGCGCATCGGCAAAGTTCATCGCATTATAACTCATGGGCGGGCGATGCCCTCTTGAACGCGGCGGCGCGTGGGGGCTTACTGCGCGAAATTCGCACGCGAGGCCGCAATGTCTTCCCAGAACGCACTGTCCACCGAAGCCCTGTCTATCCTGTCGCGTCTGGGCGTGACACCCAAGGCAGGCAATCTGCCCGCACGCTCGCCCATCACTGGCGAGGTGCTGGCGCAAGTGGCCGATCAGGGCCGCGCCGGGACCGAAGCGGCGGTTGCCGCAGCACAGGCGGCGTTCAAGGACTGGCGCAATGTGCCCGGGCCGAAGCGGGGCGAGCTGGTCCGCCTGTGGGCCGAGGAACTGCGGGCGCACAAGGCCGACCTTGGCCGTCTGGTGTCGATCGAGGTCGGCAAGGTCACCTCGGAAGGCCTGGGCGAAGTGCAGGAGATGATCGACATCTGCGATTTCGCCGTGGGTCTCTCGCGTCAGCTTTACGGCCTGACCATCGCATCCGAACGCCCCAGCCACCGCATGATGGAAAGCTGGCACCCCCTTGGCGTGGTTGGCGTGATTTCCGCCTTCAACTTCCCGGTGGCGGTGTGGTCGTGGAACACCGCGCTGGCGCTGGTTTGCGGCAATGCCGTGGTGTGGAAGCCATCGGAAAAGGCGAACCTGTCGGCACTGGCCGCGCAGGCGACGCTGGACCGCGCGATTGCCCGTTTCAACGCCGAGGGCGGCAACGCCCCCGCAGGTCTTGCCACCACGGTCATCGGCGCGCGCGAGGCGGGCGAGGCTTTGGTGGACAATCCTGCCGTGGCCCTGGTTTCTGCGACCGGCTCGACCCGCATGGGCCGCGAGGTCGGCCCCAAGGTTGCCGCCCGCTTTGGCCGTTGCCTGCTGGAACTGGGCGGCAACAACGCCGCCATCGTCGGCCCGACCGCCAACCTAGACCTGACGCTGCGGGGCCTGGCCTTTGCCGCGATGGGCACCGCCGGACAACGCTGCACCACGCTGCGCCGCCTGTTCCTGCATGAGTCGGTCTATGACACGCTGCTGCCCCGGCTGAAGGCCGCCTACGCATCGGTCAAGGTCGGCAACCCGCTGGAGCAAGGCGTTTTGGTCGGCCCGCTGATCGATGAAGGCGCGCTGAACGGAATGCAAGCGGCGCTGGATCAGGCCCGCGCGGCGGGTGGTACGGTACATGGCGGCGATGTCGTGACCGGCCTTGGCGGTGCCTATGCCCGCCCCGCACTGGTGGAAATGCCGTCGCAATGCGGCCCGGTCTTGCACGAAACCTTCGCGCCCATCCTTTATGTGATGAAATACAGCGATTTCGACACCGCTCTTGATCTGCACAATGCCGTGCCGCAGGGCCTGTCGTCGTCGATCTTCACCACCAACCTCAAGCGCGCGGAAGCATTCCTCGCGGCATCGGGTTCGGACTGCGGCATCGCCAACGTCAA
>DDEX01000106.1 GCA_002336845.1 Rhodobacteraceae bacterium UBA1943
TGCGCAGATCGCCCGCCTCAATGACGGCGCTGGCCTGCCCGCTTGGGCTGCGGTCGCGCAATAGGCTGCGTACCCTGGCCAGCAATTCTTTGACACTGAAGGGTTTTACGACGTAGTCCTGCGCCCCCGCATCCAGTGCTGCGACCTTGCCCACCTCGTCCGAGCGCACCGAAAGGATCAAGACGGGGATATGGCTCCATCCCCGCAAATCGCGCAGTACACTAAGGCCGTCGGCATCCGGCAGCCCCAGGTCCAGAATAACCAGCGCCGGAGTCTCGCGCGCGGCAACCAGCAGGCCCTCGCGTGCCGAGGCTGCCTCGACCACCGAATGCCCTTCGGATTCCAGCGCCAGACGCAAAAAGCGCCGGATCGGCGCTTCGTCATCGATGACGAGTATTCTGGCGGTCGTCGTGGATTGGGCGGCAGCGGGTTGGGCGGTCATGGCCGGGGCATTGTCATGGCTGTTCGGGATTCAGGATGGGCAGGGTCAGGATGATACGCGTCCCCGTGCCGTTTGGCCACGCCGCTTCGGCCCGGATCGTCCCGCCCATCGCATCGACCAGCCCCTTGCAGATCGACAGCCCAAGGCCGGTTCCGGCGCGCTGCCGGTCGCCGCTTTCGACGCGATAGAACATCTCGAAAACGCGGGCGCGGTCTTCTGGCGGGATGCCGGGACCATGATCGGCCACCGAAAGGGTCATCAGCGATCCGGTCACGCTGGCCACAAGCGTTACCTCGCTGTCGGTGGGGGCGTATTTCGCCGCGTTGTCCAGAATGTTCACCAGCACCTGCTCCAGCAACACCGGGTCGGCCTGCACCAGAGGCAGCTTGTCGGGCAGGGTGGTGACCAGCGGATGATGCCGCAACACCCGGCGCATCCGCTGGCGCGTGGCGCCGATCACCTCGCCCAGATCGACGGCGGACAGGCGGGCCTTCAGGGCACCATGGCCAAGGCGCGTCATATCCAGCAGGTTCTGGACATAGCGGTCCAGCCGCTCGCCCTCTTCGCGGATCAGATCGGCCATTTCGCGGCGCAGATCATCGGGCAAGGTGTCGGCATCGCTCAGACTGTCGGCCGCACCGATGATCGTGACCAGGGGCGTGCGCAGATCATGGCTGACCGAGGACAGCAAGGCCGTCCGCAGCCGTTCGGTTTCGGTCGCAAGGCGGGTGGCGGCAAGGTCTTCGGTCAGCCGCAGCCGCTCGAGCACCAGCACGATCTGGTCGGCCAGCGCCTCCAGCAGCCTGTTATCCAACCGGGCCAAGGCCCCGTCATCTTCGAAGGCGATGCCCAGAATGCCAAGCTGCCGCTCTGCCGTTCTCAAGGGCAGAAAATACCAGCGGGCGGCGGGCAGCGTGTCAGAGTTGCGGCCCGCCGCCTTGCCCTTGTCCCAGGCGAATTGCGCTGCCATCCGGTCGCGCACCTCCAGATGGTCTTCCGGGGGGAATCCCCCGACCACTTGCAAGGTGCCTGACGCATCGGGCATCAGCAGGATGCTTTCGCACCGCAGGGTCATCGCCACATGACTGACCAGCGCCCAGATCAGATCATCTGTCTGTGCAGCGGCGGCAACCTTGCGGCTGAAGTCGAACAGCTTGTTGGTCCGGTCCGCGATGTCGGCCTGAACTCGGGCGCGCTGGCGCAGCCGCGCCGCAAGATTGCCCGTGACCAGAGAGGCGGCAAGGAACAGGCAAAGCGTCAGAACTTCGCCCCGATCAGTGATCGTGAAGGCCAACCGCGGCTCGACGAAGAACAGGTCGTAGGACAGAAAGCTGAGGACCGAAGCAACGATGGCCGGCAGGTAACCTTGCCGCGATGCCACGCCCACGACCGCGGTCATGAAGATCAACGACAGCGACGGCACAGGGAAATAGCGATCCACCAATGCCGCAGCCAGGTTCGCCAACAGCGTGGCCCCAATGGCCTCGGCCATGCCTTGCAGCGTCGGGCGGGCAATGCCGAACCGAACCTTCAGGGCCAGCGCCTCTTCTCCGGGGTCGGAGGCGACCGTAATTTCGAACGGGCCGGCCTGCCGCATCAACCCGCTCACCACATCTTCTTGTAACCAGCCATGCAGAAAGCGACGCCGACGGGGATGGCCAAGGATGATGCGGCGCACATTGCGGGTTCGCGCATAGTCAAGGATTGCCTCGACCGTGGTTTGCCCGGCCTCGACCACGGCGATTTCTGCGCCCAGACGCTCCGCCAGGCGCAGCGAGGCCGAGATGCGGTCTTGCGCGCCCTCGGTCATCCCGGCGTGGTGGCCGGATGTCACGTTGACGGCGATCCAGTCCGCCCTTGCCCGGTCTGCCGACCGCTTGGCCACGCGGATCGCCTCACGCGCGGCGGGGCTGTCGTTGATACAAACCAGAATGCGCTCTTGCGTGGGCCAGGGGCCCTCGATGGCATTGGCCGCCATATGTTCGCGCAACTGGGCATCAACCCGATCGGCTGCGGCGCGCATGGCCAGTTCGCGCAGGGCGGTCAGGTTGCCCTTGATGAAAAACGATCCCAGCGCCCGTGCCGCCTGATCCTGCGGATAGATCTTGCCCGCCTTCAGCCGGTCCAGCAATTCGTCGGGTGGAAGGTCGATCAGCTCGATCTCGTCGGCCAGGGCCAGAATGTGGTCGGGCACGGTTTCACGCACCCGAACACCCGTGATACGGGCGACCGTCTCGTTCAGGGTCTCGATGTGCTGGATGTTCAGTGTGGTGTAAACGTCGATCCCTGCCGCCAGCACCTCTTCCACGTCCTGCCAGCGTTTTTCGTGGCGCCCGCCTTCGGCGTTGGTGTGGGCAAGTTCATCAATCAGCGCCAGACGGGGATGGCGCGCCAAAAGCCCGTCCAGATCCATTTCGGTCAGGACGTGATTGCGGTAAAGCACAGGCCTGCGTGGCAGCACCGGCAGGTCGGCCAGCTTGGCCTCGGTCTCGGCACGGCCATGGGTTTCGATCACCGCTGCCAGAACATCGACGCCTTTCGCCCGCTCTCGATGGGCGTCGTCCAGCATGGTCCAGGTCTTGCCGACCCCCGGTGCTGCACCGATGAAGATCTTCAGCCGCCCGCGCCCTTCCCGGCTGGCCTGATTCAGCAGGGCCGCAGGGGAGGGGCGGGCATCGGGGTCGGATTTCATCGCACGGACTTTCTGACTGGCTGCCAGGGCTAGGGGCTGGCAGGCGGTGCCCCGAAAGCATCGTCCAGCGCCAGATTGGTCTCAAGCACATTTACCGCCGGTTCGCCGTAAAGCATCAGCAGCGGGGGCACCACATGCCCCGCAATCACGGCGCGCACCTTGTCGGGGGCAATCCGGCGGGCGCTGGCGATGCGGGCCACCTGGGCTTCGGCGTTTGCAGGGCTGATGTCGGGGTCCAGCCCCGAAGCCGAGGCTGTGACCGCATCGATCGGGGCATCGGCCCCGTTTTCGGCCTGATAGGCCGCACGGCGTTCGGCGACACTGGTAATCAGTGCCGCATTGGTCGGCCCAAGGTTCGAGGCGCCCGATGGCATTGCCCCCCAGTTCGAGGCCGAGGGGCGCGGATGCAGATACCCCGCCCCGCCAAACGGCTGCGCTATCAGGGCCGACCCGATCACCCGTCCGTCGCGTTCGATGAAGCTGCCGTTTGCCCGGTCGGAAAACAGGGAGCCGGCAAGTCCGGTCATGGCCAGCGGATAGGCAAGTCCGGTCAGCAGCGTGAAGCCAAGGGTCAGCGTGACAGCGGGGCGAAGTTGGGAAAACATGGCGATCTCCTTACGCCAGATGAAGGGCGACGATGGCCATGTCGATGGCCTTGATCCCGAGGAAGGGCACGATCAGGCCCCCAAGCCCGTAGATCAGCAGATTACGCCGCAGCAGCGCCGCGGCCGATGCCGGGCGATATTTGACCCCGCGCAGCGCGAGCGGCACCAGCGCGATCAGGATCAGGGCATTGAAGATGACCGCCGACAGGATGGCAGAGGATGGAGAGGCCAGGTGCATGACGTTCAGCACCCCCAGCCCCGGATAGGCGGCCACAAAAATCGCCGGCAGGATGGCGAAATACTTGGCCACGTCATTGGCGATGGAAAATGTGGTCAGCGCCCCGCGAGAGATCAGCAGCTCTTTGCCGACCATCACCACCTCGATCAGCTTGGTCGGATCGCTGTCAAGGTCGATCAGGTTTGCGGCCTCTTTTGCGGCAGGGGTGCCCGCATTCATCGCCACACCCACATCGGCCTGCGCCAGGGCAGGGGCGTCGTTCGACCCATCGCCGCACATCGCCACCAGCCGTCCGCCCGCCTGTTCGCGCCGGATCAGGTCCAGCTTCATTTCGGGCGTTGCTTCGGCCAGATAGTCGTCCACCCCGGCTTCGGCCGCGATGGCCGCGGCGGTCAGGGGGTTGTCGCCGGTGATCATCACGGTGCGAATACCCATCGCACGCAACTCGCCAAAGCGTTCGCGGACACCAGGCTTGACCACATCTTTCAGATGCACGGCCCCCAGAATCTGCGCCCCCCGCGCCACCAACAGCGGTGTGCCGCCCGAGCGCGCGATCGCCTCGACCTCCTGCGCCAGGGCAGGAGGCGGAGCCTGCCCGGTCAGGCGCATCACCGCGTCGCTTGCGCCCTTGCGCAGGCTGCTGCCATCGGCCAGATCAAGGCCGGAAAGGCGGGTCTGGGCGGTAAAGGCGACCGCCGAGGCGCCTTCGGGCAAGGCCAGGTCATGCCCAAGGATCGTTCGGGCCTTTTCGACGATGCTCTTGCCTTCTGGCGTCTCATCCGCAAGCGAGGCAAGGCAGGCCGCCTCGGCAAGTGTGGCGATGCTTACCCCCGGCGCAGGGATCAGCGCATCCGCCATGCGGTTGCCAAAGGTGATGGTGCCGGTCTTGTCCAGCAGCAGCGTATCCACATCGCCCGCCGCCTCGACCGCGCGGCCCGATTTGGCGATGACATTCGATTTCACCAGCCGGTCCATCCCGGCAATACCTATGGCCGACAACAGCCCGCCGATGGTGGTGGGGATCAGCGTGACGAACAGCGCCCCCAGCACGATGACCGGAATGCGCAGCCCCGCAAAGCTGGCGAAGGCCGGCAGGGTCACGACAACGAACAGAAAGATCAGGGTAAGCCCGGCCAGCAGGATGTTCAGCGCAATCTCGTTCGGCGTCTTCTGCCGCTCTGCCCCCTCGACCAGTGCGATCATCCGGTCAAGAAAGCTCTTGCCCGGTTCGGCCGTGATCCGCACCACCAGCCAATCCGACGCAACCGTGGTGCCGCCGGTGACAGAGGATCGGTCGCCGCCCGCCTCGCGGATCACCGGGGCGCTTTCGCCGGTGATGGCGCTTTCATTGACCGAGGCGACGCCGCGCACCGCCTCGCCGTCGGTCGGGATGATGTCACCTGCCTCAACCAGAACAAACTGGCCGGGGCGCAGTTCGTC
Organism: Rhodobacteraceae bacterium UBA1943; assembly: GCA_002336845.1. Taxonomy (GTDB): domain Bacteria; phylum Pseudomonadota; class Alphaproteobacteria; order Rhodobacterales; family Rhodobacteraceae; genus Fuscibacter. The sequence goes on from DDEX01000106.1 coordinate 5,418, forward strand.
CGATTCCGCCCATGCCGCCGTGTCGAAGGCGGCGGTCGGTCCCTCCAGCACGCGCACCAGCGTGGTGGTCTTGGTGGCGCGCAGCGTGTCGGCCCTTGCCTTGCCGCGCCCTTCGGCGAGGGCTTCGGCGAAATTGGCAAACAGCACGCATAGCCACAGCCACAGAGAGATGTGCAGCGAGGTCCAGCCCCCGGCCACGCCGGTTGCCAGATCGCGCAGCGACAGGGCCGTGGTCATCAGCGCCACCACTGCGGTGGTAAAGATCACGGGGTTGCGCGCCAGGCTGCGCGGAGCGAATTTGATAAGCGATTGACGCATGGCCTCTGGGGCCAAGTCACGAAGTTGCGCCGATTTCATGGGATGTGCCATGACATTGGTCCTTAAAAGCTGTGCCCGGCCAGCCGTGCGGTTTCTTCCGCAAGGGGGCCAAGGGCAAGCACGGGAAAGAAGGTAAGCGCGCCAAGAATCAGCACGGTCAGGATCAGCAGCACCACGAACAGCGGCCCATGGGTTGGAAAGGTGCCTGCCGTAGCCGCCGCCTTGGGCTTGTGCGAAAGTGAACCGGCGATGGCCAGCAGCGGAATGATCATGGCATAGCGGCCAAGCGCCATGACCAGACCGATGGCCGTGGTGTGCCAGGGCAGCGCCGCCCCCCATCCGGCAAAGGCCGATCCATTGTTCCCCGTCGCGCTGGAATAGGCGTAAAGGATTTCACTGAGGCCATGCGGGCCGGGGTCTTGCACGGCGGCCAGCGAGGCGGGCAGGGTTGCGGCAAAGGCCCCGACGACCAGAATGCCCACCGGCATCGACAAAAAGGCGATGACGGCCAGAGTCACCTCGCGCGCCTCGATCTTGCGGCCCAGATATTCCGGTGTGCGCCCCACCATCAGCCCGGCAAGAAACACCGCGAGGATGGCGTAAAGCAGCATCCCGTAAAGGCCAGAGCCGACGCCGCCAAAGATCACCTCGCCGATCTGCATGAACACCAGCATCACCAGCCCGGAAAGCGGCATGAAGCTGTCGTGCATGGCATTGACCGAGCCGTTCGAGGCGGCGGTGGTCGATGCCGCCCACAGTGAGGACAGCATGGCGCCGAACCGCGTCTCCTTGCCTTCCATGTTGGCGCCAAGGCCCAATGCGGGGTTGCCTGCGGCCTCGTAAAGGTGGATGACCGCCAGCCCCGCCACGAACATCAGCGCCATGGCGGCAAAGATCGCCCAGCCCTGCC
>DDEX01000085.1 GCA_002336845.1 Rhodobacteraceae bacterium UBA1943
AGCCGGTTGATGCAGCGGATCAGGGTGGACTTGCCCGACCCCGACGGCCCGCAGATCACGATCCGCTCGCCACGCTGCACGGTCATATCGATCTCGCGCAGAACGTGGAACTGTCCGTACCACTTGTTCATATTGGTGATCTGGATCGCGACTTCGTCCGAGACCACCATTTTCTTGGATGCTTCAGCCATATTCAGGGCTCCTTAACGATGGTCGGTTTTCAGCTTGCGTTCGAGGTACATCGAGTACCGCGACATGCTGAAACACACGATGAAGAAGATACCGCCGACGAAGATATACGGCTCCCAATAGATACCCTTCCAGGCATTGTCGGACCGTACGATCTTGGTAACGCCTTGCAGCGGGTCCATCAGGCCGACAAGGGCCACAAGCGTGGTATCCTTGAACAGGCCGATGAAGCTGGAGACGATGCCGGGAATTGAGATTTTCAGCGCCTGCGGCATGATGATCAGCCGCTGCGCCTGCCAGTAATCCAGCCCCAGGGCATCCGCTGCCTCGTATTGCCCGCGCGGCAGGGCAGCAAGGCCCCCCCGGATCACCTCGGCGATATAGGCCGAAGCGAAGATGATCACCACGATGATAACCCGCAGGATCAGGTCAAAGTTGGTGCGCGGCGGCAGGAAATACAGCAGCAGGAAGTTCGCAGCGAACAGAACCGTGATCAGCGGCACGCCCCGGAAGAACTCGATAAAGCCCACCGAAAGCGAATGGATCAGCGGCATGTCCGACCGGCGGCCAAGCGCCAGCAGGACGCCAATCGGCAAGGAGGCGGAAATTGCCGTGATGCCGATGACGAAGGCCAGAAGGAAGCCGCCGATGTTGTCAGATACGACATAGGGCAGCCCCCAAGGCAAGGCCGTAGCCAAAGCGCCGGTCACGGTGCCTTGCAGGCTGGTCCACCAGAGCGACGCAACGACAAGGGCTATGCCCGCCCCGACGACCACACCAACGGATTTCTGCGCCAGAAACCAGACACCGGCAAAAATCACAAAACCTGCCAGCGCACCAACCGCAGTCCAGACGGGCCCGCCCCAGATCAGGAAGAAGGCGATGAACGGAAACAGCAGGGTCAGCCACAACAGCCGTTTCGGGGCCACTGAGGCAACAGCCGCAAGCGCCAGCATGATCGCGACCGAGATCGCAATATGCAGCCAGTCGGTGCCAAGCCCGATCAACGCCAGCACCAGCAACACCGTCATCGTAACGGTGATGTTCAGGGCCGCGCGCCGCAGGCCGTAGTACAGCACAGGCGAAAGCGAGACCATCAGCAAAGCCGCTGCCGTGGTTGGCCGCCAGTACTCCGCCTGCGGATAAAGACCGAACAGGAACTGGTTCCAGCGCAGCCGGATCACCGCCCAGCACGGACCGGCCGCATCGGGGCCAAAGCTGGCCGCGACCTTCTCGCGGCATTCGGCCACCGAGCTGGCATTCCAGACGCCATGGGCCAGCCAAGGCAGGATGAAACTGGCCAGCCACAACACAGCCAGACCCGCGAGTACCGTCAGAACTGAATTCAGGGCTGATGAGAACAGGTTCTCGCGCAGCCATTTCACCACGCCGCTCTCTCGGGCCGGGGGCGGCAGCGAGGGCAGCATCTCATTTCGTACGAAAAGGGGCGATGCCATGTTAGCGCTCCTTCAGCCGGACGGCGTTGTTGTAAATGTTCATCAGCGCCGAAATCAGCAGGCTGAGCGCGAGATAGATCAGCATCATCAGCAACATACACTCCAGCTCTCGGCCAGTCTGGTTCAGGGTGATGCCCCCCAGCGTACCTTTGAGGTCCATGTACGAGATCGCCATACCAAGCGTCGTGTTCTTGGTGATGTTAAGATACTGGCTGATCAACGGCGGAATGATCACCCGAAGGGCCTGAGGCATGATCACAAGGCTCATCGTGCGGCCAGGGCGCAGGCCAAGGGCATGAGCAGCCTCGGACTGACCGCGAGAAATTGCCTGAATGCCCGCGCGAACAGCCTCGGCGATGTAGGTGGCCGAATACAGTGTCAACGCAACCAAAAGCGCGGTGAAGCTGTGGAACACCAATATTCCGCCCTGAAAGTTGAACCCCTTCAGCTCGGGGTATTCAAAATGCAGGCCCATCGCAGCCAGCAGGGCCACCACAGGCACCACCAGAATCAAAAGCGATTTCCACCAGGTCGTCGGGCGAGTGCCGGTCGCCTCTTGCACGGCGGTGGCCTTGCGCAGCAAAATCCGGTTGACCCAGACCGATCCGATCAGCACCAGGATCGTCGCGATCACCGACAGGTTGATCGGCACACCCAGAATCTCAAAGCTGCCAATTCCATGTTCCAGCAGCGGGCGCGGAATGTTGGTGCCGCGGTTGGTCACAGCAACCGTATCCCAGAACCACATCGATGCGGCGGGCTCTTGCCCCGCAGCCGTCATTTCCGGCGTGACCTTGAAGTCCTTGGGGCCGGGGCGCGTTTCGCCCAGGATCACGAAGACCAGAATGATCCACAAAAGCAGCGGAATATTGCGAAATACCTCGACATAGACGGTCATCAGGCGCGCGACCAGCCAGTTGTTCGACAGCCGCAACACGCCCACAACAACGCCAAGGACCGTGGCGAAGAACGAGGCCAACACCGCCACCAGCAAGGTGTTCAACAGCCCGATGACCAACGCACGGCCATGCGTGCTGTCATTGGTATAAGGTATCAGGGTCTGCCCGATGTCATAGCCCGCCCTGCTCCACAAGAAGTCGAAATTGATGTCCTTGCCACGAACGGCCAGATTGGCAATGGTATTGTTAACCAGCCAGATCAGCACCGCGACAAGCAACAACAGAACCACGACCTGAATCGTGTAGCTGCGATAGCGTGTGTCGTAGATAAGTTGAGACAGCCGAAAGCCAGCTTTCGGCGCAGGGTCCGCGAGCGACATTTATCCCCCTATGCTGGCAGCCAACCGTCTGTTGCGGTATTGTGGCGGGACAGATCCCTACGCCAGCTTTTCAAAAAGAAACCGGGCGCGGAGATTATCCCCGCGCCCGAAAGTCAGTGTGATCAGCGCAGCGGCGGCGCGTATTGCAGACCGCCCTGGGTCCACAGCGCGTTCAGGCCACGGGCCAGACCAATCGGGGTGTTGGTGCCGACGTTGGCTTCGAAGCTTTCGCCATAGTTGCCGACTTGCTTGATGATGTTATAGGCCCATTTGGCATCCACACCCATCAGCTTGCCCATGTCGCCATCGACGCCCAGCAGGCGGCGCACTTCGGGGTCATAGTTGGTATCGTCGGTCGCTGCCTTGACGATCTCATCGACATTCGCCTTGGTGATCCCCTTTTCTTCGGCGATGAGCATGGTGAAATAGCTCCAGCGAACAACGTCACCCCAGGCGCTGTCGCCATGGCGCACGGCCGGCCCAAGCGGCTCTTTCGAGATGATTTCCGGCAGGATCACATAATCCTGCGGGTTGCTGAGGCCGGCGCGGCTGGCGGCAAGGCCCGAAGCGTCGGTGGTATAGGCGTCGCAGGCGCCTGCCTCGAACTGACGCAGGGCTTCGGCGTCATCCGCCACGTTGACCGGCGTGTAGGAAATCTTGTTGGTCTTGAAGAAGTCGGCCAGGTTCAGTTCGGTCGTGGTGCCAGACTGGATGCAGACGGTTGCGCCATCCAGTTCCTTGGCGGAGGAAACGCCCAGATCCTTCTTCACCATGAAGCCCTGACCATCGTAGTAGTTCACCGCGACGAAATCGAGCTTCAGGTCGGTGTCGCGCGAATAGGTCCAGGTCGAGTTGCGGATCAGCACATCAACTTCGCCCGACTGAAGCGCGGTAAAGCGGGTTTCGCCGGTCAGCGGTACGAATTTCACCTTGGTGGAATCGCCAAGAACCGCGGCAGCGACCGCACGGCAGACATCCACGTCAAGGCCGGTCCAGTTGCCGCTGGCATCGGGCGCACCAAAACCCGTCAGGCCGGTGTTCGAGCCGCACAGCAACTGGCCGCGGGCTTTCACATCTTCCAGCGTGGTCGCCGAAGCCATGCCCGCAATCAGCGTTGCGGCGGCGACGGTGCCGAGGAATACGGATTTCTTCATTCTAACCTCTTCCTGTGGGCCACCCTTCGAGGGGTGGCGGTTTATCCCTGCTTCCCTGTGCAGGTGACAGTCTGTTAGGCGGGAAAGTACCGCCAGTGTCGGGCATCATCGGCCATCGGCTTTGGAAAGGTCAAGCGAAACCGCGCGATTGTCACCCACACAAGATTTATTCCTTTTCAAAGCGGACCCGTGGTTCGGAAGGAATGTCTGGTCGCCTTCCTGAGAAAGAATGTTAGCGGCAAAGGCCATGAAAGCGTGCGGCCTCTTCCAAAGCGGCGGCTTTTTGGGCGTCAATCCGGGCTGCTTCCTCATCTTCGCCCCAAAGTTCGCTCTGCCAATGCTCATCGATTCGGCTTTTGCTGAAAGCATCAGCAGCGGTGAGACGGCCGCGCGCAATGGCCAGCCCGAGAATCAGAGAGCCGGTAATCGCAATGAGGTCGTGCAACGCGGCCAGCTCGAAGGGCGTCGCCGCCGCCAGTTCGGCGCGCAGACGGGCCAGGGCTTCCGGTGGCTGCGCGATATGAACGATGCCAGCGGTGACGCGCAGGTCAACCCGCAGTTCGGCGCGCGCCCAATCCAGCAGTGGAGTCCAGGCAGCGGCCTGACGGTCGATCAACGCCTGCGGCCCCGTCGCGCGATAGCACAGCAGGTCGCTGCCGCCGTATTCGGCCAAAAGGTCAACGACCTCGGCAAACTGGTGGCCCAGCTTGTCGATGGCAGAGTTGGCGGCGCGGGTGACGGGCATGGTTTCGGGCCGGATCACGTCGCCCTGCGCGGCCCATTCGGCGGCAGCGGCGCGCGCCATGGCCAAGGTTGGCAGAACAAAGGCTGCCTTTGCCGGGGTTTTCACGGGCTTGCCATCCAGCCGCACCGTAAAGCCACCCTCGCAAGGTTCGGCCACCGCGTCTTTCCAGAATCGCTTTGGCTGCCATGCGCTCACTTGAACACCTCGAACGGATCAGCGGGCACGTCGTCTTCCTTCCAGTCCAGCGCCTTCCAGGTGCGGGCCATGTGGTCAGGCAAAGGCGCTGTAAAGGTCATCACCGCCTTGGTGATCGGGTGTTCAATGGTCAGGCTGCGGGCGTGCAAGTGCAGCTTCTTGGAAATCTCGCCCCCAATCGTCGCGCCCCAGCCGTCCCCCAGATTTTCCGACCCCGAACCGCCATATTTGCCGTCACCCAGTATCGGGTGCCCCAGCTCGGCCATATGGGCGCGCAACTGGTGGGTGCGGCCGGTCACAGGCTCCAGCGCCATCCACGACAGGCGCGTTCCCAGGAACCACAGGGTGAAATAGTCGGTATGGGCGCGCTTGGCCTCGGGGTGTTCGGCGGCCTTGGCGGGATGGATGCAGACCATCTTCTCGCCCTCGCCGCCCCGGCCATGGCCCGGCGCCTTCATCAGGTAATACTTGATCGAGCCCTTGCGCGGATGCGGCACACCGGCCACCACCGCCCAGTAAATCTTGCGCGCCTCGCGGTGGCGAAGGGCTTCGGAAAGCGCGCGCGCCACGCGATCGGTGCGCGCCAGCATCAGGACGCCTGAAGTGTCCTTGTCCAGACGATGCACCAGCTTGGGCCGATCCTTGTAGCCGAACTTCAGGGCCTCGGTCAGACCATCGACATGGCGGTCGCCCTGGCCAGAGCCGCCTTGCGACGGCAGGCCCGCAGGCTTGTTCAAGACGATGAGATGCTCGTCTTTGAACAGCACCGCATTCTGGATCATCTTTACATCCGCAGCACTGATGCCATCCGGGCGCGGTCGCGACGGCGCTTCGGCATCCGGCAGCGGGGGCACGCGAACGGTCATCCCCGGCGCCACGCGGTCGGATGCCTTCGCCCGGCCGCCATCCACCCGAACCTGCCCGGTGCGGCACATTTTTTCCACCGCCCCCTGGGTCACATGGGGAAAGCGGCGCTTGAACCATTTGTCCAGCCGCTGCTCGCCCTCATCCTCGGATACGGTCAGGGTTTTCACGCCGCTCATGCGAAGGCTCCTCGCAGCAGGTGCATGGCCAGCACGATGGCCGCCAGCGAAAGAAGGACAGAGGCGCCGACATAGGCCAGCGCCAGTTCGGGCTGGCCGCGTTCCCACAGGGTCACGCTGTCCAGCGAAAAGGCGGAAAATGTGGTGAACCCGCCCAGAAGGCCGGTCATCAGCAGGGGCGCGAACCGCTGCCCGCCGCGTTGGGCCAAAAGCTCGACCAACACGCCCATCACAAACGATCCGACCACGTTCACCGCCAGCGTCGCCCAAGGGAACCCGGGCCCGATCACGCGCAGAAATCCCACATTGGTGAGATAGCGCAAAACCGAACCAATGGCCCCGCCAAGGGCGACAGAAAGGATGTTTGTCAGCATGGCGCCTCCTTGGGCATGGGGGGCCGGAAAGTCAAGCAGGCCTAGCCGCCCTGCCGTTTCTGCCGCAATTTGGCAAAGTAATCGACGCGCTTTTTCAGCTCGCGCTCGAAACCACGTTCCAAGGGCGAATAGAACACCGGTCGTTTCATGCCCTCTGGGAAGTAGTCCTGACCCGAAAAGCCGTCTTCGGCATCGTGGTCATAGGCATAGCCCGCACCATAGCCGATGTCTTTCATCAACCGCGTCGGGGCGTTCAGGATGTGCTTGGGCGGCATTAGGCTGCCGGTTTCGCGGGCCGATGCCCGCGCCGCCTTGTAGGCGACATAGATCGCGTTCGATTTCGGCGCCAGCGCCAGATAGGCCACAGCATTGGCCAGCGCCAATTCGCCTTCGGGGCTGCCAAGGCGTTCATAGGTGTTCCAGGCATCGAGGCAAATGCCCTGCGCCTGCGGGTCGGCAAGGCCGATGTCCTCAACCGCCATGCGCGTGATGCGGCGGGCCAGAAAGCGCGGGTCTTCGCCGCCCTCCAGCATCCGGGCGAACCAGTACAGCGCCGCATCCGGGTCGCTGCCGCGAACCGATTTGTGCAAGGCGGAGATCAGGTTGTAATGTTCCTCACCCGATTTGTCATAGCGGGCGGCGCGGCGCATCAGGCGTTGGGCCAGTTGGTCACGGGACAGAGGCTTGTCCACCCGCCATGCCGCGACCTGCTCGATCAGGTTCAACAACGCCCGGCCATCGCCATCGGCCATGTCCACCATTGCCTCGCGCGCTTCGCCACTCAGCGGCAGGGGACGGCCCAACTCCTTTTCAGCGCGCTGGGTCATCCGCTCCAGATCGGCGGGCGACAGGCGTTCCAGAACGATGACCTGCGCCCGCGACAGCAGGGCTGCGTTCAGCTCGAAACTGGGGTTTTCGGTCGTGGCCCCGACCAGAAGGATGGTGCCATCCTCCATATAGGGCAGAAACCCATCCTGCTGTGCCTTGTTGAAACGGTGGATCTCATCGACGAACAGCAGCGTGCCCTGCCCGTTCTGCCGCCGGATCTTCGCCTGTTCGAACACCTTGCGCAGTTCAGGCACGCCGGTGAAGATGGCGCTGATCTGGACAAAGGCCAGATCGGTCTCATCCGCCAGCAGCCGCGCAATCGTGGTCTTGCCCACCCCCGGCGGCCCCCACAGGATCAGCGATGACAGGCTACCCGCCGCCAGCATCGCGCCCAGCGGCCCCTCTGGCCCCAGCACATGCCCCTGCCCGATCACCTCGGCCAGCGTTTTCGGGCGCAGACGGTCGGCCAGCGGACGGGGCGCGTCACGATGGGGCTGGGTGGAGGGACTGTCGAACAGATCGGCCATGCGCCCAAGGTAAGCGCAGCGCGCCCCGACCGCTAGAGGCGGAAACGCAAGCGCATCATCTGGCCCTGGCGCTGTATATCCAGCAGCCAGCGACGATTGTCTTGTTGCAACAGCGCCATCACATCGCCGGGGCTTTTCACCGCAACGCCGTTGATCGCCATCAGAACGTCGCCCGGTGCAAGACCGACATTGGCGGCGATATCCTGAACCTTGGCCACCAGAACGCCCGTTGCGTCGGCAGGCAGGTCATACTCGTCAGCCACCGCGGGGTTGATGCGCACCAGCGTTGCACCACGCAAGGCGACATCCTGCGTGATCTCGGTGGTCTGCCGCGGCGGATCGTCGGGCGGCGGCGAGAGGGTCAGCGTCGCCATCTTCTCTTGGCCATCGCGCAGATAGGTGACCGACACTGAGGCGCCGATGCCCAGAGTGTTCAACCGGAACATCATCTCTTGCGGGGTATTCGTCTCGAACGCGCCCAAGCGCAGCACGACATCGCCCGGCTTCAACCCGGCTGCCACAAACGGGCTGAGCGGGTGCAATGCGGTCAGCACGACGCCGCGCGGCAGGGGCATCGCCATCGCCTCAGCCATCCCGCCATCGACCTCCTGCCCGGAAACGCCAGCCCATGGCCTCTGGAATCGTGTCGCCCCGTCGCGGGCCTGGGCGAGAACTGCCGAAACCAGATTGGATGGGATGGCAAAGCCGATGCCGTTTGAGCCGCCGCCCTTGGTCAGGATCGCCGTGTTGATTCCGATCAGCGCGCCATTCATGTCCACCAGCGCCCCGCCGGAGTTGCCCGGATTGATCGGGGCATCGGTCTGGATGAAATAGCCCCGCCCGTCACCCACCGACAATGTAGAGCGCGCCAGCCCGGACACGATGCCAGAGGAAACCGTCTGCCCCACCCCGAAAGGATTGCCGATGGCCAGAACCAGATCACCCACCTGCAACGCATCCGAATCCTGCAACGGCAAAGCGGGCAGCCCGCCTGCACCCTGCAATTGCAACACCGCCAGATCGACGCCCTGATCGGCCAGCAGAACCTTGGCCGGGAATTCGCGCCGGTCGCTCAGCACGACACGAATATCTGTGGCCTGCTCGACGACATGATAATTCGACACGACGATGCCATCCGCTGCGACGATTACCCCCGACCCCAAGGAATTCTGGATCCGCGGCGTTGCCGGACCAAGATCGCGGAAGAACTGGTCGAAGAACGGATCGCCGGAAAACGGACTGCTGCGCTCTTGCACGACACGCGTGGCATAGATGTTTACCACGGCCGGGGCTGCGGCTTTGACAATCGGTGCAAACGACAATTGTACCTGTGGCAGGCTTTGCGGCACCGAGGTTTCGGCCGCAGCCATGACGGGCAGGAAGCTGATAAAGCACAGGGCTGCAAGGCGGCGCATATGACCTCCGTTCATGCCGGGCTTGCGATGCAAGCCCGCGCAATTGGTGCCATGCTGATCGCAGCTAGTGAAGCGTGCTTGAGAAATCCATCATCACGACCTGGTTATCGATGCCGTCAATCTCCAGCACCGGCCCCATGGCTTTCATCTTCACTCCAACCCGGTCCGCCCAACGCGGCCAGGTGGCCGACAGAAGCGTCAGGCAATGCGTTGCCCCAAGGCTGCGCACCGTATCCCCCAATTGCGAAATCAGCTGGGCATGAACCCGGCGGCGGATCGCGGCTGGCACATCATGGGCAACAAACAGACGGGAGCTTTCCCAGATATGCTCGGCCACAGGCGCTTCGTCAAACAGCAACGTATCGGGAATCGTATCAAGCAGGCCACGCTGCGCGTCCCGGATCATGTAGGTGTAGATGCCGCACTGGGCCGTGGTGGGGGTAAGGCGGTTGCCCGCCATCACCTTGCCCTGTTCGTCATGAACCACCACCCAGCGGCTGGCCGGTGTGTCATACTGATCGTATTCCATCCCCAAGGCTTCGGGCAGCTTCCACTTGTTATGCACGATGAAAAGCTCTCGCCGGGCCCGCAGCATGTTGGCGAACAGCTCGCCATGTTGGTGCAGGTTAGCGAACGAGAGCGTGGTTGTCAGCATGGCAGGCTCCTTCGGGGTTGATGGCAGTCACTCCACGCGGGGGTCGTCTTTACATCAAACGGTAGTCTTTGGCCCGCTGGATGGCCTCGGCGGTGGTCCGGGCCATCAAACGGATGCGAGCGGAGGTTATTCTGGCCTTCAGCGCGCTTTCTGAAATTCCCAGCTTGGCCGCCGCCGCCGCGATGCGATCCCCCCCCGCAATGCAGCGCAGCGCCTCGATCTGGGCCTTGGTCAGTTCTTCCGGCGGTTCGGTCATGTCGTGCATCCGCAGGACTATGGCCTCGATCGCCGCGATCTCGTCATCCGAGAATTCCCTGTCGGCCCGACCGAACGACGCAATGGTCCGTGACTTGATCGGCCCACAGGCGATGGTTGCGCCGAACAGCAGCCCGTATTTCGCCGCCTCTTTGAACAGGCTGAACGGATCGGGCAGCGACCGATCACTCCACCGGATCGTTCCCGTGGTCGAAAACCCCCAGGCGACCATCGGGTCGCGCAGGACATAGCCATTTTCGGTGTAATGGTCCTGCCACGACTGATCATAGGTCTGAAACATGAAAAGCGGTGAGGTAAAGCGGATATGCAGACCGATGGAATAACCACCCGGCGCAAAAAGCGTCAATTGATGCAGTTCCCGATCAAGCGCCAACTTCACAGTCATAACGATTTAGATACCTTTACGAATCTTGAGCAACTTTAGATTGCACGGCGCATTTGTCCATGCACATTCCTGCCAACCACATTCGAAAAGCCACGCAAAACCTTGCCAAGCAATAAAAAAAGCCCGCCAAGGGCGGACTTTTCCACAGGCTGTTGCCAGAATTACTCTTCTGCCAGGTCTTCTGCAGCCGTGCGCGCATGGTCAGCCGCACCTTTGGCCGAAGGATCGCGGTCAACGAATTCGATGATCGCCATCGGCGCCATGTCGCCATAACGGAAGCCCGCCTTCAGGATGCGGATATAGCCGCCCTGACGGTCCTTGTAGCGCGGTCCAAGAATTTCGAACAGGCGCGCAACGTGCTTGTCTTCCTTGAGCTGGGCATCGGCCAGACGACGAGCGTGCAGGTCGCCGCGCTTGGCCAGCGTGATCAGCTTTTCGACGATCGGGCGCAGTTCCTTGGCCTTGGGCAAGGTGGTCTTGATCTGCTCGTGCTCGATCAACGAGCCGGCCATGTTGGCGAACAGCGCCTTGCGGTGTTCGTGGGTACGATTCAGGCGGCGGTAGCCGCGAGCGTGACGCATGGTATTTTCCTATCGCGTTTTGCTTTGTGTTGCCGGATTGCGTTGATCCGGCGTCGTTGGGGCGGGATTGCCCATATGTTCCCCGGCGGTCCGGGCATTTGCGGGGGGCGTTGCCGCCCCCCATCATTCTTAGAACTGGTCCTCGAAACGCTTGGCCAGATCTTCGATGTTTTCCGGCGGCCAATCCTCGACTTCCATGCCAAGGTGCAGACCCATGCCCGACAGAACTTCCTTGATTTCGTTCAAGGACTTGCGGCCAAAGTTCGGGGTGCGCAGCATCTCGGCTTCGGTTTTCTGGATCAGATCACCGATATAGACGATGTTGTCGTTCTTCAGGCAGTTGGCCGAACGAACCGACAGTTCCAGCTCGTCAACCTTCTTCAGCAGCAGCGGGTTGAATTCCAGACCCGAGTCGATCTCGCCCGCCTTGGCGGCTTCCGGCTCGTCGAAGTTGACGAAGATCGCCAACTGGTCTTGCAGGATGCGTGCGGCATAGGCCACTGCGTCATCCGGCGTCAGCGAGCCGTCGGTCTCGATCTTCATGGTCAGCTTGTCATAGTCCAGCACCTGCCCCTCGCGGGTGGGCTGCACTTCGTAGCTGACCTTCTTGACCGGCGAATAGATCGCATCGATCGGAATCAGGCCGATGGGGGCATCTTCCGGACGGTTCTTGTCGGCCGAGACATAGCCCTTGCCGGTCGAAACCGTCAGTTCCATGTAAACGTCGGCGCCATCGTCGAGGTGGCAGATCACATGGTCCTTGTTCAGAACCTCGATCCCGTTGGTTTCCGAAATGTCGCCAGCGGTCACGACGCCCGGCCCCTTGGCCGAGATCGACAGGCGCTTCGGCCCCTCGACTTCCATCTTGAGCGCGACACCTTTCAGGTTCAGCACGATGTCGGTGACGTCTTCGCGCACGCCGGCAACGCTGGAAAACTCGTGCAGGACGTTATCGATCTGCACCGAAGTGATGGCAGCCCCCTGCAAAGAGGACAGCAGCACGCGGCGAAGGGCGTTGCCCAGCGTCAGACCGAAACCACGCTCCAGCGGTTCGGCGATGACCGTGGCGGTGCGGTTCGCATCCGGCCCGGCCTTGACGACCAATTGCTGTGGCTTGATCAGTTCTTGCCAATTCTTGTGGATCATGGACTTCCCTCCATTCCAGTCGCCTGCCCATGTCCGGAAAAGCAGGAGACGCCCGAGGTTCAGAAATAGTCAGGCCGGGCCATGCAACAGGATGGCCCGACCCTAAGAAAGGCGATCAGACGCGGCGGCGCTTCGGCGGGCGGCAGCCGTTGTGCGCCAGGGGCGTCACATCGCGGATCGAGGTGATGTTGAAGCCGACGGCAGCCAGCGCGCGCAGCGCCGATTCACGGCCCGAACCGGGGCCCTGCACTTCGACTTCCAGGGTTTTCACGCCATGTTCCTGCGCCTTGCGGCCCGCGTCTTCGGCGGCCATCTGGGCGGCATAGGGCGTCGATTTGCGCGAGCCCTTGAAGCCCATCGTGCCAGCCGACGACCACGAAATGGCGTTGCCCTGCACATCGGAGATCAGGATCTTGGTGTTGTTGAACGAAGAGTTCACATGCGCCACGCCAGCGGCGATGTTCTTGCGCTCTTTTCTCTTCGTGCGGGCGGTTTTGGTATCGCGTGCCATGTCTGCGCCCCCTTATTTCTTCTTGCCGGCAATGGCCTTTGCAGGGCCTTTGCGGGTACGCGCGTTGGTGTGAGTGCGCTGGCCGCGGACCGGCAGGCCCTTGCGGTGACGCAGGCCGCGATAGCAGCCCAGATCCATCAGACGCTTGATGTTCATCGAAACTTCACGACGCAGGTCGCCTTCGACGGTGAAGTTGGCGTCGATATACTCGCGAATCGCGAGAACTTCGGCGTCGGTAAGCTGGTTCACGCGGCGCGCGGGCTCGATCTTGAGCGCCTCGCAGATCAGGCCAGCGGAATGCGGGCCGATGCCGGTGATGTAGGTCAGCGCGATCGGAACGCGCTTTTGGGTCGGGATGTTGACGCCAGCAATACGTGCCACGCGTAGCTTCCTTTCGGTTGCGGTTCCGTCTTGCCAGAACCTTTTTTCACAACTGCCCCGGCGAACCAGAGCAACGATCTTCTCGTGACTTTTGCGATATCACGAGAAACCCGTCAGCGGGCGATTCCGCAGCGGGACGCCGTGCTGTAAGGGCTTTCCGGCGGGCCGTCAAGCGGCCCGCACCGGATTTCATGCCTTGTCAAGAACTTTCGAGATGGCCGCTGCAACAACGTCCATTTCCGCCAGACCGTCCACAGACGATAGCTGCCCCTTGGCATAATAATAGCCGATCAGGGGCGAGGTTTTCTTGTAATACTCCATGAGGCGCGTCTTCAGCGCATCCTCATTGTCATCCGCCCGGCGGCGCAAGTCATGGCTGCCGCAGGCATCGCAGGTGCCCGCCACGGCGGTCGGCTTGGTCACGTCGTGATAAACCGCGCCACAATTGCCGCATGTATAGCGACCAGTGATCCGCGCGACCAAGGCCGCATCGTCCACCTGCATCTCGATGACGGCCGCCAGTTTCTGGCCGGTCTTGGCCAGCAACTGCCCCAATGCGTCGGCTTGCTTCAAGGTGCGGGGAAAGCCGTCAAAAATGAAACCGCCCCCCGCGCCCTGCCCGATCTTTTCCTCGATCAGGCCGATGACGATCTCATCCGTGACCAGCTCACCCCGGTCCATGATGGCCGCGACGCGCTTGCCCATCTCGGTGCCCGATGTTTTTGCTTCGCGCAGCATGTCGCCGGTGGACAGTTGCACCATGGCGCGTTCGTCCACCAGCCGCTTGGCTTGAGTGCCTTTTCCGGCACCGGGCGGCCCGAGCAGGATGATATTCGTCATTGTCTCTCCTCAGCGACGCGCAGGGGCTTTGGGGGCAGTCCGCTTCTTGCCGCGCAGGTTCGACTTTTCAATCAGACCTTCATATTGATGCGCCAGAAGATGCGACTGGATCTGGTTGATCGTATCCATGGTCACGGACACCACGATCAGAACCGAAGTGCCGCCAAAGTAGAACGGCACCGAGAAGGTATCGCGCAGAATCTCCGGCAGCAGACAGATCAACGCCAGATAGGCCGAACCCAGCACCAGAATGCGGGTTACCACATAATGCAGGTATTCCTCGGTCTTTTTGCCGGGGCGGATACCGGGGATGAATCCGCTCTGGTTCTTCAGGTTCTCGGCAACATCGTCGGTCTTGAACGACACGTTGTAGGTATAGAAATAGGCGAAGAACACGATCATCGAGATGAAGAACACCAGATACAACGGCTGGCCCGGCCCGAAATATGCCAGGATCGTGGACATGATCGGCCCGGTCTGCGCGCCGGAAAAGGTCGAGATCGTGGTTGGCAACAGGAGCAGCGACGAAGCGAAAATCGCCGGAATCACGCCCGCCGGGTTGACCTTGATCGGCAGGTGCGACGAGCCACCGTCATAGATTTTCATGCCCACCTGACGGCGGGGGTACTGGATGTGGATCTTGCGCAGCGCGCGCTCCATGAACACGACGGCCGCGATCACCACGACTACCATAACCAGCACGCCGATGATGACCGGCGTCGCAATTGCACCAGCGCGGCCTGCGCTGAAGAACTGGGCGAGGGCACGCGGAATTTCGGCGACGATGCCGACAAAGATGATCAGCGAGGTGCCGTTACCGATACCCCGGGCGGTGATCTGCTCACCCAGCCACATCAGGAACATGGTGCCGCCGACCAGCGTGATGACGCAGGACAAGGTGAAGAACAGGCCCGGCGTATGCGCCAGACCGCCCGCCTGGATCGAGGCTGCGATGCCCCAGCCCTGGAATGTCGCCAGTGCCACCGTGCCATAGCGGGTGTACTGGTTCATCTTCTTGCGGCCCTGCTCGCCCTCTTTCTTCATCGCTTCCCAGGCGGGAATCATCGACGACAAAAGCTGGATGATGATGGACGCAGAGATGTAGGGCATGATGCCAAGGGCAAAGATGCCCATGCGCTTGATCGCGCCGCCGGTGAACAGCGAGAGCATCCCGCCGATCCCCTGGCCTGCACGGTCCATGAAGTTGCGCAGCGCTTCGGCGTCGATGCCCGGGACCGGCACATAGGTGCCAAGGCGGTAAACGATCAGAAGGCCAAGCGTGAAGAAGATGCGCTGGCGCAGGTCGGTCGCCTTGCCAAGCGCCCCCCACGACAGGTTCGCCGCCATTTGCTCTGCAGCAGATGCCATGTCCGGTCTCTTTCATGACTGCGCCGCCGAACCGTTCTCCGGTCGGCGGCGCGGGAAAACTGGGATGGATTTAAGCGGTCTTGCGTCCGCTCACAACCCGTTATTCCGCCGCAGCGGCCTTGACCGTGATCGAACCGCCCGCAGCCTTGATCGCTTCGACCGCCGAGGCCGAAGCGCCGGTGACGTTCAGCTTGACCGCCGACTTGATTTCGCCCTTGGCCAGGATGCGGATGCCGTCGCGCTTGGTCGAGGTGAGACCGGCAGCGACCAGCGCGTCCTCGTTGATTTCGGCCTTCACGTCCAGCTTGCCAGCTTCGATGAACTTCTCGATCAGGCCGAGGTTGATCACCGAGTAATGCAGCTTGTTCGGCTTGTTGAAGCCGCGCTTCGGCAGGCGACGGTACAGCGGCATCTGGCCGCCTTCGTAGCCACCCAAAGCCACGCCCGAACGCGATTTCTGGCCCTTGATACCACGGCCAGCGGTCTTGCCCTTGCCCGAACCGGGACCACGGGCCACACGCTTTTGCTTGCGCGCGGCACCATCGTTGTCGCGGAGTTCATTCAGTTTCATGTCGCTTCTCCTTGCCGGAAACGCCCCCGAAGCGAAAACGGGGCGACCACGGCTTTTCTTGATTGTGAGTCGTGGCCCTTGTGGCCACCGGGGGCGTATAGCCGAGCCTGTTGCACTTGCAAAGGTGTCAAATTCTTCAGCGTTTGAAGATCATCGACTGTTCACTATACTGATAGCCCTCACCGCTGACGGATGAGGCATAGACATTGGCGCTGAGAGTTTCACCGTCATAGACGCAGGTCAACACTGCTAGTGGGGTTTCACTACCAAATACAGGCATACTGACCGCAGCCGGCGTTTTTAGGTCGACGGAAAAGTAGGGACTTCTGATCTTGCAAGGCACACCGACACGATCCTCGATCCAGACACGTTTCACACCCACATTCTCATAGGCTCTCACTTCCATCCGTGCGTAGTTCGCGCGGGAAGCAAGGGCTGCGCCCTTTGAATTGTAATGCACATTCAACGGTGGCGTTGTCACTTTGACTGGCATTGACGGAATGCACCCTGCCAGCAGGATCGTTAAAATTAAGATTTGAATGCAGGCCGGAACTTTCACTTTATCCCCTATCCTTGCCAGAACAGTCTCCAAGGGGAGCCGGCTAGAAAATCTTTGCAGGCCGGCTCGACCTTTGCGCTTAACTGCCCTTCGGCCAGACGAAATCCGGTCGCAGCCCCTCATACACCGGGCGCCCGTCGTCGGGCTTGGGATACCCCTTCGACGTATCATAGAAGGCGTGATAGGTCGCCTTGGGGAAATTGGCGTCGTCATAGCCCATGATGTTCGGCACGGCGACGCGGATACGGTGCTGCTTGTCGTCCAGCATGATCGCCGCGCCGCAATCGGTGCAGAGGCAGATCTCCAGCGGGCCGTTCGGGTTGTCCTTGTTGAAAGGCACGCGCTTGAGCTTTTCGGGGTGGTCCACCTCAAGGTCGCCATAGTTGAAGAAGGCCACATGGGTGGTCTGCTGCCCCGTCACACCCTTGCAGACGTTGCAGTGGCAAACGTGGTTGTCGATCGGGCCTGCCTTGGCATGGGTATGCACATGGGCACAGCCGCCGTTGAGTTCCGCCATTTCTTCCTCCTCCCAAAGGATCTTGCCGGATGGCAACGCAGCCAGCTTAACCCAACGTCAGGGATTCGGGCGCACGATTGCGACACCACAATGCAAAACGCCCCGGCCTTTCGACCGGGGCGCCTTGGGCAAAGGGGGTTCCCCCTAGCCGCGTTCTTCGATGATCTGCACAAGGTGCGAGATCTTGTTCACCATGCCGCGCACGGCCGGGGTATCTTCCAGCTCACGGGTGCGGTGCATCTTGTTCAGGCCCAGACCCTTCAGGGTCGCGGTCTGAACGGCAGGGCGACGGGCGGCCGAGGCCACCTGCTTCACGACGATGGTTTTCTTGGCCATGATCAAGCCTCCACTGCTTCAGCTTCGGGCTTCTTCAGAATCTCGGCCACCTTCTTGCCACGGCGAGCCGCGACCTGACGGGGCGAGGTTTCCGACTTCAGACCGTCGATGGTTGCCCGGATCATGTTGTAGGGGTTCTGCGAGCCGATCGACTTCGCCACAACGTCCTGAATGCCCAGCATTTCGAACACGGCGCGCATCGGGCCGCCGGCGATGATGCCGGTA
Organism: Rhodobacteraceae bacterium UBA1943; assembly: GCA_002336845.1. Taxonomy (GTDB): domain Bacteria; phylum Pseudomonadota; class Alphaproteobacteria; order Rhodobacterales; family Rhodobacteraceae; genus Fuscibacter. The sequence goes on from DDEX01000085.1 coordinate 17,558, forward strand.
CCGGCAACAGCCGTCCGCATCACGACCTTGCCAGCGCCATGACGGCCTTCCATGTCATGGTGCAGCGTCCGGCTGTCCTTCAGCGGCACGCGGATCAGGCTGCGCTTGGCCTGCTCGGTCGCCTTGCGGATCGCTTCCGGCACTTCCTTGGCCTTGCCCTTGCCGAAGCCGACGCGGCCACGCTGGTCGCCAACAACGACGAGTGCGGCAAAGCCAAAGCGCTTGCCACCCTTGACGGTTTTCGACACGCGGTTGATCGCGACCAGACGGTCAGCGAATTCCGGGGTTTCTTCCGGGC
>DDEX01000041.1 GCA_002336845.1 Rhodobacteraceae bacterium UBA1943
CGGCGCGCACGTATGCGCGGAAAGGCCGCGAGCTTGCCAGGAAGCAGGGTAACCATCCGGCGTAGGCCGTGGCGGGTTTGATTTCTCAGGTTGTGGCTTTGGGTTTTCCGGGTCGTGGAGTCCATTTCTTGGCGAGTTGCTCCAAGCGTTCGACGATCCTGTCGATACGGGCATCGTTGGGATCGAATGGTCTGCCTGACCAACGAACCATGTCATCGTGCTGCTCGTGTTCCGGATCGGCGAGGGCTTCGAGGAATTCCTCGTAACCGGGGACTCCGCCGACGTCCTCGGGTGGGCATGCTCCGCTGGCTTTCAGAAGCCTCGGATAGTTTGTGCCCGGGGTGGCCTCGCTGACTCTCTCGATCCGGATGCTGTGGTCCCAGTCATCGCCGAAGTCGTAGACATACTGGATCGTCCTGGTGCCGGTATCCTCGATGACCTTTTGCAGCGTTGTCTTCTTTGCGGGCATGGGGCCGTCGTAAAAGCCGTCCGGGTCGGGCACGCCCCAGCCGGCACCACCGGCGCGGAACTCGTAGAGATGGGTGTCGGTCCAGCCCATTGCGGCCTGGACCACCTCATGCAGCCGGTCGAGCCTGATCTTCAGCGGCACCTCGATCTGGCGCATCGGCTGCGGATCAACATCATTCAGGAAGATCCTGAGACGGGCGATGAGGGTCATGCGGCGATCCTTTGTGCAGTGTGGGCCCAATTCCACGGCAGCAGTTCCTGCAGGCGCGACAGCGGCATGTCCGGCAGTCGTGCCAGAACATCGGCCAGCCAGGCCTGCGGATCGACGTCGTTCATTTTGGCGGTGACGATCAGGGAATACATGAAAGCGGCGCGGTCGCCGCCACGGGGTGATCCGGCGAAGAGCCAGGCCTTGCGACCGAGGGCGATACCGCGCAGGGCGCGTTCGGCGGCATTGTTCGTCAGGCAGATGCGGCCGTCGTCGAGGAAGCGGGTGAAGGCGGCCCAGCGACCGTCGTCATCAAGCATGTAGTTGATGGCCTTGGCGACGGGGTTGTGCTTCGACATCCTGGCGCGCTCGGCCCGCATCCAGTCATGCAGGTCCTCAACCATCGGGCGCACCAGCCTTTGGCGGGTATCATGGCGCGCCTCGGCGCTCAGGCCTGTGATCGCGCGCTCGACATCGAAGATGGTATCGATGCGCTTGACCGCGTCGAGTGCGATGGGCGAGATCTCCTCTGCCACCTTTTTGCCCTTGCGGGCTATGGCCTTGATGTCGGCCAGTTCGAAGAACTTCCGCCGGGCATGGCTCCAGCACAGGGCACTCAGAACCGGTGCGGGTTTGCGGGCCGCATCGTAAACGCCGTTATAGCCGCCATAGGCGTCGGCTTGCAGGATGCCGCTCCAGCCCGCCAGATGCCGGGTCGGGTGTTCCATCCTGCGGTCGGTAGAGAAGGAATAGAGCGCAGCAGGTGGTGCCCCGCCTGCAAAGGGCCGGTCGTCCCGCACATAGGTCCAAAGCCGGGCAGTCTGCGTGCCGCCCTTGGCCATCAGTGGCACAGTCGTGTCGTCGGCATGCAATCGTTCCGCTCCGAGAACATGGGCGCGGATCAGATCGTGGAAGGGCTGCAGCGCGACGGCACAGGCCCCAACCTGATCGGCCAGCGTTGAAAGGCTGATCTCGACGCCTTCCTTGGCATAGCGTTCGGTCTGCCGGTTCAGCGGCTGGTGCTGGCCGAACTTCTCAAAGAGCACCATGGCCAGCAGGTTGGGGCCAGCCCAGCCCCGAGGTGTGGGGTGGAAGGGGGCCGGCGGCTGGCTGATCTTCTCGCAGTCGCGGCAGGTGAACTTCTCGCGGACGGTCTGCACAACCTTCCATTGCCGGGGAATGACCTCCAGCGTGTCGGTGACGTCTTCGCCCATCTTCACGATGCGTGCCGACCCACAGCAGGTGCAGGCAGCCGGCGCCTCGATCACCACGCGCTCGCGGGGCAGATGTTCGGGGAACGGCTTGCGGGCGGGGCGGCGGCGTTCGAAAGTGGTGACCGTGGTCTTCGTGGGGAGCGCATCAGCCTTGGCACAATCTTCCCCAAGGTCTGCCTCGAGATCCTCGAGCTGCATCTCGAGTTGCTCGATCAGCCGGGCATGGCGCTCGGCGCTGTGGCCATACTGTTCACGCCGGAGTTTGGCGATCTGCAGTCGCAGGTGCCGGATCATATCCTCAGCCGCTGAGACCACGGCCTGGACTTGGGTCAGTTCACCCTTGGCCGCGACCAATGCCCCTTCGGCCGCCGCAGCGCGGGCCTCTGCCGCGACAAGGGCAGCACGCAGAATATCGATCTCCGAGTGGGTCTCCGACATGCCGAAGACCTACCACAAAGCCCAAGAATAGTCCAATAAAACAAAGAGATTATCGCCCTTCAACCTGCTGAAGCAGGCCGTTGCGTCCAGCGTGGATTGCGCCAGTCGATCCCCTCAAGAAGGTAGCCGAGCTGCGCCGCTGAGACTAGCACGGCGGCCCCGCTCTGGCTCACCGGCCAGATGAACTTCCCAGCCTCCAGCCGCTTTAAATACAGCGACATGCCAACCCCGTCGTGCCACAAAAGCTTAATCAGGTCGCCCTTGCGCCCCCGAAAGCAGAAGATCTCGCCCCCGTGCGGATCACGGCCGATCCCCTGCTGGACGCGTCGCGCCAGACTGTTCATCCCGCACCGCATGTCCGTCACTCCGCCCGCAATCCACACCTTCGCCCCAGATGGAAAGGCAATCATCGGCCGACAACCAGGCCGTTGAGCAACCGTGCGGCTGTTTCCATGTCAAAGCCTGCGGGGATCGTGATGCGATAGCGATCGCCCAGATCAATGGTCATCGCAGGGGGTTGCGGCGCTGGCAGGGGTGGCACGACGTCAGGCCTGGGGCCACCGTCCATCGGAACCAGCCGCATGAAAGCCGCCGGGGCACCAAGCAACCCAAGTTTGTGCCGATAACGCCAATCGTAAAGCATCGACCGCGAAATCTCATGCCGCCGCGCCACCTCGGCCAGCGTCACGCCATCGCGACGGCTTTCCTCGACGATCCGGATCTTCTCATCATCCGTCCACCGACGACGGCGACCTGTATCGGAAACCGACAAAATCTGAATGCGGGGGGTGTCTTCGTGTGCGTCCATAAGGACACTCGATAGCCGGGCTACAGAAACCAGCTCAAGACGGCCCTCGCCGCAGGCTTACG
>DDEX01000073.1 GCA_002336845.1 Rhodobacteraceae bacterium UBA1943
CTCCGGCAAACCCGGAGCGGTTCACAGGGCTTCGCCCCTCACCCCCTGAGTATTTTCAAAGGTGCAAGAGCAAGCGCGCTCGGCCTGTTTTGCACCTTTCCAAATACTCTCGGGGGTGCGGGGGGCGAAGCGCCCCCGCCGCCGACGGTCAATGCTTGTCTGTCTTGGCCGCAAGCCAGTCCATCAGCGCCAGCAGCACCCCCGAGACCACAAAGGTCAGGTGGATTGCCACCATCCACTTCAACGTGGTTTCCGACACTGCATAGCTGCCCTCGTTCTTGCCGAGGCTCATGAACACCTTCAGCAGGTGAATCCCCGAAATCGCCACGATCGAGGCGATCAGCTTCATCTTCAGCCCCGAGAAATCCACCGTGCCCATCCAGTCGGGCCGGTCTTCGTGATCGGCGATGTCGAACTTCGACACGAAATTCTCATAGCCCGAGAACAGCACAATCAAGAGAAGGTTGGCCGCAAGGCTGAGGTCGATCAGGGTCAGGATCGCCAGAATGGTCTGATCCGGTGTCATGGTCAGAACCTGCGGCGCGTAATAGGCGATTTCCTTGATGAACGTCACCAGCAGCATCGCCAGACTGACAACGAGGCCCAGATACATCGGTGCCATCAGCCAGCGTGCGCCGAACAGGGTCCGTTCAAACCGGGTTTCAATGCTGGGTTTGGTCATGCGCAACCTCATGGTGGGAAAAGAAAAAGGCCCGCCTGATATGGCGGGCCTTCGGAAAACTGCAAGGCGAAAAGATCAGTTTTTCGCGTAGTATTCGACGACCAGGTTCGGTTCCATCTGAACCGGGTACGGCACGTCCGACAGGCCGGGGGTGCGCACGAACTTGGCGGTCATCTTGTTGTGGTCAACTTCCAGATAGTCCGGCACGTCACGCTCGGTCAGGGCGACGGCTTCCAGCACGATGGCCAGTTGCTTCGACTTCTGGCGAACCTCGATCACGTCGCCTTCCTTCACACGGTAAGAGGCGATGTTCACGCGCTGGCCATTCACGGTGACATGGCCGTGGTTCACGAACTGACGGGCAGCGAAGATGGTCGGGACGAACTTGGCGCGGTAAACCACAGCGTCCAGACGGCGCTCCAAGAGGCCCACCAGCATTTCGCCGGTGTCACCCTTCACGCGCTCGGCTTCGCCGTAGATCTTGCGGAACTGCTTTTCGGTCAGGTCGCCGTAGTAGCCTTTCAGCTTCTGCTTGGCGCGCAACTGCGTACCGAAGTCCGACAGCTTGCCCTTGCGGCGCTGGCCATGCTGGCCGGGGCCGTATTCGCGCTTGTTCAGCGGCGACTTCGGGCGACCCCAGATGTTCTCGCCCATGCGGCGGTCAATTTTATGTTTGGCAGCGGTGCGTTTGGTCACGGCTGATCTCCTTCGTTATTCCAGCTTTCGGCTTGCCCGAAAACCGGTTCCCACTTTTCGGGCCTCAGCCCGGCGAAGGGCGTTGTCCTTTTCCCTTTCGGGCGACAGGCATCCCCTTGCGGGGGCCACCAACACCAATGAACAGTCCCCGAAGTTGCCCTCGGGGACCGTGGCGCGCTTATAGACACGGATTCGGCGGAGTCAACAGCTAGCGCAGGCCAATTTCGGCCAGGGCCTGCGCCAGGGCGGGTGGCAACGTATCATCCAGCGCCCGACCATTTGGCAGGTCGCGCGGGCTTTCCGCAGGGTCTAGGTAGCGCCAGCCCTGAAACGGGCGGCGGGGGGCGGCCTCGGTGCGCACCACCTCGCGGTCAAGCACGATGGCGCAGCGTTCGATCCCGTCCGATCCGCGGCGTGGTTCCAGCCCGACAATCCGCTGGCGACACAGCACCGCACCCTTGACCACCCAGTAAAGGCTGCCACCTGCAAGCACCTCATCCGCGCGCTTGGGCCACATGCGGGTGATATGTTCCGCCGTGCCGGGCGCCCAACGGTCGGCGTTCTGTTCCTGCCATTGCAACAGGTCTTCCACGCTTTCGGCACCGACGCAGAGCTTGAGGATATTCAGATGGGTCACGACTCGGGTTCTCCTGCCGCAAAGGATAGTCTTGGGTGAGCGGACTTCAAGTTGACCCGACTTGACATGGGGCGTATCTTGGGCGTTCCGCAGGAACGCCCACAAGGAATATCCCATTGACCGCCTTCACTACGCCTATAGCCGAACAAATCTGGGATATGAAGTATCGCCTGAAAGAGGCGGACGGCACCCCGATCGACGGCTCGGTCGAGGATAGCTGGCATCGCATTGCCCGTGCGCTGGCGGTGGTGGAAAAGAACCCGGCAGAGTGGGAGCCCAAGTTCTACAAGGCGCTGGAGGGGTTCAAGTTCCTGCCCGCAGGCCGCATCACCGCAGGCGCGGGCACGGGCCGGAATGTCACCCTGTTCAACTGCTTTGTCATGGGCACCATCCCCGATTCGATGGGCGGCATTTTCGATGCGCTGAAAGAGGCCGCACTGACCATGCAGCAGGGCGGCGGCATCGGTTACGATTTCAGCACCATCCGCCCGCGCGGAGCCGAGGTGAAGGGCGTGGCGGCCGATGCCTCTGGCCCGCTGTCGTTCATGGATGTGTGGGATGCGATGTGCCGCACCATCATGTCGGCCGGTTCGCGCCGGGGCGCGATGATGGCCACCATGCGCTGCGATCACCCGGATGTGGAGCAATTCATCGAAGCCAAGAAAGACCCGGCCCGGCTGCGCATGTTCAACCTGTCGGTCCTGATCACCGATCCCTTCATGGATGCGGTCAAGGCCGATGGCCCGTGGGAACTGACCTTCGACGGCAAGGTTTATAAAACCGTGCAGGCGCGCGATCTGTGGAACCGGATCATGCGCAACACCTATGATTTCGCCGAGCCGGGCGTGATCTTCATCGACCGCATCAACAAGATGAACAACCTTGGCTATGCCGAGACCATTGCCGCGACGAACCCCTGCGGTGAGCAGCCCCTGCCGCCCTATGGCGCCTGCCTGCTGGGGTCGATCAACCTGCCGACGCTGGTCACGGGGGCCTTCACCGACAAGGCCGAACTGGACCTTGCCGCACTTGATGACCTTGTGCGCACCGCCGTGCGGATGATGGACAATACTGTCGATGCCAGCCGCTTCCCGCTGGACCAGCAGGCGCAGGAGGCCGCCGCCAAGCGCCGGATCGGCCTTGGCGTCACCGGCCTTGCCGATGCGCTGCTGATGCTGGGCCTGCGCTATGGCTCGGATGAGGGTGCTGCGCAAACCGACGCCTGGATGCACGCGATCGCGCGGTCGTCCTACCTTGCCTCGGTTGATCTGGCGCGCGAAAAGGGCGCCTTCCCGCTGTTCGACGCCAAGGGCTTCCTCGCCTCGGGCAACATGGCCCGCATGGATGCCGATGTGCGCGACGCCGTTGCCAAGCACGGTATCCGCAATGCCCTGCTGACCTCGGTTGCTCCCACCGGCACCATTTCGCTTTATGCCGGTAACGTGTCTTCGGGGATCGAGCCGGTCTTCGCCTATGCCTATACCCGCAAGGTTCTGCAAAAGGACGGCAGCCGCACCGAAGAGGAAGTGGTCGATTACGCCGTCCGCCTGTGGCGGGAACTCAAGGGCGACGCCCCCCTGCCCGACTATTTCGTCAACGCCCAGACCCTGCCGCCGCTTGACCATGTGAAGATGCAGGCCGCAGCGCAGAAATGGATCGATTCCTCGATTTCGAAAACCATCAACTGCCCCGAAGATATCTCCTTCGATGATTTCAAAGAGGTCTATATGGCCGCCTGGGATCAGGGCTGCAAAGGCTGCACCACCTATCGCCCCAATGCTGTGACGGGTTCGGTTCTGACGGTTTCGGAAAAGGCCGAAACGCCGGTGGCAGCCCAGCCGCAGACGGGGGGCGAGGTGGTTTACCTCTCCGAACCGCTGGACCGTCCGGCGGCACTGGAGGGCCAGACCTACAAGGTCAAATGGCCGGGCAGCGAACACGCGCTTTACATCACCATCAACGACATCGTCATCGCCGGCCACCGCCGCCCGTTCGAGGTGTTCATCAACTCCAAGAACATGGAGCATTTCGCCTGGACCGTCGCCCTGACCCGGATGATCAGCGCGGTCTTCCGCCGCGGCGGCGACATTTCCTTCGTGGTGGAAGAACTGAAAGCCGTGTTCGACCCGCGCGGCGGCGCCTGGATGGAAGGGCGCTACATCCCCTCGATCCTGGCTGCCATCGGCGGGGTGATCGAGCGGCACCTGATTTCCATCGGCTTTATCGAGGGCGAGGGCATGGGCCTGAAATCCGACCCCAAGGCCGAAGTGATGGTGGTGGGCGAAACCCCGCGCGGCAAGGCCTGCCCGTCCTGCGGCAGCTATGCGATGGTGATGAAAGAAGGCTGCATGACCTGCACCGACTGCGGGCATTCGAAATGTGGGTGACCTCTGGTGCCCGCGGCCGGACTTGAACCGGCACGCCTTGCGGCTAGGGATTTTAAGTCCCCTGCGTCTACCATTCCACCACGCGGGCCCAGAGTGGTGACCATATCCGGGTCGTGCGGCGGGGAAAAGGGTGGGTGTGTCGAACGACCTTGTGGACGAAATCCTGACCCTCCGGGGGGCAGCGCGGGCTTCGGGAAAGAACGGGGCAGTCCGCATTGGCCGGGCTTGACGGACGCGACCCTTGAGCTGGGCGCTTCCCCTCCCCTGGTGGGAGGGGAGAGGGGCGGGGGAAGGCGCGCGGCGGGAAGCCCGTTGCCCGAAACGACCAAGGCAAGCGCCCCCAGCCCGTCCTGACCCGAAAAGGCCTAGCCCGCGCCCACGCCAGACAACAGCCGGCTGACCAGCTCGGCGCTGTTTCGCACCTTGGTCTTGCGGATCATGTTGGCGCGGTGCACCTCGACCGTGCGGGGCGAACAGGCCAGCGCCAGCGCGATTTCCTTCGAGGTAAAGCCGTTCACCAGATAGCGGGCGATGCGCTTTTCGGTGGCGGTCAGGTGGCTTTCCGGCCCAGCCTGCCCCTCGACCGGGCGATAGGTCCAGATCGCCAGCCGCTGCGGGTCGGCGCGGTCCAGCGCGGTGCCCCGCGCCTCCATCCACAGCACCTGCCCATCCTTGCGGCGCATGAACCGCTCGTCATGGTAAACGGCGGTTTCCTGCATCGCCTGCCGGGCGCGGGCGCCGATGACTTCATAATCGGTCTGGCCGGGGTAAAGCAGGCGGATCGACTGGCCCTCCAGCTCCTTTGGCGACCAGCCGAACACCGCCTCTACCCGCAGGTTGGCGCGCAGGATCACGCGGTCGGCCAGGATCAGCGTGGCGTCGGGGGCGTGCTGGAACCCCAGCCGCTCAAGGTCGCGCATCATGCCCTCTACTTAGCTCTCTAAGTATTCTTACGGATGGTGCCTGCCATGGCAATCTTTCACCATCCGCGCGACCGACATTTCGCGTCGGGAGGAGCTTGCCGATGAAGAAAATCTACCCCGATGCCAAGGCGGCGCTGGATGGCCTGCTGTTTGATGGCATGACGATTGCCGCCGGGGGCTTTGGCCTGTGCGGTATTCCCGAACTGCTGATTGCCGCGATCCGCGATGCGGGCACCAAGGATCTGACCATCGCCTCGAACAACGCGGGCGTTGACGGGTTCGGCCTTGGCGTGTTGCTGGCGACCAAGCAGGTGAAGAAAATGATTTCGTCCTATGTGGGCGAGAATGCCGAATTCATGCGCCAGTATCTGTCGGGCGAGCTGGAGCTGGAATTCAACCCACAAGGCACGCTGGCCGAACGGCTGCGGGCGGGCGGCGCGGGGATTGCGGGCTTTTACACCCGGACCGGCGTGGGCACGGTGATTGCCGATGGCAAGGAAATCAAGACCTTCAACGGCAAGGACTATGTGCTGGAAACCGGCATCGTCACCGATATTTCCATCGTCAAGGCGTGGAAGGCCGATCCGTCGGGCAACCTCGTCTTCCGCAAGACGGCGCGCAACTTCAACCCGCCCGCCGCGACCGCCGGCAAGGTCTGCATCGCCGAGGTCGAGGAAATCGTGCCGCTGGGGTCGTTGGACCCCGACAGCATTCACCTGCCCGGCATCTATGTGCATCGCCTGATCAAGGGCGCTCATGAAAAACGCATCGAACAGCGGACTGTCCGCAAGCGGGAGGCTTGATCCATGTGGGACCGCAACCAGATGGCGGCACGGGCCGCACAAGAGCTGCAAGACGGCTGGTATGTGAACCTTGGCATCGGGATTCCGACGCTGGTTTCCAACTATATCCCCGAGGGCGTCGAGGTCACGCTGCAATCGGAAAACGGCATGTTGGGCATGGGCCCCTTCCCCTATGAGGGCGAGGAAGACCCCGATCTTATCAACGCGGGCAAGCAGACCATCACCGAACTGCCCCAGACCGCCTATTTCGATTCTGCTCAGTCTTTCGCCATGATCCGCGGCGGCAAGATCGCCATGGCGATCCTTGGCGCGATGGAGGTGGCCGAGAACGGCGACCTTGCGAACTGGATGATCCCGGGCAAGCTGGTGAAAGGCATGGGCGGGGCCATGGACCTTGTGGCTGGCGTCGGTCGTGTCGTGGTGGTGATGGACCACACCTCGAAGCACGGCGAATCGAAGGTGCTGAAGGCCTGCACCCTGCCCTTGACCGGCAAGGGCGTGGTTGACCGCATCATCACCAATCTGGGCGTGCTGGATGTGGTGCCGGGCGGCCTGAAGATCGTCGATCTGGCCGATGGCGTGACCGAAGCCGAGCTGCGCGCCGCAACGGAGGCCACGATCGTTGACTGATTTCATCGTGGAAAAGGAAAGCGGCCCCACCAAGGGCCGCTTTGTCATCCGGGCCAACGGGGCCGAGGCGGAACTGACCTTTTCCGTCACCACCCCCACGCTCATCATCGCAGACCATACCGGCGTGCCGGATGCGTTCAGGGGTCAGGGCGCGGGGCTGAAACTGGTTGAGGCACTGGTCGCCGATGCGCGCGCCAATGGCTACAAGGTGATGCCGCTTTGCCCCTTCGTGAATGCCACGCGCAAAAAGCATCCCGAATGGGCGGATGTTTTCGCGGTTTAACGCGGAACGCAGATCATTCGCTGCCCCCTCCCCCTTGCGAGGGGAGTTGGCGGCAGGGCGGGCCCTTGGTTGCCCTAGCCCTTGGGTGCCCTTGTCGCCACATCGGCGCTGATCACCTTGAAGACGCAAGGATCGGTCACCAGTTCGGGCGGCGTCAGGCACAGACCTTGCGCCACCTGCCAGGCCGCCAGCACCTTGGGCACATAATCGCGGGTTTCGGCGAAGGGTGGCACGCCGTTGTTGGCATCCACCGCCCCTTCGCCCGCGTTATAGGCCGCCAGCACCATCAGGGGATCGCGGTCGAACCGCTTCATCAGCCAGTCCAGATAGGCGACCCCGCCCTTGATGTTCTGCTCGGGATCGGTCGCATCCGTCACGCCAAAGCGGCTGGCGGTATCCGGGATCAACTGCATCAACCCCACCGCACCTGCGGTAGAGACGGCCTTGGGCTTGCCCGCGCTTTCCACCCCGATCACCGCCAGAACCAGGGCGGGCGACACGTCCGTGCCGATCGTGGCCTTCAGTATCTCGGTGCCATAGCTGTCGGCGATCTCTTGCATGTGTTGCAGCCGGGGGGCCGCCACCTGCGCCCCCGAGGGCCCCTGTGACAGCGTGGCCATCGCCAGCCCATAGCGCCCGTCCACCTTGTCGCGCGCAACGGGCACGGTGTTCCAGAACCAGTCATAAGAGGCACCGGCCGGTGCCGCCGGTTGCAGCGGCCCTTCCGGGGCCTTGGGATCGGCGGTGGGAACATCGACACCATCGGGGTCAACCTTGGGCAGCGCCGCCAAAAGGCGCGCCTGTTCCGCCGGGTCGATCTGCACGGTAATGCGCTTGCCTGGCAGCCCGTCACCCACCTTCACCCGCTTGAAGGTAAAATCGGTTGGCACGGTTGATTCGGCCCCTGCCCCATGGGCAAAGCCAAGCAGAAGAATCGCCGAAACCGTGCCTGCCAGTATGCGCATCGCGTTGGATGCCTGCTTTGTTCTAGTTGGCACCATTCTTCCCGAATCCGGCCCATTGCGCCAGCATTTCGCAACAGGCTCTTGGCAATTGTGGCCGGATCTGGCGGCAAGGACACGCCCCAATCTTGGCGGAATCGACAAAACGTGAAAATATTTCGCCTTGAATCAATACCTTAAGTGAATTCTTAGCGTTTTCTTAAATTACGGCAAAACTGCCTATGTCTTTCCAAACTTGGGCCACGAAAGAGGGGTGTATTCGTCTCAAGCCGATGCGATGGCGACGGACCAGAGACCCGAAGCAAAGAAAACGTCGCAGCGGTGAGACCAGATCATCATTACCCGGGAAAGGGATATACCATGAAACTGCTGAACATCTTCAAGTCCTTCAAGAACGACGAATCCGGCGCTGTGACCGTTGACTGGGTTGTGCTGACCGCTGCGATCGTCGGCCTGGGCATCGTTGTCATGAACACCGTTGGCGGCGGCATCACCGGCCTTTCGACCAAGATCAACGCCCAACTGACCTCGACCAACGCTGGCTACGGCAACAACCCGTAATTCCGGCGACGGTCTTACGAAATGGGCCGCCTTCGTCTGAGGGCGGCCTTTTTGCTAAAGGGGCCATGCCTTGGGCCGACAAGCCGCAGAAAGCAGCGGTTCCCCCGGCCAGATCGGCGCCAGCTTTGACAAGTTCCTGTCAGGGCAAACCAGCGGGCCGGTCATCGCCGCCAAACCGCCGGATGGGCACCGACCCGAAATTCATCCGCGGCCCTGCAAATGGCCTCAGACCTCCGCATAACTGCCATTACTGTGCCGTAATCCGTGCTCACCCTCTTCAATGGATATGTTGTCCCGTTGACCCGCGCCCAGGAGACCCCGCAGCATGATGAAAGCAGCAAAACACTTCCTGCTCTCCGATGAATCGGGGGCCGTCACGGTAGATTGGGTTGTTCTGACCGCCGCCATTGTCGGCATGGCCATCCTGGTACTGACACCAATCGCCTATGGGACAGACAGCGTTTCGCAGGGCACCGCTAATTACATCACCTCGGTTCAGGTTGGCTACGGCAACAACCCGTAACGACAACCGGACCGGCAGACTCGGGCAGGCAAAGGCACGAAAAAGATGCGTATGATTTTTGGACTGGTTCTGGTTGTGGGTGTCGCCCTTGCGGGTGCCGCCGTATTTCTGGCGAAAAATTACATCAACCAGCAACAAAGCGCCGCGCAGCGCGAACAGGCCCTGATCGCCGAGACCGGCGGCCTGACCAAGATTTATGTCGTGACCAAAGCCAAGGCCTATGGTGAGACCCTCGCCAAAGAGGATGTGCAACTGGTTTATTGGCAGAACAACGCCCTGCCCGATGGCGCCTTTACCGAGGAAGCTGCACTGTTTCCCGAGAATGCCAAGGGGGACCGTTTCGTCACCCGCGACATCGAAAAGTTCGAACCCCTTCTGGCGGTCAACGTCACCGATCCCGGTGTATCGCCCGGCCTGACCGGCAATCTGGAAAAGGGGATGCGGGCCTTTGCCATTCGCGTTGATGCCGCCGACTTCCTGCAACCGGGCGATCATGTCGATATCTACTGGACCGGCAACGCCGAGGGTACCCAAGGCGACATCACCCGCCTGATCGAAAGCGGTATGAAAGTGATCGCCGTTGACCGCAAGGACAAGCAGGCCGCCAGCGAAGGCCAGATCACCAGCCGCACAATGACCGTGGCCGCAAGCCCCGAACAGGTTGCCCGGCTGGCCCAGGCGCAAGCCACCGGTCGTCTCGTGATGTCGCTGGTCGGCATCGGCGACACGGCGGTAAACGGACTGGTCGAGGTGGATGGCAAGAAACTGCTTGGCCTGACCGACGCCGCCCCCGCGCCCGCGCCGGTTCAGGAGAAGGTTTGCACCATCCGCACTCGCAAGGGCGCAGATGTAGTGGACATTCCGATCCCCTGCACCAACTGAAGCTTCTCAAGAAGCCGGGGCCGCATAGCAAGATGCGGCCCCATATGCTGTGGCGTGTCGCATAACCTTGCGCGACGGATTGGGCTGTTGCCAGTTATCCACATCAGGAAACCCCGACAACCGTTTGATTCTTGCAAAAAAAGCGTAACTCCGGCAGTATTGTTGAATGAACGGGCGAAAAGACCCGCAATGAGGCGTGATCGAAAGGGCAGATCACATGCAGATTCGAAGCCTAGTGAAGGCAGCCATGTTCGGGCTTGCGCTTGCGGCTGCGCCAATGACGGTTGCGGCGGGTCCGACCCTCAGGGTTCTGACGGGGGGCGAAAGCGCGCCGCTGAACGTGCCGATGAACCGCGCGGTCGTCGTTGAAAGCGATACGCCGTTTGCCGAACTTTCGATCGCGAACCCCGGCATCGCCGATATCTCGACCCTGTCAGAGAAATCGATCTATGTCCTGGGCAAGACGCCTGGCCGAACAACGCTGACCCTACTGGGTGCGGACGGCAAACTTCTGACCAACATCGACGTCCACGTCACCCCCGATATCGCCGAGTTCAAGGAACGCCTGCAACAGATCCTGCCGGGCGAGCGGATCGAGGTGCGCACCGCCAATGACGGCATCGTGCTGTCGGGCACGGTTTCGTCCACGGCCAAGCTGGACCGTGCGCTGGATCTGGCCAATCGCTACGCGCCAGAGCGTGTATCGAACCTGATGACGGTCGGCGGCACGCAGCAGGTGATGCTGAAGGTGCGCTTTGCCGAAATGCAGCGGTCGGTTTCCAAGAACCTGCGCGCTTCGCTGGGTGTGGCGGGCGGCAATGATGTCGGCATCACTGCCGGTTCGGGTGTTCTGGCCGATGGCGGCAAGCTCAAAGACCTGCTCGACGGCAAGACCATCACCTCGCCGAACGAGGCTCAGGGCCGTCTGGGGCTGGGCTTTACCGCAGGATCGCTTGAATTCGCCGTCCTTCTGGAAGCGCTGGAATCTAAGGGCGCCGTGCGCACCCTGGCCGAACCCAACCTGACCGCCCTTTCGGGGCAGGAAGCCAAGTTCCTGGCCGGTGGTGAATATCCGATCCCCGTGGTGGACGGAAACGGCGGCCTGGCGGTGGAGTACAAACCCTTCGGTGTCGAACTGAACTTTACCCCGGTGGTGGTTGATGGCGACCAGATCAACCTGACAATCAACGCCGCCGTTTCGTCGATCGACACCTCGGTCTCGCTTCAGTCGAATGGCTTCAGCCTCAACGCCTTCAAACGCCGCGAAACCTCGACCACGGTCGAGATGCGCGACGGCGAAAGTTTTGCCATCGCCGGGCTGTTGCAGGACGACTTCCGCAATCTCAAGGGCCAGGTGCCATGGCTGGGCGACATTCCGGTTCTGGGTGCGCTGTTCCGCAGCTCGGAATACGAACGCAACCAGTCTGAACTGGTGATCATCGTCACGCCGCATCTGGTCAGCCCGACGCGGGGCGAGGCGCTGGCCCTGCCGACTGATCGTGTCAAACTGCCGTCGGAAAAGGATTTCTTCCTGTTCGGCGATGTCGTGGGCAAGCAGAAGGGTGCTGCGGGCGAAGTCGCCAAACAGGACTTTTCCGGCTCCTACGGCTATGTGATGGAGTAAGGCAGATGATGCGCACGCGGCTTTTCCTCTCTGCCTCTGCTGCCCTGATGGTCATGGGCCTTGCCGCCTGCGATCCCACCGAATTCTACAGCGAGCTTGGCTCCGATGTGGATAACGGCACCTTCGGCAATCCCACCATGAACAATGAACTGGTGATGACCGGCAAGATCGATGCCCAGGTCGCCTTGGGTCAGCGGTTTGCCAACGAAGTGCCGACCACCATCACCTTCGCCTTCAATTCGTCAGACCTGACCCCGGAAACCCGCGCCGTTCTGCACCAGCAGGCGAACTGGATCAGGCAATTCCCCGAGGTGCGGTTCCGCGTTTATGGCCACACCGATCTGGTCGGCTCGAACGCCTATAACAAGGCGCTTGGCCTGCGCCGGGCGAAGGCGGTTGTCGCCTATTTCGCCAGCGAAGGCATCAGCACCTCGCGGCTTGAGGCGGTGGTTTCCTACGGCAAGACCCGCCCTGTCATCCAGACCCCCGGCCCCGAGCAGCGCAACCGCCGCACGGTTACCGAAGTCTCGGGCTTTGTCGAAACCAACCCCATGGTCATCAATGGCAAATATGCCGCGATCATCATGCGCAACTATCTGGACCTGGGCGCGCGGCAACATCCCGAAAACGCGCAGGTACAGACCCAGGTCGATCCCACCAAATAACAGAATCGCCTGGCAAACTGGTCAGGGCCGCTTCGGCGGCCCTTTTCGTTTCTGGCATTCGGGGTCAAACCGTTAAAATTCAAAGATTGACGATTTTTTAGCCCCAATCTCGCCAACTTCCCCCGACAGGTTCGCATCAATGGGATCAGTCTGCCGCATGATCTGCGGCCGGTCATCGGGGCAGTGCCATGGGCAGGTCCGGACCGTAAACGGAAGGACATGAGGCGAGATGACGAGCGTGGCTAGCTTGCAACCTGAACCGGCACCGCTTCTGGCCTGCACGGTATCGCGGGACGTTCAGAACTTCGATCTTCTGATCGACGAGATGGAAAAGGAACTTGGCGAGGCCTGGGGCGACCTGAGCTTTGACGATGCCATGATATTCCTCGGCCAGCCCGACGCATCGGGAATGGAGTTCATTGCCCTTGCCGTGAACGATCAGGATGAAGCGGATCTGGACAAGATCACCGGCATCATCCGGGCCGCCAAAGAGGTATCGATCAAGGTAATTCTGATTGCCGATCAGGTAAGCCCGATCGCGCTGCATCAGATGCTGCGGCTTGGGGCGGATGATTTCGTGCCCTACCCGCTGCCCCCCGGCGCCCTGCACGAAGCGATTGATCGCATTCGCAAACCTGCGCCCCAGCCCGCGCCCGCCGCCGCAGCCGCATCTGTGGCCCCCGCAGCCGATCATGCCGAGCCTGTTGAAGGCCAGCATCCGACCTTCAAGGCCAAGGGCGACCGTAACGCCGTGGTACTGCCGATTCACGGGTTGGCGGGTGGTTGCGGGGCCTCGACCCTTGCCACCAATCTTGCCTGGGAACTGGCCGGCATGGAGAAAAACGGCGGCCCGCGGGTTTGCCTGATCGACCTTGATTTCCAGTATGGCTCTGCGGCGACCTATCTGGACCTGCCGCGCAAGGAAGCGGTGTTCGAGGTTCTGTCGGACGCCGCCCAGTTGGACAGCGACGCCCTGCTGCACGCCATGCTGACCTTCAACGATCGCCTGCATGTGCTGACCGCGCCGCCCGACATGCTGCCGCTGGATATCGTCACACCTGACGACATCGGCCGCATCATTGATATGGCGCAGGCCAACTTTGACTTTGTCATCATCGATATGCCAAAGACCATCGTCGCCTGGACCGAAGCGGTTCTGACGCGCGCGCATGTGTACTTCGCGCTGCTGGAGCTGGACCTGCGTTCGGCCCAGAATGTGCTGCGGCTGGTGCGCGCCCTGAAGGCCGAGGGGCTGCCGCATGAAAAGCTGCGCTATGTGTTGAACCGGGCCCCGAAATTCACCGATCTGTCGGCGAAAAGCCGGGTCAAGCGCATGGCCGAAAGCCTGGACATCAGCTTTGAAGTGCAACTTTCCGATGGCGGTGCACAGGTGACGCAAGCCAATGACCATGGCCTGCCTCTGGCCGAAAGTGCTGCCAAGAACGTGCTGCGCCGCGACATCCAGAAACTGGCGAAATCCTTGTACGACCTGAACAAGGCCGTGGAAACCGGCAAGGCCTGATCGGGCCTTTCGATCACTGCATTCTTGGGGGTATAAATGTTTTCACGGTTCAAAAAACCCGACGGGGCAGCGGCACGCCCGGCAACGACGGCTGCGGTCACACAAGCCAGCCCGGCAACGACCCGGCCTAGCGCCACCCCGGGCCCCTCGGCGGCCCCCAAAGCGGGCTTTGCCCGCCCTGCTGGCGTTGCCACTCCACGCCTGCCCGCCGAAGTGGCCGCGCAAGACAAAGAGAAAAAGCGCAAGGACCGCCTGCAAGAGCTGAAGACGGAACTGCACAAGCGCCTGCTGGACAACCTGAACCTTGCCGCCCTTGAACATGCCACCGAAGGCAGCCTGAAACAGGAAATCGCCTCGATCTCAGCCGAGGCGCTGGATGAGATGTCGGTCGCCCTGAACAAGGACGACCGCGCCACCTTGAATCAGGAACTGTATGACGAGGTGATGGGCCTTGGCCCCCTCGAACCCCTGCTCAAGGACGAGACTGTCAACGATATTCTGGTCAACGGACCCAATCGCGTGTTCGTCGAACGTGCGGGCAAGCTGGAGCTGACCGACATCACCTTCAAGAACGAACGCCACCTGTTGCGGATCATCGACAAGATCGTGTCCGCCGTGGGCCGGCGCGTCGATGAATCCAACCCCTATTGCGACGCCCGTCTGGCCGATGGCAGCCGCTTCAACTGCATGGTGCCCCCGGTTGCGGTGGACGGTAGCCTTGTTTCCATCCGGAAATTCAAAAAGGAAAAGTTGGGCATCGCGGATCTGGTGCGGTTTGGCGCCTTTACCGAGGAAATGGGCCTGTATCTGCAAGCCGCAGTCTCGACTCGGCTGAACGTGATCGTGTCGGGCGGCACCGGTTCGGGGAAAACCACCACGCTGAATGCGCTGTCGTCGTTCATCGACAACCGTGAGCGTGTGCTGACCATTGAGGATACGGCGGAACTTCAACTGCAACAGGTCCATGTCGGCCGGATGGAAAGCCGCCCGCCGAACGTGGAAGGCAAGGGTGCCGTGACCCAGCGTGACTGTCTGCGCAACGCGCTGCGGATGCGCCCCGACCGCATCATCGTCGGCGAAACCCGCGGCGAGGAAGTGATCGACATGCTTCAGGCCATGAACACCGGCCACGACGGTTCGATGACCACGATCCACGCCAACTCGGCGCGTGACGGCATTTCGCGTCTGGAAAACATGGTCGCCATGGCGGGTATCGAAATGCCGCTGAAAGCGGTGCGCAGCCAGATCGCCGCCGCCGTCAACCTGATCGTGCAGGCCAACCGCCTGCAAGACGGCTCTCGTCGCATGGTGTCGGTGACCGAAATCACCGGCATGGAAGGCGAGGTGATCTCGATGCAGGAGATCTTCCGCTACGAACGCCTGGGGGTCGAGCCGAACGGCAAGATCATCGGCCGCTTCAATGCGACCGGCGTGCGCAGCCATTACTCCGACCGTTTTCGCCAGTGGGGCTACGACCTGCCCGCTTCGATCTACGAACCGATCATCTAGGTGCGACCATGCAGCTTTCCGCAGCCCCGCTCATCTATATCCTGATCTTCGTCGCCGTCGTCGTTCTGGTCGAGGGCCTGTATCTGACCGTTTTCGGCAAGTCGATCAGCCTGAACAGCCGCATGAGCCGCCGTCTGGCCTTGCTGGAAAAGAACCATAACCGGGAAGAGGTTCTGGAGCAGCTCCGCAAGGAGATGAGCCAGCACCTCAATTCCAAGGGCATCCCGCTTTACTCTATTCTGGCCGACCGGGCGCAAAAGGCCAACATCGCCTTTACCCCTCGCCAGTTGATCATGGTGATGGTTCTGGTTGGCATTCTGGCCTATCTGGGCCTGACCATCGGCACCGCGGCCGGCACGCCGGTGCGCATTCTGGTGGCGGTTGGCATGGGGGTTGGCGGCGTTTACGTCTGGGTCAACCGCAAGGCCAAGAAACGTATCGCCCTGCTGGAGGAACAGCTTCCCGATGCGGTGGAGCTGATGGTGCGCAGCTTGCGCGTCGGCCATCCGTTTTCCAACGCCATCGGCATCGTGGCCAAGGAAGTGCCAGACCCTCTTGGCACCGAATTCGGCCTGATCGCGGATGAAGCGGCCTATGGCCGCGATGTGGCAGAATCGCTCAAGGCCTTTGCCGAGCGCATGGACAACCAGGATTTGCGCTTCCTAGCCGTCGCCGTGACCATTCAGCAGCAGTCGGGCGGCAACCTGGCCGAAATTCTTGACGGTCTGGCCAAGGTGATCCGCGCCCGCTTCAAGCTGTTCCGCCGCGTCAAGGCCATCACAGCCGAGGCGAAATGGTCGGGCATGTTCCTGTCGGGCTTTCCCATCGGGGCGCTTCTGATGATCCAGATGCTCAAGCCCGACTATTACGACGGGGTGAAGGATTCGCCCTATTTCATTCCCATGGCGCTGGTCGTCGGCGCCTT
The DNA here is from genome assembly GCA_002336845.1 of Rhodobacteraceae bacterium UBA1943. Classification (GTDB taxonomy): domain Bacteria; phylum Pseudomonadota; class Alphaproteobacteria; order Rhodobacterales; family Rhodobacteraceae; genus Fuscibacter. The sequence goes on from DDEX01000073.1 coordinate 16,215, forward strand.
TCTGGTCATCAACGTGATCTTCATGAAGATCATGGTCAACATCAAGGTCTAGTGGATCATGGAATTCCTGTCCGGCCTCTTCCAACCCCTGACCGATCAGTTCGGGCCGCTTGGCCCGCTTCTGGCGATTGGCCTTCTGGGCCTGATCCTGATCGTCGCGACCCTGCCGATGATGCTGAAAAAGCAATCGGACCCGCTGGCCAAACTGAAACAGCAACGCGAATCCACTGGAAAATCCGCCAAGACGGCAGGGCAGGACCTGCGCCGCGGCGGCGACAAGGTGGACAAATTAGAAAAGTTCGCAGGCTTCCTCGAGCCGCAGGACGTCGAGCAGATGACCGCATCAAAGCTGCGCATGATGCGTGCGGGCTATCGGTCGAAGAATGCGGTGCGGATGTTCCACTTTGCCCAGTTCGCCCTGGGCATCGGGATGCTGTTCCTGGGCGTGATCTACGCGATGCTGGTTTCCTCCAAGCAAGAGGTCAGCACCCAGTTCATGATCATGGCCACGCTTATCCCCGGGGCTGCCGGCTATTACCTGCCGCAATACTGGGTGCAGCGCCGGGTGCAGACGCGGCAGGTCGAAATCATTCAGGGTTTTCCCGATGCGCTTGACATGATGCTGGTCTGCGTCGAGGCAGGCCAGTCGCTGGATCAGTCGATCAACCGCGTCGCCCGTGAAAGCCGCGCGGGCTATCCTGCCCTGGCCGAAGAATTCGATATCGTCTCGCAGGAGACCAAGGCCGGCAAGGAACGGGTGCAGGTGCTGAAAGACATGGCCGAACGGGTGGGCGTGCCCGATGTCGCCAGCTTTGTCACGACGCTGGTGCAATCGGCCACCTTCGGCACCTCGATCGCCGAGGCGCTTCGGATTTATTCGGCTGAAATGCGCGACAAGCGCGTGATGCGCGCGGAAGAGAAAGCAAACACCTTGCCGACCAAGCTGACGCTGGGCACAATGATGTTCACGGTGCCGCCGCTGATGATCATTCTCATCGGCCCCTCGGTGGCAGGCATCGCAAAGGTTCTGGGGGGTGGGGGTTTGAATTAAGTGCTTGCAAAGGCCGGTCGGCTGATTGTGGTTCTGCCCCTTCTGGCGGCCTGCACCTTGGGCAATGGTTTGGGCAATACCGACCGCACCGGCAGCACGGCACCCGGATTTGATCCCCGCAAAGAGGGGGTCGATGGTCTTCTGGTGGGCCATCGCCTGATGGAAGCGGGCGAATACGATCTAGCGCTGACCTCTTATTACCGCGCCGCCGCCCAGCACGGCATGAACGCCGATGTGCTGTCGGCCATCGGTTCGGCCAACCTGAAACTGGGGCGCCTGGGCCAGGCCGAAAAGGTGTTGCGCCGCGCCACCGACGCCGATCCCACCTTTGTTCCCGCCCTGAACAATCTGGGCGTGGTTCTGATGGAAGAGAACAAGTTCGGCGAGGCGCGGGTCGTGTTTCAGCAGGCATTCCAACTGGATAGTGGCCAAACGGACGCCATACGCCAAAATCTGCGTGTTGCTATCGCCGAAACCGAGAAAAGCCGCTATTCTGAGGGTGAAAACGAAGAACCGCGGTACAATCTGGTTCGGCGCGGGTATGGCGAATACGTCCTCCTGTCGCAGCTCTAGGCGGCAAACCGCAGCAGACGAGCAGTGAAAAGGACGCAAAATGCGCCATCCCGTATCTGTGAGCCACCTGTCGGTGGCCATCGGGCTTTCGTGCCTTCTGGCCCTTCAGGGCTGTGGCAAAGGCCCGAGCGACGCTGAGGTTCAGCGCGCCATCAAGGACGTGAACGTCATCGACGAATCGAATCTGTCGGACATCATGCTGACCGTGGGCGACCCGAACGAGGCGGTGGCCTATTTCGCGCGTTCCTCTTCGCAAAACCCCGACCGGATCGACCTCAAGCGGGGGCTGGCCAAATCTCTGGTCCGCGCCAACAAGCCGACCGAAGCGGCGGCAACCTGGACGCAGGTTCTGGCGATGCCGGGGGCTACCCCCGAAGACCGCCTTGGCCTTGTCGATACGCTGATCCGCACCAACAACTGGTCCCGCGCCGAAGCCGAGCTGAACCTCATTCCACCAACCTATGAGACCTTCGAACGCTATAGGCTTGAGGCTATGGTCGCCGATTCCAAGAAGAACTGGAAAAAGGCCGACAGCTTCTATGAGGTCGCGACCGGCCTGACGACCAAACCCGCTGGTGTGCTGAACAACTGGGGCTTTTCCAAACTGTCGCGCGGCGACTATGCCGGTGCCGAAAAGCTGTTCGGCGAGGCGCTGACCTATGAACCCGGCCTGTTCACGGCCAAAAACAATCTGGTTCTGGCGCGCGGCGCGCAGCGCAAATACGATATGCCCGTGGTTGACATGACCCAAAGCGAACGGGCGCAACTGCTGTACACACTGGCGCTGACCGCGATCAAAAAGGGCGACATCGCCGTCGGCAAGGGCCTGTTGCAGGACGCCATCGACACCAGCCCGCAACATTTCGAGGCCGCGACCCGCAGCCTTGCCGCGCTGGATGGGCAAGGCTGATGATGACCGGCCTGTCGCCCACTTCCGCCCTTGTCTTCCTGCCCTTTGCCATCGCCATTGGTGTCTGGGTGGCATGGTCTGACATGAAATTCATGAAAATCCCCAACAAGGCCGTGCTGGCGCTGGGGCTGGTTTTTCTGCTGCTTGGGCCGCTGCTGTTGCCGTTCAAGGCCTATCTTTGGGCGCTGGCGGTCGGAGCCATGGTTCTGGTCGCGGGCTTCATTGCCAACCAGATCAACCTGATGGGCGCAGGCGACGCGAAATTTGCCGCGGTCATGGCGCCGTTCTTCGCCTTTGGCGACATCCGGTTCATCCTGGGGCTTTACGCCGCCTGTCTGCTGGGCGCCTTTGCCAGCCACCGTCTGGCCCGTCTGATCCCGCCGATCCGTCGCGCCACGACCGACTGGGCAAGTTGGACCCACAAGGATTTCCCGATGGGTCTGGCACTGGCGGGAACACTGATCTTCTATCTTCTGGCCGCACTTAAGCCACTTTTCTAGGGGATTCCCTTCATTGTTGACGCCCTGCCGCCAAACCGGCGGCAAATGCTGGGATGCCCACAATGAACGTGCAAGTCGCGCCACCCTCTTCGGGGGTTACCCCGCCGCCACAACCGAAAAGTCTGGACGAGACCGGGCTTTCGCTGGTGATGATGCGGGAAATCCTGCTGAAGACCATGTTCCGCACCAACCTGTCGCTGGCCAGCGAAATCTCGCGCGCCATCGCCCTGCCGGTGGTGCTGACGCAAGAGCTGATCGACCTTGCGCGCAGCCAGCGGATGGTCGAGGCGACCGGCACCCTGCACGCCACATCCGGCAACGAGATGGGCTATCAGTTGACCGACGGCGGCAAGGCCCGCGCGCTGGATGCGCTGTCGCAATCGGAGTATTACGGCGCGCTGCCGGTGCCGCTGGCGCTTTATGCCGAACAGATGAAGCGGCAATCGGTGCGCGATATCAAGCTGACGCGGCCGGAGCTGCTGAAAGGCATGGGGCACCTGATCCTGCCGCCCGACCTGATCGGAAACCTTGGTCCTGCGGTGACCTCTGGCCGATCAATCCTGATGTATGGGCCGCCCGGAAACGGCAAATCCTCAATCTCGAACGGTATCCGCGCCGCCTTGGGCGACAAGATCTATGTGCCGCGGGCGATCGAATATTCCGGTCAGGTGATCACCGTTTACGATCCTATCGTCCATTCCAAGGCCGAAGAGCCGATGGATGACCCCACGGTCCTGCGCCGCACGGGCGCCCGCTATGACGCGCGCTATGTCTATTGCGAACGTCCCAGCGTAATCACCGGCGGTGAGCTTACGCTCGACATGCTTGATCTGAAATACAACCCCACAGCGCGGACCTATCAGGCGCCGCTGCAACTCAAGGCGACCGGCGGCATCTTCATCATCGACGACCTTGGCCGCCAGTCAGAGCCGCCGCAGAAGATCGTCAACCGCTGGATCGTTCCCCTGGAAGAGGCGCGCGACATTCTGGCCCTGCAATCGGGCGAGAAGTTCACCGTGCCCTTCGATACGCTGGTGATCTTTTCCACCAACTTCCACCCCAACGAGATCTTCGACGGCGCGGCCCTGCGGCGGATTTTCTTCAAGATCAAGATTGATGGCCCCAATCAGGAAATGTTCCTGAAAATCTTCGCCATGATCGCCAAGAAAAAGAAGATGCCGCTGAACGAAGCCGCCCTGCTGCATCTTCTGAAAACAAAATATCCCACCATCAACAACAACTTCGCCAATTATCAGCCGGTCTTCCTGATCGACCAGATGATCGCGATGTGTGAGTTTGAGGGGATTCCGAACCAGATGACGCCCGATCTGATCGACCGCGCCTGGGGCAATATGTTCGTCAAGGACGAAAAGATCGCCAAGTAAGCGGCCTGCGCCGGTTCACTCCAGGCTTTCGGCCTGGGTGGACTGGTGGCGCAGGGGGCTGCCGTCCTGGTTCAGCACATCCAGTTCCGTGCGCAGCACGATCAGCCGCACCGGGTCCAGCCACAGATCGCCCTTCACGATCGGAACATCCTTGCGGAAAAAACTGCGCGTCAGGCGGATGGCCCGATAGGTGCAGTCGCCCACCGCAACGGTTTCGGCACCATGCGACAGATAGGTGGCGCGGAACACGTCCTTGGCATTGCCATCGACAATCGCCTCGACCGTCACCTCTTGCCCGACCGGCAACAGTTCAACCGGCGGCAGGGATTGCCCGCCCCAGTCCATCGCAATCGCATTTATGCCCGTGCTTTGCTGCACCGGATACAAACCGCGCGCGGCGCGAACCCGGCTTTCCCTGCCCTCGGCATGGGCGGTGTAGCTGACGATGTCATCCTTGACGGTAATCCCGTCGATCACCGCACCGCCGACGAAATGCACCGCCCTGGCAGGCTGCCCGTCGGGCAGGCAATCGGCAAAGGCACCGCCCGCCGCCGCTGTGGCAGCGGTTGCTGCCAGAATCGCCCGCATCAGGCCCCGAACCATCGCACACCCCGCTCTGTCACCACCGCATCCAGCCGCTGATCGAACGCGTCGATCGGCACCGCATCCAATTCCTGCGCGGAAAAGGCAAAGCCCACCGCCAGCGTGGGCCGCCTGGCCCGCAGCCCTGCCAATGTGCGGTCATAGAACCCGCCGCCATAGCCCAGCCGGTAACCCAGTGCATCAAAGGCAACCATGGGCACGATCACCACCTCCGGGTCCACCCACATCCCTTCGGCGGGGATCAGCGCACCGAACTCTCCGGCCACCATCGTGCAGCCGGGCGACCATTCGCGGAACTTCACCGGCTGGTCCGCGCCTAGGATCACCGGCACGCCCACCGGGCCCTGATGGGCAGCCATGGCGGGCAAGGGGTCAATCTCAGTCCGCATCGCCATATATCCGGCCAGCGGTTTTCCGGCATGGATCGCCAGAAAATCGGCCAGAATTTCAGCGGCTTGTCCCTGCCCCTTGGCAAAGGCCCCTTTCCGCGCGGCAAAGGCGGCCTTGCGGGCGGCGGCTTTCAGATCAGTCAGGTCGGTCATAGCATCAACCATGTCGCAAGGCCCAGAAAGGCCAGATAGCCCATTACATCCGTCAGTGTCGTCACGAAGGTGCCAGAGGCCAGGGCCGGGTCCAGCCCCGCACGCTCCAGCGTCAGCGGCACCAGAACCCCGCCCATGGCCGCCACGATCTGATTGGTGATCATCGCCAGACCCAGCACGATGCCCAGCCGAACGTCGCCGTAAACCAGCGCCCCGCCGATGCCAAGGATCAGCGCCAGCCCCAGCCCGTTCATCACACCGGCCCCCAACTCGCGCATCACCACGCGCCTCGCGTTCGAGGCCGTCAGGTCGCGCGTCGCCAGTGCCCGCACGGCCACGGCCAGTGATTGCGTGCCGCCGATCCCGCCGGTTGACGAAACAATCGGCATCACCGCGGCCAGCGAGACCAGCGCCGCAATCGTCGATTCGAACTGCGAGATGACAAAGGCGGAAATCGAGGCGGTAAACAAGTTCACCACCAGCCATGGCAAGCGCTGCTTCATGGTCTCGAACGGGCCATCGCTGATCGAGCTTTCCTCGCCCACACCAGCCAGCAGCAGCATGTCTTCCTCATGCTCTTCATCCAGCACGTTCATCGCGTCGTCGATGGTGATGACACCCACCAGACGGCCATCGGCATCGACCACCGGGCAGGAGATCAGGTGATACTGGTTGAAGATATAGGCCACATCCGCCTCTGGGTCGGCGGCCTCGACCGTGCGAAAGCTGTCTTCGGTGATCTCGGTCAGTTTGGCTTCGCGGGGCGAAGACAGAATGCGCCCCAGCGTTACATAGCCGGCGGGCTTCATCCGGGGGTCGGTCAGGATGACGTGATAGAACTGGTCGGGCAAATGATCGGCCTTGCGCAGAAAGTCGATCGCCTCGCCCACCGTCCAATGGGCCGGGGCCACCACCACCTCGCGCTGCATCAGGCGCCCGGCAGAATGTTCGGGATAAGACAGCGCCTGCTCCACGGCCACCCGGTCGGCGCGGTCCAGCGCGGACAGGATGCGACCGACCTGCGGCGCATCCAGATCCTCCAGAATGTCCACAACGTCGTCGGATTCCAGCTCGCGAACCGCCTCGGCCACCACCTCGTCGGGCAGCGCCTCGATCACCTCTTCGCGGATCGAATCGTCAATCTCGGACAGGACCTCGCCATCGATCTCACCCGAAGACAGGGCGAGCAGTGCCGCGCGCTCCGATGAGCTGATCTGTTCCAGAAGGTCGGCAATGTCGGCGGCGTGCAGCGGCTCCAGCAGGCGGGTGACGCCCGCGCTGTCGCCCGCCTCAACCGCCTCGAGAATCGCCTCGACGCGCTCGGGCTCCAGCCCCTCTTCGTCCCGGACTGCCTGTTCTTCCACCATCCGATGCCCTCCGCGATTGCCCCATGCTTAGCGAAAGCTGTTTCCGGTAAACAGGGGGCGATGGGAAATTTACCCGAAAGGGTCCGGGCGCTAGGGTGGGCCTGACCAAACGGAGGCATCGATGGCCGATCTTCTTCTGGGGCAGGTGCTGTCCTTTCACGGCGACCCTTTTGCGCAGGGGCTTCAGGCCGCGCATCACGAATCCCATGGTGCCGTGCTGGTTGAAGCTGGCCGCATCCGCGCCACCGGCCCGGCAGACAGCCTGCGGGCCGCCCATCCGCAGGCCCAGGTCACCGATTACGGTCGCGCGCTGATCTCGGCCGGGTTCGTCGATGCCCATGTGCACTATCCACAAACCGCGATCATCGCCAGTTGGGGCAAACGCCTGATCGACTGGCTGAATATTTATACCTTCCCCGAGGAGATGCGGTTTGCCGACCCAGCCTATGCGACCGACATCGCCAGCCGTTACACAGGCCTCGCGCTGGCCCATGGCACCACGTCCTTCTGCACCTATTCCACGATCCACCCCGCCAGCGTGGACGCAATCTTCACTGCTGCACAAACCCGCAACATGCGGATCTGGGCCGGCAAGACCTGCATGGACAGGAATGCCCCCGAGGGGCTGCGCGACACCGCGCAATCGGCCTATGACGACAGCCGCGCCCTGTTGGAAAAATGGCATGGGCAGGACCGGCTTTCCTATGTGATCACGCCGCGCTTTTCGCCGACCTCTACCCCCGAACAGCTTGCCGCCATGGGGGCGTTGTGGCGCGAATACCCCGATTGCCTGATGCAGACCCACCTGTCGGAACAGACTGATGAGATCGACTGGGTGAAGGGCCTGTTCCCTCAATCGCGCGACTATCTGGATACCTATGAGGCGCAGGGTTTGCTGGCTGAAGGCGCGATTTTTGGCCATGCCATCCACCTGACGCCGCGCGAACGTGCGCGGCTGAAGGAAACCGGGGCAAGTCTGGTCCACTGTCCGACTTCGAACACCTTCATCGGCTCTGGCCTGTTCGACATGGCGGGGTTGAAGGCCGAAGGCCAGCGCATCGGGCTGGCCACGGATACCGGGGGTGGGTCGTCCTTTTCCATGCTGCACACCATGGCCGCCGCCTATGAGGTGGCGCAGTTGAAGGGCACGGCCCTGCATCCTGCGCACCTGTGGTGGCTGGCCACCCAAGGCTCGGCCCAGGCCCTGCGGGCGGGGCACTTGATCGGCAACATCGCACCGGGGATGGAGGCCGATCTGGTGGTGGTGGACCTTGCCTCGACTCCCGCCATAGAACAGGCCACGCGGCGGGCCGGTGACATCTGGCAAGCCATTTTCCCGACCATCATGATGGGGGATGACCGGGCCATCCGCGCCACCTGGATCGCAGGAAAACCGACCAAACCCTGAATCCCCGGCGTTGCTGGAATTCGGTCAAGATTTAGCCCCTTTCGGAAACAATGGTTCCCCCCAAGGGAAAGGGCCGTCTGCTGGCCCCTTCCGGTTTTCAGGGGTGATACATGGCTGCCGACCGCACTTTGGTTGTTGATCTGGACGGAACGCTGATCCGGTCCGACATGTTGTTCGAAACCTTCTGGTCGGGCGTTTCACGCAACTGGCGCACCCCTTTCGCGGCTTTTCAAAGCCTTGCCAACGGTCGTGCCGCGCTGAAACAACGCATGTCGCAGGTTGGCCCGGTGGATGTGGGCACGCTGCCCTATAACCCGTCGGTGCTGGATTACATTGCGCGCTGGCGCGCGGGCGGCGGGCGCACCGCCCTTGTTACGGCGGCGAATCAACAGATCGCCGACCAGATCGCCGAGCATCTGGGCATGTTCGACGAGGTGCACGGCTCTGACGCGTGCTGAACCTGAAGGGCGAGAACAAGGCGAGCTTTCTGGAGGCCCGCTATGGCCGCCGCGGCTTTGACTATATCGGCGATGCGCAGGCCGACCTGCCGGTGTGGGAGCGCGCGGCCTGCGCCATCATGGTCGGTGTGCCTGCCGCCCTGCGCGCCCGCGTGGCCGCCTTCGGGCGCGAGATAGTCGATCTGCCCGCCAACATGCCGGTGGCCAGTGCTTCGCTGCGCGTGATGCGGCCGCATCAATGGCTGAAGAACCTGCTGGTCTTTCTACCCCTGCTTGCCGCGCATCAGATCAACGGCCAAAGCCTTGCGCTGGCGACACTTGCCTTTGTCGCCTTCAGCTTTGTCGCCAGCAGCGTCTATGTGCTGAATGACCTCCTGGACCTTGCCGCCGACCGCGCCCATCCGCGCAAGAAGAACCGCCCCTTCGCCTCGGGCGCGTTGCCCCTGTCGCATGGCACGCTGCTTGCGCCTGCGCTTCTGGTCATCGGGCTGGGCCTGTCGCTGGTCTTGGGCAAGATGTTCGTGCTGGCAATCATGGCTTATTACATGGCCACCATGGCCTATTCGCTGGTGCTGAAGCGCCAGCCGATCGTAGATATCGTCATGCTGGCAGGCCTTTACACCGCGCGCATCGTCGCGGGGGGCGTCGCGGCTGGCATCCCGATTTCGGTCTGGCTGCTGGCTTTCTCGGGCTTTTTCTTCTTCGCACTGGCGGCAGTAAAGCGGCAGGCGGAACTGGTCGATGTGGTCGCCTCGGGGCGCGAAAAGGCCCATGGGCGCGGCTATACCGGGGCTGACCTGCCCTTGGTCACCGCCATGGCGACCGCTTCGGGCTATGTCTCGATTTTGGTTCTTGGCCTTTATATCAACTCACCCGCGGTGCTGGAGCTTTATGCCAATCCGCCGATGCTGTGGGGCGTCTGTCTGGTGATGTTCTACTGGGTCAACCGTCTGGTGATGCTGACCCATCGCGGCCAGATGCACGATGACCCGGTGGTCTTCGCCGTGACCGATCGCACCAGCCAGATCTGCTTTGCCACCGTCATCGGCATCATCGCACTGGGCGCGGTGGGGGGGATTGGCTGATGACCGCCGCCCTGGCCCTGCGCTATGCGGCCTTTGCCGTGCTGGCCACGCTTGCCAATCTGGCCGCGCAACGGGTGGTGCTGGGGCTTGGCGGCGCGTTGCTGCTGGCGATGATCGCAGGCACTGGCCTTGGACTGATCGTCAAATACGCGCTCGACAAACGCTGGATCTTTGACGACCGCAGCTCTGGCCTCGCCGCCCATTCGCGCCGCTTTTCGCTTTACACCCTTATGGGCGTTGCAACGACCCTTATCTTTTGGGGTTTTGAGGCTGCGTTCTGGCACATCGGCCAGACCCAGATGGCGCGTGAGGTTGGCGCGGTTCTGGGTCTTGGTATCGGCTATGCCGTCAAATATGCGCTCGACCGCCGCTTCGTCTTTACCGGGCAGGCGCTGGCATGAAACTCTCGGGCTGGGGGCGCTACAATCCGCAGGACTGCCGCGTCACCAGGCCGCGGGATGAGGACACCCTGCGCGCCCGCGTGGCCGAAGGCGGCCTGATCGCGCGCGGCAATGGCCGGTCTTATGGCGACAGCGCGATGTCGGGCAGCAATACTGTGGACATGCGCGGCTTTGACCGGATGCTGTCGTTTGATGCGGAAGCCGGGCAACTGGTGGCCGAGTCGGGCGTGATGCTGGATGACATCATCACCACCTTCCTGCCGCGCGGCTGGTTTCCCTGGGTCACGCCCGGCACACGATATGTCACCCTTGGCGGCATGATTGCCGCCGATGTGCATGGCAAGAACCACCACCTGCACGGCAGCTTTGGCGCCTTTGTCGATTGGATCGACCTGATGGGCCCCGATGGCCAGGTGCGCCGCTGCGGCCCGTTGGACAATTCCGACCTGTTTGCCGCCACCCTGGGCGGCATGGGGCTGACCGGGGTGATCCTGCGCGCCTCGTTCCGTCTGCGCCGGGTGGAAACCGGCTTCATCCGGCAGGAAACCGTTCCCACCGCCAACCTGACCGAAACCCTGGCGGCGTTCGAGGCGCATCAAAGCGCAACCTATTCCGTCGCCTGGATCGACTGCCTTGCCAGTGGTGATAGCCTTGGCCGGTCGCTGATCACGCTTGGCGAACATGCCAGCGTGGGCGACCTGCCGCGGCGCAACCGCACCGCCCCCTTCGCGCCGCCCGCCCGCAAGAAACGCATAATTCCGCTGGATGCGCCGGGTTTTGCGCTGAACCGCCACACCGTGCAAGCCTTCAACCACCTGTATTACAAACGCGGCGCCGCCAAATCGGGCCATTCTGTCACCGGTTGGGACGAATACTTCTATCCGCTTGATTCCATTCTGGCCTGGAACCGCATGTATGGCCGCCGGGGTTTCGTGCAATATCAAACGGTTCTGCCGCTGGCCACTGCCGCGGCGGGCCTGCGCGAATTGCTTGAAACCATCTCGGCCTCGGGCCTCGCCTCGTTCCTGGCCGTGCTGAAACGCCTTGGCCCGCAGGGGCGTGGCATGATGTCCTTCCCGATGGAGGGGCATACCCTCGCCCTAGATTTCCCTGCCAGCCGCGCCACATTCGCCCTGCTGCGGCGGCTGGACGCGATCACCCTTGCCCATGGCGGGCGCTATTACCTTGCCAAGGATGCGCGCCTGACCGCCGACACCCTGCGCCAGTCTGACCCGCGCGCCGACCGTTTTCACCAGCTTCGCAGCGCCGAGGGGCTGACCCGCCGCTTTGCCTCGCTGCAATCCGAAAGGCTTTACCTGTGACCCGTCCTGCCGTTCTGATCCTTGGTGCGCGCTCTGACATCGGCCTTGCCGTTGCCCGCCGCTTTGCCGCCGAGGGGCACCCGATCATCCTTGCCGCCCGCGACAGCGCAAGCCTGGCCGATGCCAAGGCCGACCTGGTGCTGCGCCATTCCGTTGCCGTCACGCTGGCCGAGTTCGATGTGCTGGATACCGCCAGCCATGCTGCCTTCCTCGACGGCCTTGGTCCGCTGCCCGCGGTGGCCGTTTCCGCCATCGGCCTGATGGGCGACCAGACCGCCAGCGAGCATGGCGCCGCCTCCGCAGCTTTGGTGATCCGCAGCAATTTCGAAGGCCCCGCCGCAATCTTGGGCGAAATCGCCAACCGGATGGAAGTGCGTGGTAACGGCACCATCGTCGGCATCAGTTCGGTCGCGGGCGACCGGGGGCGGGCAACGAATTATATCTATGGGTCCGCCAAGGCGGGCTTTACCGCCTGGCTGTCGGGCCTGCGCAACCGGCTGGCGAAAAAGGGCGTGCATGTCGTCACCGTCCTGCCCGGCTTTGTTGACACCAAGATGACCGCCGGCATGGACCTGCCCGCCAAGTTGACCGCGCAGCCGGGTGAGGTGGCCGAGGCGATCCACCGCGCCGTGACGCGCAAACGCAACGTCATCTACGTCAAACCCGTCTGGCAACTGGTCATGGCGATCATCCGCAACATCCCCGAACCCGTGTTCAAGAGGTTGAAACTGTGAACAACCGGCCAAACGCTCCAGCACTTTTCGCCTCTCCGCTGATCGGGGGGGGCGTGGTTGCGCTGTGTCTCGTGCTGATTGTCATCATGGCCATTCAGGTGCCCACCCTCGGCGCCGGGAATACCGTGCTGGATTTCGACGCCTTCTACATCGCGGGCCAGATGGGGCACGAAGGCCAGATCGTGGCAACCTATGACAAGGTCGCCATGCTGGGCCGTCAAAGCGCACTGGCGGGACAGGAAATCTGGATGCCCTGGACTTATCCGCCACAGTTCGATCTGGTGTCGATGGCGCTGACCTGGCTGCCACGGGGCCTGTCGTATCTGCTGTTTACCGCTGGAACCTTCATTGCCTATCTTCTGGTCCTGCGCCGCCTTGTCGGTCCGTCGCTGAACGATGCGCTGTTTCTGGGCCTGCCCGCCTTCCTGATCACCGCCGCAGTTGGCCAGAACGGCTTTCTGACCGGCGTGCTGATGGGGCTGTTCGCGCTGGGGTGGCTGGGGCAAAGCAGCCGCGCCGGTGTGGCGCTGGGGTTGATGGTGATCAAGCCGCATCTGGCGCTTGGCTCAGGCATTCTGGCGGTAGTGTCGGGGCGATGGCGGTTGGTGGCGGTGACTTTCGCGGTCATCGGCCTGACATCGGCGGCAGCCACAGCCATCCTGGGTCCTGCGGTCTGGCGCGCCTTTCTTGACGGCACCGCCACCGCGGCCGAGGGGCTGAAACAGGGCTATTATCCGCTATACCGGATGACCTCGCTTTACGCGATGTTGGCCACCTTCGGCGTGAATACCAGCCTTGCGCTGGTCTTGCAGGCAGTGGCGGCACTGGTATCGGCCGGAACCATCATCATCGCATCGCGACTGCGCTGGCCTGCGGCGCGCGTGCTGGGCGTCACGCTGATCGCGAGCATGGGTATCAGCCCCTACAACTACGATTATGACATGCCTATCCTGATCCTTGGCCTTGGGCTGTTGCTGCCAGACCTGTCGGACAGGCTGGGCCAGTGGGGGCGGCGCGCGCTGTTCGCCTTTACCTGGCTGTGCTGCGGTTGGGGGCAGTATGCCGCACTGACGGGGCGTGAGCATCTTGCCACGATCAAAGGCATCGACACCGCCATTTCGCTGGGCGCGCTTGGCCATATCGCGCTTTTGGTTCTGGTATGGCGGACCTTGCTGAGCAACCCAGATGCCGCGCGTGGGCGCGCGGCGGCTCAGGTTGCCTGATCAGTCGTCCAGTTCCCAGCCGTCGGGCCAGAAGTTGAAGGGCAGCGCGATTTCAGTCGCGCGCCGCTCCCAGTCCCAGACCGACTCGGCGTTGATCGGGATCGGGCCGCTGCGAACCTCCATCACCGTGCCGTCGTGGCGCACGCCAAAGCCCTTGGCGCGCAGGGCCTTTTCGACGCCCTTCCAGTCGGTGTCGGTATCCTCGGCCACGAACAGGAACACCACAATCGCCGTTGCGGGCAGCTTCACGCCCTTTCCGGCCTGACGGAATGTCTCGAACGTATCGGCGCGCTGGGTTCTGTAGTCGTGCATGGCGGTCCCCTTCGCGTCACCTCTGCGCCATCGCGGGCTTTGCTGCAAGCCCCGCGCTTGATTCTCTCGCCGCCGCCCTGTATCCCGTGCCCTCAGCATCAGAATGGCCCTTTGGCCAGAACCCCCGGAGAATCTCATGTCCTGGACCGACGAGCGTGTCGAGTTGTTGAAGCGGATGTGGGCCGAAGGCCAGTCCGCAAGCCAGATCGCCAAGGAACTGGGCGGTGTCACCCGCAATGCCGTGATCGGCAAGGTTCACCGCCTTGGCCTGTCGAACCGCGCCGGGGATGGCGCGACCGAACGTGACGAGGCGCCCGAAGTGGCCGCCACGGCCGCACCGCCAAAGGCCGAGACGCCGCCGCGCGCCGCCCC
>DDEX01000056.1 GCA_002336845.1 Rhodobacteraceae bacterium UBA1943
TGAAGAACTGGCTGTTGGCCGAATTGGGGTTCTGCGAGCGGGCAGCACCCAGGGTGCCACGGTCATGCGGCAGCTTGGAGAACTCGGCCGGCAGATCGGGGTATTGCGAGCCGCCCGTGCCCGAGCGGCGCGGGTTGTAGTTGTTTTCCATGTTGGCATGTTCCACATCGCCGGTCTGGGCCATGAAGCCGTCGATCACGCGGTGGAAGGCCACATTGTCATAGGCCTTGTCGCGGGCAAGCTGCTTCATGCGCTCGGCATGTTTGGGGGCCACATCGGCCAGCAGCTCGATCCATACCTCGCCGTCTTTCAGCGTCAGGATGATGGTGTTTTCGGGGTCTTTGATCTCGGCCATCTGGCGTTCCTTTTACAGATTGGCCGCGAACCTAATGTCGCAGGCGCCAAAGGGGAAGGCCCGACGGTTGACGAACGGTCACATTGCGCGGAAACAGGGTTGGCAAAGATGGAGGACACCATGGGCTGGAACACCCTCGACGACGTGGCGCTGGCGGGCAAGACCGTGCTGACGCGGGTTGACATCAACGTGCCGATGGAGGGCGATCAGGTCACCGACACAACCCGCATCGACAAGATCGTGCCCACGGTCGAGGATATCATCGCGCGCGGCGGCAAGGTGGTTCTGCTGGCCCATTTTGACCGGCCCAAGGGCAAGGTGGTGCCTGAGATGAGCCTTGGCCGTCTGAAGGGCGCGCTGGAGGCGGCGCTGAAGCGCAAGGTGGTGTTCGGGTCGGATTGCATCGGCGAACCGGCGCGGGCAGCGATTGCGGCGGCGGGTCAGGGCGATGTGGTCCTGCTGGAAAACACCCGGTTTCATGCGGGTGAGGAAAAGAATGACCCTGCCCTTGCGGCGGAACTGGCCGCCTTGGGCGATGTTTATGTGAACGACGCCTTTTCGGCAGCCCACCGCGCCCATGCCTCGACCGAAGGGGTGGCGAAACTGTTGCCAAAGGCCGCCGGGCGGTTGATGGAGGCCGAGTTGAAGGCGCTGGAGGCTGCACTTGGCAACCCGGTGCGGCCCGTGGTGGCGGTGGTTGGCGGGGCCAAGGTTTCGACCAAGCTGGACCTCTTGGGCAATCTGGTCTCGAAGGTCGATCATCTGGTGATCGGCGGCGGCATGGCCAACACCTTCCTTGTGGCGCAAGGGATCGAGGTGGGGAAATCGCTGGCCGAACGCGACATGGCCGATACCGCGCGCGAGATTCTGGGCAAGGCCAAGGCGGCGGGCTGCACCATTCACCTGCCGGTGGATGTGGTGGTGGCGCGCGAGTTCAAGGCGGGGGCCGCAAATGAAACCGTGGCCGCAGACGCCTGCCCCACCGATGGGATGATCCTTGATGCCGGGCCGAAAACCGTGGCGGCGCTGGAAAAGGTGTTCGCGGGCGCGAAAACGCTGATCTGGAACGGCCCGCTGGGTGCGTTTGAGATTGCCCCCTTCGATGCCGCCACCACGGCGGCGGCGCGGTCGGTCGCGGCGCTGACGCGGGCGGGCAAGCTGGTGTCGGTGGCGGGGGGCGGCGATACCGTCGCGGCGCTGAACCATGCCGGGGCGGCGGCGGATTTCACCTTTATCTCCACCGCTGGCGGGGCATTTCTGGAATGGATGGAAGGCAAAGAGCTGCCCGGCGTCGCGGCGCTTCAGGTCTAAGTGCCTGTTAGCGATACCATCCTTGCTTGCGCGTGCGGCATTTCCTATGCCGCGTTCAAGCGTGATTTCGTTTGAAAAGGTGTAGGCGATGACCAAGGCACAGCAGGCAGCGCAGGTAAAAAGCGGCAAGGGCTTTATCGCCGCGCTGGATCAGTCGGGCGGCTCGACCCCCAAGGCGCTGAAGCAATACGGCGTTTCGGAAAGCGCCTGGTCGGATGAGACCGGGATGTTCGACCTGATCCACGCCATGCGTGCCCGCATCATCAAATCGCCCGCCTTTACCGGCGACAAAGTGGTGGGCGCGATCCTGTTCGAACAGACGATGGACCGCACCATCGACGGCACCCCCACCGCCACCTATCTGTGGGAAAACCGCCATGTCGTGCCCTTCCTGAAAATCGACAAGGGACTGGAGGCGGAAGTTGACGGCTGCCAGCTGATGAAGGCGATGCCGGATCTGGATGCTTTGCTGGCCAAGGCGGTCAAGGCCGGCATTTTCGGCACCAAGGAACGCTCGGTCATCTCTGCCGCCAATGCCAAGGGCATTCAGGCGGTGGTGGACCAGCAATTCGCCATCGGCAAGCAGGTGCTGTCGCATGGCCTGATGCCGATCCTTGAGCCGGAGGTGACGATCTCGATCGCTGACAAGGCCGAGGCGGAAGACCTGCTGCAAAAGGCGCTGCTGAAAGGGCTGGACGCGCTGCCCGAAGGCACACAAGTGATGCTGAAACTGTCGCTGCCGACGGTGGCGAATTTCTATGCGCCGCTGGTCGATCACCCCAAGGTGCTGAAGGTCGTGGCGCTGTCAGGCGGGCACAGCCGGGATGCGGCAAATGCCATTCTGGCCAAGAACCGCGGCATTATCGCTTCGTTCAGCCGTGCGTTGAGCGAGGGCCTCAGCGCCGGTCAGTCGGATGCCGAATTCGACAAGGTGCTGAAAGGGGCTGTGGATTCCATTCACGCCGCCTCGATTGCGGGCTGACATGGCCGGGTGACGGCCTTTGTCACTTGCCGGGGCGCCATGTCCCGCGCAAATCTGGGGCGTTCCGCAAGGGGCGCCCTTTTTTATGGAGCGTATGTTGGCCAAAGTGCTGTACAGCCTTTTGATGTCCCTGACACTTGCGGCACCAGGGATCGCGGAAACCGTGCCCGAAGCCATCGAACACCCGATGACCACTGAAGACCTGCCAGCGGGCTATCCACCGAAAATGGGCGATATTACCGGCACGCTGGGCGGCAAGCCGATGGCGTGGGAGACGTTTGATTATTCCATCGGTGCCTTTGACGCCTCGGCACAGGCACGGGCCGATTGGGAAAGCAAGGTGATCAGCCTGAACCTTATGGGGATGAAGCCGGGCAAGCCCGATGACGACCGCCAGAGGATCTGGATCAAGGCCGAGTTTGGCACAACCTTGCAACCCGGCCCGACGGTTGGCGTGATTGAAGTGGTATTGCTGCGCGGCAACGATACTGAAGGGCCAAGGCTGGTTTCACAGGGCGAGACGGTGGACATGGTGCTGGACAGTATCGGGCCGAAGGTCGCAGACAGCTATTCGCGCCGGATGACGGGCCATGTGTCTGCGCGGCTGTGCCCGATGGGATGGGCCTTCAGGAAATGTCAGGATGTGGTGCTGCGGTTTGACACCGATGTGCAGATTGACGGCGATTTTCCGATCAAACCCTGAAGAAAGTGCCTCCTTCCCGCAGGACAGGATTCCCAAAGCCGAACGAATCTGCCAATATGAATTCGCACCACCCCCGGCGAAATGAGGGGCGGGCATAGAGGCGGCAGATGAACCACTCCCAGACGGCACCCGCGCTTGGCGGAGTCTTGTATATGGTCGCGGCGTTCACGCTGGGCGGCTATTTCACCTTTGCCGCCGTGCAGGGCGATTACGGCGTGTTCCGGCAGGTGCAGATCAAGGCCAAGCTGCAAGAACTGACCGCCGAGAAGGCCCAGCTTGAGGGGCAGTTGGCGCAGGTTTCCAACCTGACGCACCGGCTGTCGGATGAGTATCTGGATATAGACCTTCTGGATGAACGCGCGCGGGACGTTCTGGGCTATATGCGCCCGGATGAGCTGTTGATCCGCTGATCTTCCGCCTTTTGCACGGCTGAATTGCGCTGCAATGCAGCGTAGAACTTTGTATTTTGCGTTATTTCTCCGATGTTGTATAAATGGTTTAATGTTGAACCATTTTCATCATGGGAGGGGCGCCGTGGCTACCAAGAAAGCGGCGGAGAAATCCAACGTCTCCAAGGACGAACTGCTGAAATATTACCGCGACATGCTGCTAATCCGCCGATTCGAGGAAAAGGCCGGTCAGCTTTACGGCATGGGCCTGATCGGGGGGTTCTGCCACCTGTATATCGGGCAAGAGGCGGTCGTGGTCGGGCTGGAAGCTGCGACCAAAGCGGGCGACAAGCGCATCACCAGCTATCGGGACCATGGGCACATGCTGGCCTGCGGCATGGACGCACGCGGCGTGATGGCAGAACTGACCGGGCGCGAGGGCGGCTATTCCAAGGGGAAAGGCGGCTCGATGCACATGTTCTCGAAAGAGAAACATTTCTACGGCGGGCACGGGATTGTTGCCGCTCAGGTGCCCTTGGGCGCGGGGCTGGCCTTTTCTGACTGGTACAAGGGCAATGACAACGTGACCTTCGCCTATTTCGGCGATGGCGCGGCGAACCAGGGCCAGGTCTATGAGACCTATAACATGGCCGAGCTGTGGGGCCTGCCGGTTATTTTCGTCATTGAAAACAACCAGTATGCCATGGGCACTTCGGTCAAACGCTCGACCAAATCGACCACGCTGTTTGGCCGTGGCACCGCTTACGGCATTCCGGGCGAACAGGTTGACGGCATGGATGTGCTGGCGGTGAAAGAGGCGGCGGAAAAGGCCGTGGCGCACTGCCGCGCGGGCAAGGGGCCCTATATCCTTGAAATGATGACCTACCGCTATCGCGGGCATTCCATGTCGGACCCGGCGAAATACCGGACCCGCGAGGAGGTGGAGAAGATCAAGAGCGAGAAGGACTGCATCGAGCATGTCCGCGACCTGCTGACCCAATCGGGCCTTGCCTCGGAAGAAGAACTGAAGGCGATCGACAAGGACATCAAGGAAATCGTCAACGATTCCGCCGAGTTCGCCAAGACCAGCCCAGAGCCGGACCTGACCGAGCTTTGGACCGATATCTACGCGTAAGGGAGACAGAACATGGCAACCGAAATTCTGATGCCCGCCCTGTCCCCCACGATGGAGGAAGGCACGCTGGCCAAATGGCTGGTGAAAGAGGGCGCTGTGGTCAAATCCGGCCAGATCATTGCCGAGATCGAAACCGACAAGGCAACGATGGAGTTCGAGGCGGTGGATGAAGGCACCGTCGGCAAGCTGTTGGTGGCCGAGGGCACCGCGGGCGTGAAGGTGAACACGCCGATTGCGGTGCTGGTCGAGGAAGGCGAGAGCGTCTCGGACGCGCCCAAGGCGGCGGCCGTTGCGGCCCCTGCCCCGGTGGCGGCCCCTGTGGCCGCGGTTGCGGCGACCCCCGCAGCGGCAGCGCCCGTGGCCGTGGTGTCGAAGGCATCGGCCGATTGGGCGGCTGGCACGCCGATGAAAACAATGACCGTGCGCGAGGCATTGCGTGAAGCAATGGCCGAGGAGATGCGCGGCAACGCCAATGTCTTCCTGATGGGCGAGGAAGTGGGCGAATATCAGGGCGCCTATAAAATCTCGCAAGGTCTGCTGGATGAGTTCGGGCCGAAGCGCGTGATCGACACGCCGATCACCGAAATCGGCTTTGCCGGGATCGGGGTGGGCGCGGCCTGGGGCGGGCTGAACCCGATTGTCGAGTTCATGACCTTCAACTTCGCCATGCAGGCGATTGACCACATCATCAATTCGGCGGCGAAGACCCTGTATATGTCAGGCGGCCAGATGAACTGCCCCATCGTGTTCCGTGGCCCGAACGGGGCTGCGGCGCGGGTGGCGGCGCAGCACAGCCAGGACTACACGGCCTGGTATGCTGCTATTCCGGGGCTGAAGGTGGTGATGCCCTATTCGGCATCTGACGCCAAGGGCCTGCTGAAATCGGCCATTCGCGACCCGAACCCGGTTGTGTTCCTGGAAAACGAAATCCTTTACGGCCAATCGTTTGAGGTGCCGGACCTGCCGGATTTCACCATTCCCTTCGGCAAGGCCCGCATCTGGCGCGAGGGCACGGATGTGACCATCGTGTCCTTCGGCATCGGCATGAAGCACGCGCTGGAGGCGGCAGACCAACTGGCCAAGGACGGCATTTCGGCCGAGGTCATCGACCTGCGCACCATCCGCCCGCTGGATTATGATACGGTTCTGGCCTCGGTGATGAAGACCAACCGCTGCGTGACAGTGGAAGAGGGCTTCCCGGTCGGTTCTATCGGCAACCATCTGTCGGCGGTGATCATGGAGCGGGCGTTCGATTATCTGGACGCTCCGGTGATCAACTGCACGGGCAAGGATGTGCCGATGCCCTATGCCGCGAACCTTGAAAAGTTCGCGCTGATCACGGCGGCCGAGGTGGTCGCCGCCGTCAAATCCGTCTGCTACCGTTAAGGAGGGCGAAATGGCTGTTGAAATCCTGATGCCGGCCCTGTCCCCCACGATGGAGGAAGGCACGCTGGCCAAATGGCTGGTCAAGGAAGGCGATGTGGTCAAATCGGGCCAGATCCTTGCCGAGATCGAGACCGACAAGGCGACGATGGAGTTCGAGGCGGTGGATGAAGGCACCGTCGGGAAAATCCTGATCGCCGAGGGCACGGCAGGGGTGAAGGTGAACACCCCGATCGCGGTGCTGGTGGAGGACGGCGAGACGGTGGCCGATGTGCCGAAGGCGGCTGCTGCTGCCCCCGCCGCCGCGCCGTCTGCGGTTGCGGCGGCACCTGTCGCGGCTGTTGCTGCTGCCCCCGCCCCAGCGGCCCCCAAGGTTGACGGCGCGCGGGTATTCGCCTCGCCGCTGGCGCGACGGATCGCCAAGGAAAAGGGGCTGGACCTGACAAAGGTAGCCGGGTCCGGGCCGCATGGCCGCATTGTGCGGGCGGATGTGGAAGGGGCTACTCCGGTTGCCGCGGTGGCGGCTGCGGCCCCTGCCCCGGTTGCGGCGGCGGCACCTGCTGCTGCGGCCAAGGCTCCGGCTGGGCCTTCTGCGGAAACCGTGCTGAAGATGTATGCGGATCGTCCGTTCACCGAGGTTCCGCTGGACGGGATGCGCCGCACCATTGCGGCCCGTCTGACCGAGGCGAAACAGACCATCCCGCATTTCTACCTGCGCCGGGATATCCGTCTGGATGCGCTGATGGCGTTCCGCGAGCAGTTGAACAAGGGGCTTGAGTCCCGTGGTGTGAAACTGTCGGTCAACGACTTCATCATCAAGGCCTGTGCCTTGGCGTTGCAGGCGGTGCCGGATTCCAATGCTGTTTGGGCCGGGGACCGTATCCTGAAGCTGAAACCTTCGGATGTGGCGGTGGCCGTGGCGGTGGAGGGCGGGCTGTTCACGCCCGTGTTGCGCGATGCCGAGAAGAAAACCCTGTCGGCCCTGTCGGCGGAAATGAAAGACCTGGCGACCCGCGCCAAGACCAAAAAGCTGGCGCCGCATGAATATCAGGGCGGCAGTTTTGCGATCTCGAACCTGGGGATGATGGGGGTCGAGAATTTCGACGCCGTGATCAACCCGCCGCATGGCGCCATTCTGGCGGTGGGCGCGGGGGTGAAAAAGCCGGTTGTGCTGAAAGACGGCACGATTGGTGTGGCGACGGTTATGTCGGTCACGCTGTCGGTCGATCACCGGGTGATCGACGGTGCGTTGGGGGCAGAGTTCCTGAAGGTACTGGTCGAGTCGCTGGAAAACCCGATCTCGATGCTGGCGTGATCCGCGCTGGCCTGATCTGAGCAAAGGAAAAGGCCCGAGGGCAACCTCGGGCCTTTCTATTTCAAGGGCTTGATGATCAATAGCCTATTGATACTGCGCCGCCAGCAGGCTGTCGCCAGCCGACACGGCCAGTGACCGGCAGGTGACGCGACCCAGGTCGGCAATCGCCGCGCCACCCTGACGGCAGGCGGTCAGGGCCTGTTCGGTGGTCATGCCGTAGGTCTGCTCGAAGTTGGCGGGCAGCGCGGATTCGGTGGACACGGCCGGAGCCGATGCCGTGGAAAGGCCGGGCAGCGCAAGCCCGCCCGCCGGGGCCGCCGGGGCTTGCGCGGCAGCAAGATAGGCCTTCCAGTCGCCCGTCATCTCCAATGAGGAATCGGCAAGGGCCAACAGCAGGGGCACATGGTCGTAATCCGGCGTGGTGATCAGCTTGGCACCGCCACCATCGAGCGCCTCGGCGGTCCATAGATACCAGGCATTGGCGCCCTGCCCCGATTGCGCCGTGCCAAGGCCAAGCGCGTCGCTGGCAGCCACCAGTTCGCCATAGCCAGCGCCACCGAAGGCGGCGACCAGGGCGGCAAATGCGCGGGCGTCGGGGGCGTTGCCCGCTGCCTGCGCAATGCCGTGGCAGATCGAGAAGCTGTCGCGCATCGCGGCCTTTTGCGGCTCGGCTGCACCGGGCACCAAGGCAGCAAGATCGGCCACCGCGGCCTCGGGCTCTTTGGTCAGGGCGCTGTCCAGCTTGGCGCGGTTCGCCACCAGCCAGTCGGCGCATTGCTTGCCTGAAACGGCCGGGTCAAAACCCTGAACGGCCTTGGACAGGGTGACGGAGTTCTGCACCGCATAGCCGACGGCGGAACAATAGCTGTCCACCACCGTCTCTGCCGGCGAGGCCGCGCCCGGGCCCTTTGCCGGGGCGGTGACGGGGGCCTTGCACAGATCGTCGGGCACCGGCCCCTTTGTCACGGGCAACGGAACGGCCTCGGTCGCAGAGACCGTGGCTGTGGCAAGGGCGGGTTCGGGGGCGGCAGGGGCCAGATCATTGGTGCCCTGGCTGCCAAGGCTGGCGAGCAAGGTGGACATCTGCGCATTGCCAGAGGCGGTGCGGTTGCCCGCGAAAAGGCCGGTACTGCTGCCAGCCGTATCGCGGGAATAGGCCGACAAAAGTGCGGTGGTTTGCGCGCCCGTCAATTCTCCGGTCGCGGGCTCTCCGATATAGGTTTGATACCGGCGAATGGCTGCGCGGGTGCCGGGGCCGAAGACGCCATCAGGGGTGCCTGCCTCAAAATTATAGTAGTTCAGGGCCACCTGAACCTGCGCATCGCCGCGTTTGGCGGTGCTGGCGGGCCTGCTGGAGCTTTTCTTGCTACGGCCGGAAGAGGAGGTTGCCTTCTTTTTCTGTTGATGCTTTTGCGCGGCGGCCCCGGCGATGGCACCCACACCAAGGCCCACGATGAACCCTGCGACGGCATCACTATCGGCCCGCGCCTCTGGTGCGGGGCCGACGGCAAGGGCAAGGCTGACCAAGGCGACGCTGGAATACTTGAACATTGCCGTATCCTTCTTCATCAAAATATGCGGTGGCCACCAGATTCGGGCGACCTGACAGGTCAGAAGACCCAACTTGCGAAGTTAACGATTCGCGATCACGTTACAAACATATCATGACTGACGGATTGATTCATTGCGCTTCGAATCGCGGTTCTTCAAGGTGGGAATTCCTGACGTGAAACGTCCTTTCCCAGGTAATCCGTTCGCGGCATTGCTGATTTCACTAAGCCTGGTGCTGGCCCCGCTGGCACAGGCCGACGAAGTGACGGCGCGGTCGCTTGCGAAGGAATTCGACGCGCAGGCCGCCACCGCGACCACCGCCCAAGGCAAAGCGGCGCAGAAAGCCGCCTATGAGGCGGTGCAGATTCTGGACCGGATCCGGCGCGATTTTCCCACCTCGCTCGAGGCGCGCCTGTTGCAGACCAAGGGGCGGCTGCCAAACCGCACGACCGACCTTCAGGTCATCTACAAGCTGGCCGAGGAATGGACCAGCGCGACGCCGGATGCAAAGCCGGTGCTGCCCGCCGAACTGGCCATCGGACAGGGCGACGGCGCGACGGTGATCGGCGATACCGTGGAGCTGGAGGACGCGCCTGAGAGTGTCCTGACGGCGCCACCCCGCCCGACCGGCGACGCCGGTGTGCTTTTGCCCGGCGCATCGCCGCAACAGCCCACCGCTGCCCCCGAGGTGGACAAGACCGCCCATACCGCCCTTTCGGAAAGCGAATTGCACCGCCGGCTGCGGGCCTCATCCGTGCTGTTGTTCTTTGTGGGCAACAAGAAGGACGGCGGGTTGCGGGCGTTTCATGTCGGATCGGGGTCGCTGATCGCGCCGGACATGGTGCTGACCAATGCCCATGTCGCCGAAGAGATGAAGGATTTCTCGGGCACCTGGCTGGTGATCAACGAGACCATCGGCATCCGTCAGGCCAAGGTGGTGTCGATCGCGCGGCGTGACACGCCGTTCAAGATCGACGCGGCGCTGATGCAGTTGCAGGGCTTTCGCGCGGCAGAGTTCCTGCCGCTGAACATCTCGCCCCGGCTGGATGAGCGGATCCTGATCGCCGGTTATCCCGGCGATGCGACCCTGCTGGACCAGCGCTATGTCACCTTGCAGGGGTTGCTGGAGCAGGGCCAGATTCCGCAGAAGACGCAGTTGCCCACGGCACTGTTGAACGAGGGGCGGATCAACAATTTCATCGACTACTCGGGCAACAATTCGACCGAGCTGCAATATACGATGGTAACGGCGCCGGGGAATTCCGGCTCTCCCATCGTCAATATCTGCGGTGAGATCGTTGGCCTGCATTACAGCGGCGGTGCGCGCGGGGCCGAGGTGAAGTTCAACGGCGCAGTTCACGCCCGCGATGTGCTGCAATACCTGCAATCGGTCGGGGTAGCGGTGCAGGCCACCGAAGGGGTCTGCACCGAACGCAACTAGCGGATCAGCTGATCCATGTTGACGGCCGGTTGCGGGCATCCGGCCTCGCCCACCACGCGGGCGGGCACGCCGGCGACGGTGGTGCAGGCCGGCACATCCTGCAATACCACCGAACCGGCGGCGATGCGGCTGCAATGGCCGACGTGGATGTTGCCCAGAACCTTGGCCCCTGCCCCGATCAGCACGCCATCGCCGATCTTGGGATGACGGTCGCCGTCCTCTTTGCCGGTGCCGCCCAGCGTGACCGAATGCAGCATCGACACATTGTCGCCCACCACGGCGGTTTCCCCGATCACGATGGAATGGGCATGGTCGATCATGATGCCGCGCCCGACGCGGGCTGCGGGGTGGATATCGACGCCAAAGGCTTCGGAGACGCGCATCTGCACGAAATAGGCCATCTCGTGCCGGCCCTGCTGCCACAGCCAATGGGCGACGCGATAGGCCTGCACCGCCTGATAGCCTTTGAAGAACAGGATCGGCTGGATATAGGTCTGGCAGGCGGGGTCGCGGTCGAACACGGCCATCAGGTCGGCGCGGGCGGCCTGGCCCAGTTCGGGGTCGGTCGCATAGGCCTCATCCGCCATTTCGCGCAAAAGCTGCTCGCTCATCTCGCCAGAGGCGAGTTTCAGCGAAAAGCGATAGGCCAGGGCGCGTTCCATGGTGGGGTGGTGCAGCAGGCTGGAATGGGCAAGAGCGCCCAAAAGCGGCTCGGTCCGCACCATTTCATAGGCTTCGTCGCAGACACGCGACCAGACGGGATCAACCGTGGAAAGAAGCGGCTTGAGTTCGGCCATGGTCATCGCCTCCGGGCAGTTTGGCCCCTAACATATGCCTGTCGTGGCCTTCTGACCAGAGGGGGCCTAAAGGTCGCGTTGCCGGAAGGCGGCAAGGCGGGCGGCGGCCACCGACAAAGAGGCGAAATCGCAGATATCGCGGTCTGGCCGCGGGGTGACGGGTTCGGCAAGCGCCCGGGCCATCAGGCTGCCATCGCCCCAATGCAGGTGGGGGTGGCCAAAACGCGTCATGTAACGGTGGGCAGCATGGGCCTGATAGATCAGGCGATCCATCACAATGCCGCGCAGATGCGGCGGCTGGGCCGAAATCACCCGAGCCGCCGCCAGCAGATCTCCGATCAGCGCCCGCCGCATCAAAGATCAGAAGACAAAGGATGTCTGGGCCGCCGGCCCCGGCCCGAAGCGTTGCGAAAGCTGCATCACCTCGACCGTAACCGCGCCGGGCGTGACGCCGTCCAGCACCTGGGCGGCGGCGGTCCATTGCCACAGGGGTGCGGCAAGCGTCTCTTCGTGCAAGGTGTTTGCGCCCTGACGCAGCCGCAACAGATAGGTTTCGCTTTCCTCGCCCAGAGGCACCTCGACCGATTGCCAGCTATCGCCGTCGATCCGTGTGCGCCGGGTCCAGGTGAAGGCCCAGTCCGCTCCCGCCTTGACCGCGCGCAGATGCGCGGGGCGATAGGGGCGTAAACCGATGCCGTCGAAAGCGTCGGACCGGCTGACCACATTGGCCGCGTCATAGCCCGCCGCCGCGCGCCCTATCCGGTAATTGCGGATCAGGCCGCGCGCCGCAAGCGGCAGGTCGATCTGGCGCAGCGCCGGGGTGATCAACACAACATGGCTGCCCGCAGGCCAGAGGACGGGCATGATGCCATCGGTCCCCGCCTGACCGCGCAGCCGCAAGGACAGCTCGTAGGTGAAAGGTGCGACAAGCGTGGCCGTGGCAAACTGGAACAGCTCCCAATTGGCGGGGCTGCCATCGCCTATTGCGGCCAGATTGGCACCCGACAACACGCTGTCCAACTGGGCTGACGACACCTCGCCCGCATCGAACCGCACCCGCACCGCCGGGCCGCGATCCCATCGCCCGATGGGCGCGCGGGCCAACGCGGTCTGGGTAAGGCCCACCACCATCGGCGCCTCGACCGTGCCGATTTCAGAAAAACCGTCCTGACTGGCCGAAGACCACGCCGCGACAGTGCCGGGCCAGGGGCTGGAGGCCGCCCCCAGATAGGGCGCGTGTTCAATCTCGGTGCCGGTGATCAGCGGCAGGTCGAGAAACAGCGGATAGACCGGCCCCGGCGCGACATAGGGGGTCCAGAGGACCGGCTGCACCTCTGCCGCCGCCGTGCCCTGACGGTATATGCCGGGATCGGTGCGAACCGCCTCGATCAGGCGCATCTCGGCCTGCTCTACCCGGTCCACCCGCCACCGCTGGCCTGCAACGGACAGCGTGTCACCCGCCCCGACCGCCGATGCCGAAGGTGGCAGCGCAAGGCGCACGGTATCGCGGGCAAGTCTGGCCTCGGCCAGCCAGCGTTCGGCGATGGTGACCGCCTCGGCACGGGTCAGCGACATCGCCAGTTCGCTGTCGCTGACCCGTTCGGCCCCCGGCACCGGCAGGGCGGCTTCGGCCACGCGAATTGCGAAATCGCTTTCGGCTTCGACAAAGCTCAACCGCACGCGGTCGATGGCCTCGCCTTCGGCGGCCCGGCTCAGTTCCAGCGGTCCGTCGATGTCGGATGACCGGGCCAGACGGGCCTCATCGACCACATGGGCTGCCAGCGCGTTGCGTGGGGCAAAGCGCAGGTTGCCCTCGCGTTCGCTGGCTTCGATGCCATGCGCCAGCAGCAGCGGCTGTATGGCAGAGCGGGCCGAGACACTTTCGGCCAGACCATAGCCACGCACGATCCCGTCACCCATGCCCGTTTCGGTATCGGTAAGGCCAGCCGTTTCGCAGATCTCGCCCAGAACGGCCGCAAGGGGTTGTCCGGCAGAGCGCCCGTTCAGCCAATGCCCGCCGTCATAATTCACCGCATCTCCCCACAGCGCGCCATGGGCAGGAAAGGCGGGCCAGGGTCGCGCGTCCCATGCCCAGACATGGCTGCGTGCGAAATCGACCATCGCCGCGCCATAAACCGGCGAAACCGGGTTCTTCGCCGGATCTGTCCAATGTCGGTGCATGGCTTGCAGGTAGGCCAGTTGCATCAGGTCATCGCGCTGGCCGTTGGAATAGCGCGGCAGGCCGGATTCCGAGGATTTCGGGTCCAGAAAGCGGTTGGGCTGATTGGCGCCCTTGTCGATGGCTGCGCAGCCATATTCGACAAAGCGGATTGGTTTGGAACAGGGCTGCCAGCCAGTCGCCGCCACCTGCCGCACCCCGCCAATCCGGTCATGGTGGGCGTTGGACCACCAGCCGACAAGATCCTTGTAGCGATAGACCCAAGGCTCGCCATAGGCGCCATCCTCGACCGGCAGGCGGCGCTGGGCCTCAATGCCGTTGGCGTCATCGTAATACCAGTCAAAACCTTCGCCACCCGCGATGTTTTCCGCCAGATAGTCAGGGTTGCGCACGCTGCCCCAAGAGGCATCCAGATGGTCTTCGCCATCGCGCCAATCGGCCAGCGGCATGTAATTGTCGATGCCGACAAAATCGATGTTGGCATCGGCCCACAACGGATCAAGGTGAAAACGGTGATCGCTGCCCGACCGGTGGCCGAAGTACTCGGTCCAGTCGGCGGCATAGCTGATCTTGACCGACGGCCCAAGAATCGCGCGCACCTGCGCCGCAAGCGCCTGTAGCGCGGCAACCGCCGGATAGCTGCCCCCCGCCCCCCGGATCTGGGTCAGCCCACGCATCTCGGACCCGATACAGAATGCCTCAACCCCGCCCGCGATTGCACACAGTTTTGCGTAATGCAGGATGAAACGGCGATAACGCCATTCTGCCGGGCCGGAATAGGTAACAGCCTCGCCGTTCTGACCAAAATGGCTGGCACTGGCCGTGCCGAAAAAGCTGTCAACCTGGGCCTGTGCCGCAGCCGTCCCATCGGGCGAACCGGGCTGACCTGCCGCCTTGTTGGTGGTAATGCGCCCGCGCCAGGGCAAAACCGGCTGGTCGGCGGCATCGGACCACGGGTCCGTCAGCCCATTGCCCGCCAATTGCTCCATCAGCATGAAGGGATACAGCGTCACGCCCTGCCCCTTGGCCCTCAGCGCCCGGATCGCCTCGATCACCGCTGCATCGGCGGGTGTTCCGCCATAAATCGACCGTTCATCTTGCTGTGCCAGCACCTCGGCACCCGTGCGGGCAAGACCGCTGACCCGCCACGGCATTCCGCTGCCGTCGGTATCCTTTTGCTCGACCTTGGGTTTGATCAGCGTCTGGCCACAGCGCAGATCGTTGCCGAACCAGCTTACCACCAGCGCCGTCGCGCCACATCCCGGCAGTTCTTCGGTCAGTTGGCGCAAGGAGACGGTGAAGTCTGTCTCTTCGGTGATGCTGTGCACATTGGCCGCGCGCGTCACACCCGGACCGGCATTGTAATGCACCGGCGTGGTCGCCAGGGCATATTCGCCGGTTCCAGGGATCAGGCACACGCCGGGCACAATGTTCTGCATTGGCGGATGCCGCACCGCCGCCGCGCCTTGCGCCGCACGGACCACCTCGAACGAGAATTGCGGCACGCGGCCCCCAAAGGCCGATAGATCGAGATCGTCGATCACCACATAGGCGATGCCGCGATAGGCAGGGGCGTTGCCAGCGCCTTCGATGGCCTCGATCCTGGCATCCGGCGCCTGATCCTCGGTGCCGCGATGCAGGCGCAGGTTCAGCGTGGCGGGCGAGATTTCATTGCCATCGGCCCAAATGCGGCCAATCCGGCGAATTTCGCCTTCGCACAAGGCAATCGCCAGGCTGACGCTGTAGGAATAGCTTTTGGTCTTGGGTTGCGGCGCACCCTTGCCGCCACCCGAGGTCGTTACATTCTCCTGAAAGCGCGAGGCCCAGATCACCTGCCCGGCCAGTCTCACCCTGCCCCAGATGCGCGGAATGGCCGCCCCTTCCGAGGCGCCCATCAGACGGAATCGCTCGATCCGTCCGGTTTCGATGGTTTCCGATCCGGCACCCAGAATGCGCTGGTCGATCACGCGGCCAACGGTTGCCCCGATGGCCCGCCCGATTACCAGACCCGACAGGCCAAGGACCGATCCGCCAAAGCCGGAACCAAGGGCCGCACCCGCCGCCGACAGAAGAATGGTTGCCATCTCTCAGGCCCTTTCAGGAAAGCGAAAACGCGCCGCAAGCCGCCGCGCCCAGGGTTCGGATAAGGCGGTTTCCACCACCGCATGGCCGGAATAGGCATGGATGAACCGCGCCGCCGGGCCGGGATCGGTGGCAAGGCCCAGATGCTTGGCGACGGCGCCCTCGCGCATCCGAAACAGCAGCACATCGCCCGGCTGCGCCACCTCTGCCGGACCCAGCCAGCGCATCGCGGCCTGCATCAGCTCTTCGCGTCCACCGGCCTCTGACCAGTCGGCGGTATAGGGCGGAACCGCTTCGGGCAGTTGCCCCAATGTCTCGCGCCAGACGCCCAGGATCAGGCCCAGACAATCCGTGCCCGCCCCCTTGCAGGACGCCTGATGGCGATATGGCGTGCCCAGCCAGCCCCGCGCGGCCGCAACGATCTGCTCTTGCCGCGTCATGACAGCCTGCTTCCCCCGTTGTTCGTGCTGCCAGAGGTCGGGTAAGACGCCAGCCAGTCCTCGCCCGGAATATGAGGAAAGCCGCGAAAGTGGGCGAAATTGGCGAACTTCGCCTTGCAGGTGGTGGCCGTCCTGTCGCAACCGACGGTCAATCGAACGATTGAACCCACCGCCAGCGGTACCGTTGGCTGATGCCACAATTCGATCCGCCGCCGCCCGCCTTGCACCACATCGCGCCGGATCACGGTGGCAAGTCCCGCCCCCGGGCCGCCAATCGCCGCCAGACTGCCCCGTGCGAACCAGCCATCGGGCAGCGCCCCGATTCCGTCAAACCACAGCCCGCCCAGATCGTCCTGTTCACCAAGAACAACCTCGACCTGATGATCTGGCAATGTCAGATTGACACCACAGCGCGCATCGCCCAGCACCGCCGAGCAACCCGACTGAAACACCCGGCCTTGCGGCTGGTTCAGGATCTCTGGCAGGCCACGCAACTCGACGCGGAAACTGCCGTTGACGCGTGTAACCTCGCCGAACTGACCCCGAAAAACCGTCAGGCGCTGCTCGGGCGCTCGCCAATTGACCTGCCAGCACCGCACTTCGGCGCCGTCGAAACGCCCGGCGGCAAGGTCATCTTCCTGCACCGCAGCCGATGACAGCGCGCCGATTGCCTCGCTATTGTCCACGGCAAGGCCGGTGACCTGCTGAAAGGCCCGCGCGCTCATGCCGCTGCTGGCCAGAAAGTCGATGCCGTCAAAGGCCAGGTTGCCGTCGTGATCCGTGAAACCATAGCTCACCCCATCCCGCCGCAGCACATGCCAGCAGCGGCAGACCGTTGTGCAGCCAGTCGCCAGATGTGCCAGAAATCCGTCCCGATCCATTGTCACAGGCGCACCTCGACCACTGGAATCGACGGGATTTCTCCTGCCTGGAATGAGGCCATGGAGATGTGGATGCGGTCGGTATCAAAGCGCACCGGCACGTCGAACTCGAATCCGGCGGTGATTTCGGCGCCGATGTCGGGGGCAACCGCAAAGGTCAGGGTGCCGGTCACCGCATCCACCGTGAACTCCACCCCCTCCACCTTGGGGTCGCCACCAACCGCGGCCAGCACCGTTCCGGCAACGGGTTTGACGATGGGTCGGACATAGCTTTCCAGACCCGAGACATAGGTTTTTTGCAGCTGGAACACGGTCGCAACCCCGTCGCCCATCCCCAACCGCTGATCGAAATGCCCCAAGGCGCGCGACGGGCCACAGGTCCGCCAATCCGCCCAGTCCTTCCAGCGAAAGCCGTGCAACTGTCCACGGCGCGCCTCGAAAAAGGCGATCACCGCCTCAAGATCATCCGGCGCGCGCAAGCCCAGGCCTGCATCATAACGGCGCAGCGAATGCTCCCAAGGCGTATTGCGCTCCTCGAACCCGTTGGTCAGCGTGACAATTTCGGTCCGCCGCTCTGGCCCGCCCGTCGCGCCAAAACTCAGATCTGCGGGAAACCGGATTTCATGAAAGGCCATGGCTCACCTGTTCCTTTGCCCGCGTGCCAGCATCCGCTGCGCCTGGGCCGCAATCTGGCTCTGGCTGCGCTGAAAGCCCTGCACATCGGGGGTTTGAATGTTCATCACGACCGTCACGGGGCGCGAATCGCCCTGCGCCTGCACCCCCAGCCGCCCGTCGGCACCGCGCGCCAGGGGCATGATCGCCTCCGGCCCCGCCTCGCCCATCAGGCCGGTAGCGCCGCGCATGGCAAAGTTGGTGGGTTGCGACACCACACCGCCCTTGGCAAAGGCCATCACCCGGCCCTGAGCGAAAGCCCCGCCCTTGGCAAAGGGCATGATCCCGCCCAGCAACCCGGCCAAGCCTTGGGCAATCGCCCCGCCCGCCGCGTTTTGCACCGGCTTCATGGCGATGGAGTAAACCGTGTCGATCATGGTCTTGGCCACGCCTTTCAGCGCGTCTGACAGCTTCATGCCGTCAAACACCAACCCGTCGAATGCGCCCCGCAGGCCCCGCCCGATGCCGCTAGACAGCGCACCTATCTCGCGCCCGGTGAACACCGCACTCTCGCGCAGCCGCGACAACTCGCCCTCGAAGGCGCCGACGACCGCAGAGGTTCCGGTCATTGTTGCCTCCAGCGCCGCGATCTGGTCTTGCAGGTCTTCAATCTGTGTCATTCGCCCCTCTCCCATCCGGAAACGCCGCGGCCAGCTCTTCCAGCCGCGACCGGGTCAGGGGCGCGGCCTGCGGCTCCGCCCCCAGCATTATCCGCAACTCCACCGGGCTAAGGCGCCAGAACTGCTCTGGCGTCAGACCCAGCCGGCCAAGGCCCACGCGCATAAGTCCGGGCCAGTCGATGCCGCTCATCCCTCACCCGGCAGGGCAAAGGCGCGCGCCAGCAGTTCCGCCGCCGCCCGCGCCGCCTCGACAGCACCACCCCGCACCTCGACATGCCGCAGATCCTCGGCGGACCCAGTCCAGCCGCCGCCGCGCAGGCCCGCGACCAGCACAGCCAGCACGTCCCGCGTGGAAAACCGCTGGCCCTCGAACCGCTCGACCAGCTCAATCAGGCTGCTGGTTCCCAGCGCCTCCTCAAGCTCGACCAGCGCGCCCAAGGTCAGCTTGGCCACATGGCGCTGGCCCTCCAGCCAGACCGCCACCTCACCTGCCCAAGGGTTCGCCATCACAGTGCCGTAAAGGTCAACTCGCCAGCCGAGGCCAGCGTGACCTCATAGGTCGCCTCGCCATTGTGGCTGCCCGCATATTCCAGCGCGGTGATCTGGAACGGCCCTTCCACCACGCCGAAATCGGGCACAACCACCTGAAAATCCGGCATTTCGGCATCGAAGAAAATCTGCCGCGCCCGCGCATCGGTATTGGCATCGCGAAACACGCCGGAACCCGAGATCGAGGCCGATTTCACCCCCGCCCCCGCCGCCAGCTCGCGCCAGCCGCCGGTGCTTTCCAGGCTCGTCACATCCACCGTTTCGGCGTTGAAGCTCAGCCGCGTCGCCCGCAGCCCCGCGATGGTCTGGAACTGGCCGTCGCCGGTCAGGTCCACCTTGATCAGCAAATCCTTGCCGTTCTGCACTGCCATGTCACTCTCCTAAGATCAGAATTCGATGCGGGCGCGAAAGGTCAGATCAATCCTGCGCGTCGCGCCTTCGTCCAGCCGCCGCGCTGTGGCGCGCAGGAACGAAATCCCCACCAGATGCCCCGTGGTCAGCGTCAGGCCCGCGCCCACCAGCGCCTCCGACACCGCCCCCGCCGCCGTCTTGGCCGACAGAAACCCCGTGTCGGTGGAAATCACCGCCACCTCGAACCGATGCTCGGCCCCCGCGCCGGTCTTGTCGGACTGGTCCACCACCGCTTCGGGGCCGATCAGTACAAATGTCTCAGGTGCCGTGCCGGTGGGTATCGCATCCACCACCGCCACGCCCGCCAGCGCAGGCCAGCTCGCCAGCCGCCCGTAAACCGCCGCCTGTAAGGCCGCCGCCGCCGCATAGCTCATGCTGCAACCTCCTCGCGCGCATAACATGTCAGGAACCGGCCTTCAGCATCGGCCTCGAACACGGCCAGAATGCTGAACAACCGCGTGCCCTCGCGGAACCGCTGCCCCGGCTTCGGTCGTTCGTCGCTGCCCACCGGCGCGCCGCGCACCACGATGCGGCAGGTGGTGCGCGCCATCATCACTTCTTCGCCCGCCGCCTGATTTCCTGCACCCGGCCGCACCTCGGCCCACATCGTGCCCAGCACCACCCAGGATTTCACACGCCCGCCCGCGCCGTCCCCGGTTTCCTCCGGAGCCTCCAGCAGTAGCGCCCGGTTCAACTTGCGTGCGCTCATCTTGCGCCCCCGCCCAAAACCCGCACAGTGCGCCACCGCTCGATCAGCGCCAGAACGGCATGGGGCAGGCCCGCCACCCGGTCGGTCTCATGACGGTTCTCATAATATTCCGCCGCCAGCATCAGCACCGCCTGCGCCAGATCGGCAGGCACCGCCGCCCAGGCGCCAAAGCCCGCGTCAAACACGATCTCCAACCGGCCATTCTCGGGCACCGCCGGAAACAGCACACCATGCGCCACCAGCTTTGGCCGCGCCACATCTGCCACCAACCGCCAGCGTGCCGCATCCAACACCGTCGCCACGCCATCGGCGTCAAACACCGTGACTGACGCCACCGCACCAACCGGCGCCACTGGCAGCGGTTGTTCATCGGCCTGCCGCCAATCCTCCAGTATCAATTTGTACTGTCGTACAAGGATTGCCTTCGCCGTCCGCCCCTCAATCACCGCCATTGCGGCGCGCAAATGGCCCTCCAGCAGGCCGTCCTGCAACCCGTCGGCCCCAAAACCCGACGCCAGCCGCAGATGGTCTTTCAGCGCCTGAATCGGCAGGGCCGCGCTGGCCACCCCTGTCACTTCCGTCAGCATCATTCCCATACCCTTGCTTCTCCGCCATGGACGCGCACCCCGCACCGCTCGGACGGAGGGGAGCTGCTGGACGGCGCGGTTTTCCCGGCGCGCGCCCACTGCCCGGCCCTGATCGGGCCGGGCGATCACGGCGCCTTACGACACCGCGATTTTCAGCAGTTTGATGGCCGCAAAGTCGGTCACATCGCCGCCCACGCGCTTGTTGGCATAGAACAGCACATGCGGCTTGGCCGAGAACGGGTCACGCAGGATGCGCAGATCCGGGCGTTCGGCCACGGTGTAACCGACGCGGAAATCGCCGAAGGCAATCGGGAAGGTATTGGCCGCCACATCCGGCATATCCTCGCAGATCAGCACCGGATAACCCATCAGACGCGCCGGTTCTGCCGCCGCCAGACCGTCCGACCACAAAAAGCGGCCATCGGCATCCTTCATCTTGCGAACCGCGCCCGCGGTCTTCGAATTCATCACAAAGGTCGCATTGGCGCGGTAATCGGCCCCCAGCGCATAGACCAGGCTGACGATGCAATCGACCGCATTGGTCGTGGCAAAATCCGCCGTAGCCCCCGAAGGGATGTAGCCAAGCGACCCCCAGGTCCAGGACGCATTTGCCACCTTGGCGGGCAGCAGAATGCCCTTGGGCTTGTCCACCCCGTCACCGTTGATAAAGGCCGAGGCCTCGGCGCGGATGAAGCGGGTGGCAATCTTGCCCGCCAGCCAGCCCTCCACGTCAAAGGCGCTGTCGTCCAGCAGGCGCTGGCTGGCTTTCGGCATGGCGCTCAGCTCGTTCAGCTTGATCGAGATGCGATCAACTTGGGGCGAGGCGGTTTCCGCCGTCGCCACCGCTTCTGTCGCCCAGCCCGACCCCACCTCGCTGCGGTCGATCAGCACGTCGAACGAAGTGGCTTCCACCTGCACAACATTCGCCACCGCCCGCAGCGACGAGGTCGAAACCAGCATCGAGCGGATGGTATCTGCCGTTTGCGGGTCGATCAGATAGCCGCCATCCGCCGCCACTGTGGAGGTCATGGCCTTGCCTTCCAGAACCAGCCCGCGCAGGCCGTCGTCATCGCCCGACCGCAGATAGGCGCCAAAGGCCTTCTTGTGGGGCACGTCACGATCCGCCGCCGCAGAAAGGGGCGTGCGGGCATAGGTCTTGGTGTTCAGCATGGTCAGTCGCTCTTCCTGATGTTGCAGCGATTTCTTCACTTCGGCCTGAAAGCCACTGAAGGCATTCAGGAAACCCGACATCGCGGCGTTCTTGTCCGCCGGATCAAGGGCCAAGGCTTCCCCGGCCCGAGAGGGTGTCTCGGTCATCATCTTCCCCTTCTTTTCGGTTGTTCCGGGCCTAGGCCCGCTGCGCCCAAGCCAGGCGCGCCTCCTCGAAAACCTGCGTCAGGCTCCGCCAGATCTCGGCCTCCTGCCGGTCCGCCTTGGCCGCCACCCGCGCCTCGGCCAGCATCGGAAAGGTCACCAGCGACACCTCCCACAGCTCCAGCTCTTGCAGCAGTCGCTGGCCCTTGGCATCGCGCTCGGCCCGCAGGGTGCGATAGCCGATCGACAATCCGTCAATCGCCCCCGCCGCCAGCAGCGCCGCCGCCTCGCGCCCTTTTTCCACTTCGGTCAAAAGGCGCCCCTTGACCCACAGGCCCGTGGCATCCTCGCGCACCTCGTCCCAGATGCCGATGGGTTGCGCCGGGTCATGCTGCCACAGCATCTTGACCGCTGCTCCCCGCGCCGCCAGCCGCTTCAGGCTGGCCGCATAGGCCCCTGGCATCACCACATCGCCGCCCTGATCGCGGGCACCGAACAGGCTCGCATAGCCCTCGATCCGGCTGCCATCCACCACCCGCAGCCCGGCCTCGGGCTGATGAAACTTGCGCTCTGGCGCGCCGTCCTTCCAGTTCATCTCTCACCTCATCGCCGTGCGGATCACTGCCTCGGCGCCCTGCGCCAAAAGAAACGCCGCAACCCCGTAAACGCCCACCCAGATGCGCTTTTCCAGCCGCTCCAGCACCGCGTCGATCTGGCCCAACCGGAACTCCAGCGCCGACCAGCGCTCCTCGGCCACCCGCTCATTGGCCTCGATCCGCGCCGCCGCCGCATCGAAACTGTCGTAAAGAAAGCGCGACCCCGCGCCCGCCCGCCGGACGTTCATTCGCCCTCCGCCAGACGCGGCAGGCCCAGGATCATCCGCTTTTCGGCGGGCGTCAGGAAATCGGCCGCCCCCACCCGCGCCCATTGCTGATCGCGCTCCGCCGCAAGCGCCGGGATCTGGTCCAGATCGGGCCGCAGTTCCACCGCCTCACCCGAAAACACCGACAGCCAATGTGACACCGCCGCCGTCACCCGCGCCACCAGCGGCAGCACCGTCAAC
This sequence comes from Rhodobacteraceae bacterium UBA1943, assembly GCA_002336845.1. Classification (GTDB taxonomy): domain Bacteria; phylum Pseudomonadota; class Alphaproteobacteria; order Rhodobacterales; family Rhodobacteraceae; genus Fuscibacter. The sequence goes on from DDEX01000056.1 coordinate 22,870, forward strand.
CGATAAAACGCCCGGTTCGCCTCTTGATAATTGGCGTAAGTCGCATCCCCCGGAATGCCCATCAGCATCGGCGGCACACCGAAGGCGATGGCAATCTCGCGCGCCGCCGCCTCCTTGGTCTTCTGAAACTCCATGTCGCTGGGCGAAAACCCCATCGGCTTCCAGTCGAGGCCCCCTTCCAGCAGCATCGGCCGTCCGGCATTGCGCGCGCCCTGATGATGCGCCTCCATCTCGGAAACCAGCCGGTCGTATTGGTCGGGCGTCAACTGCCCCTGCCCGTCCAACCCCTTGTAAACAATGGCGCCCGAGGGCCGCGCCGCATTGTCCAGCAGCGCCTTTGACCAACTTGATGCACTGGAATGCACGTCAATCGCCGTCGCCGCCGCCTGTAAGGGCGAAAACCCGTAATGGTCGTCCTGCGGATGGAACGTCCGCACATGGCAGATCGGCGGCACCTCGCCAGTCATGTCAAACCGGTGCGTCCGGCCCGAAACCGAATAGTCATAGGCCACCGGCCATCCATCCGCCCCCGGCACCAGCGCCATGCGGTCGGGGCGCAGAACATGCAGCTCTCCCGGCAGACGCCCGGCACCGGGGACGGCCTCCAGATAGGCATTCCCCGACAGCAGCAGATAGCCATATACCGCCTCGAACAGTTCCGCCCGCCCCTGCGCCCCGTTCGGACGGCGGATCAGGTCCAAGACCGGATGCTGCTCATACCGCCGCTCGTGATCCTGCAACACCAGCGGCAAGGCGGCGGCGGCCTCTGAAATCAGCTTCACCACCCGAAACCCGATCGGGTTGCCCTGAAACCCGGCCCGCGCCAGCGACACCGCATCGCGCGGGCTCCACGCCACCCGGCCCGAGGCGCCCCAAGCCACCACCCGTCCCGTGGCCGAGGCTTTTGCCTCTGGCGCCTTGGCCTCGCTGCGCTTCAGAAAGTCAAACATCCCAACCCTCTCCATCCTCACGGACAAACCGCGCCCGGCCCCGGCCTGCCCTTCGGCCGCCGGGTGTTTCGGCTGTCTTTCTCGATTGAAGCCACCCTAGCCGGGCAATCCTTAAACCCGCTTAACCAAGCGCGCGGTGCCTTGCGGCCCCTGCAACGCCTGCCATCATCTGTTCATAAATATCCCACGGAGGTCTGGGGGTGTGAAACCCCCAGGCTTTCAACGCTTACAGCCCCCGCACCTGCGGCGCGCGCCAGCCCCGCGACGGGTCGATCAGCAACTCCGTCAGTGCCCAGACCAGCGCATCCACCCGGTCCGGGCTGCCCTTGCCCTGATAGCCCGCCCGTGTCATCCGGCACATCTGCTCTTCCAGCGCATGCAGGCCTCGCACATGCGCCACACGCCCCTGCTCGTACAGCGCCGCCACCGGTTCCGCCCGCGCCGCCTTGCCCTCACTGGCATGAACCAGCTTCAGCGGCACCAGTGCATCCTTGCTGCGGATCACCGTCTCGACCAGCCGCCCGCCCTGATTGGCCTCAGCCACCATGCGCTGCGCCCGGTGCCGGTCCATCGCCGCCAGGGCCGCCCGCGCCCATGTTTCGGGCGAGGCCCCGGCAACCGTTGCATCCTCGATCACCACCGCGCGCCAATCCTGCGGCGGCCCCTTGGTGATCGCGCCCACCACCACAATCCCGCATTCATCGCCGGTGTCCTTTCCACTGACCGAGGGGTCCACCGCCACCACCACACGGTCGAACGCGGGCAAGCCCTCCACCCGACCAGCCTCAAGCATCGCCGTCGTCCACAGCGCCCCTTCGGCATCCTCCAGCAATACCCCTTCCAGCTCCTGCCGCCCCAGCCTTGTGCCGCCAAACCGGGCCTGCACCTCCTGAAGGAAACTCGCCGCAAGGTTGGCCTTGTTCGCCTCGGTCGGCGCATGGGTCATCACGGTCGAGGGGTTCTTCAGCACCGCCTTCAGTACCCCCACATTCGCGGGCGTCGTCGTCACCACCTGCCGCGGGTTTTCTCCCAGCCGCAGCGCGAACTGCAACTGGTCCCAGGCCTCCTGCCCCTTCGGCCATTTCGCCAGCTCATCCACCCAGGCGGCATCGAACTGCGGCCCGCGCAAACTGGCCGGGTCATGCGCCGAAAACACCTGCGCCACCGCACCATTGGGCCAAACCAGCCGCCGCCGCGTCGCCTCCCACACCGGACGGCGATCGGGCGGAGAGCAAGCGAGGATCCCGCTCTCCCCCATCACCATCACCTCGCGCACCTGATCAATGGTTTCCCCCACCAACGCCACCCGGCGCGACCGGCCCGGCGCCTCGGGCGTTGCCCCCTCCACCTCGGCCCGCACCCATTCCGACCCGGCCCGCGTCTTGCCCGCACCCCGCCCGCCCAGAATGACCCAGGTTTTCCACGCGCCTTCGGGCGGCAACTGATGCGGCAGCGCCCAGAACTCGAACATCCAGGGCAGCGCCAGCAGCGCATTGTCACTCAATCCCCCCAGAAACGCCTCCACACCCTCCGGCGTCGCGGAGGCGAGCCAGGCGGCGCCCGATCTCATCGCGCGCGGCGTCAAAGTCGAGACCGGAGGCTCCGACAGCCCCGGCAACCTGTTTGCGAAGTTTTTCAACCCGGTTCCTTTCATCAATGAACAGCTCCAGCGCGGCCCTCAGGTCTCGAACGTGTTTTTCCGCCGTCTTGACCTCTGGAAAACCACCGGCCCGCACGGCCTGCACCGTGCGGGCGATGTCTTCCGCCGCCTGTCTGATCCAATCCTCGGCCACCGCCAGAACTGCGTCCGGCGCTTCTTCTCCTGCGGAGAAATTCAACGTCATGCCTGCTTTGCTCGCCGCTCGTGTCTGCCCCCGCACGAGTGAAATGAGAAAACGGCCAAGGCTTGCGCCCGGCCGTTGCCCAATTTTTCCAGCATGATCAAACCTTGCCTTGCACCGTGCGCAAAGTCAAGTCGTTGCGCCCCTAGGGCGTGACCGGCCTAGGCGTTAACCCTATGATAACAGTGGGACATCCCGGCGGTATGATCACCCCGCCCTTCATCGTCGGCGCGCTGACATAGGCCGCAGGCAACCCCCCGATCAGCACCACCGGAGAGCCCATCGCAATCGGGTCCGGCACCGGCACCGGCGAAATCGGGCTTGCCACGCAGGCGCACATATCCGTCTGCCGCGCCGCAGGCATCCCGCCGATCAGCACATTCGGCTGGCCCGGTGCGACGATGGGCATGGGTGCCCCGGCGCAAGCGGCGCAGACGTGCATGTCCAACAGGCGGGCGGCGGGAAACATCGGCAAACCTTTCACCAATGGCAAAAGGCTACGCCCCGCGCCCCGATGCGTCAAGGAATGGAAAACCCGCCCTGAATCGAGTTTGTTTCGTTGCGCAATCTGGCGAAGGCTATCGCCTTCGCCACAGGGGAACATCGCAGTTTGCACCGCCGGGCCCCCAAGGCCCGGCCAGCGCCCGCCCCGNNCCCGCCGGGGCAGGCACTGGCCTCTGGAATTGCAGGCCGAACCGTTTCAGGTGGAAACCACACACGCGCGCGGGGAAACGCGATGCGTTTCCTGATCCGCCCGGACAGGCGTTGACGCAGCCCTCAATCCCCCTGAACGCCGCCCTGATCCTGCTGGCCCTGGCTCGCCTCGATCTCGCGCCATTTTGCGACGTTCTTGTTATGCTCTTCCAGCGTCACCGCAAAGGCATGGCCGCCCGTGCCATCAGCCACGAAATACAGGTAATCCGTGGTCGCAGGGTGCAGCGCCGCCTCGATCGAAAGCCGTCCGGGGTTGGCAATCGGCGTCGGGGGCATCCCGTCGATGACATAGGTGTTATAGGGCGTCTGGCGCCTCAATTCGCTTTGCCGCAGGCCGCGCCCCAAGGGGGCCTGCCCCTTGGTCACGCCATAAATCACCGTCGGGTCGGTTTGCAGCTTCATCCCCTTGGCCAGCCGGTTCAGGAACACACTGGCTACCTGAGGCCGCTCTTCGGGAACCCCGGTTTCCTTTTCGACGATCGAGGCCATGATCATCGCCTCTTCCGGCGTCTTGTAGGGCAGCCCCTCGGCCCGGCCCGCCCAAAGCTCTGCCAGCGTGGCGGCCTGACGCGCCTGCATCTCGGCCACCAGCCCTTTCATATCCGCGCCTTTTTCCACCTCATAGCTGTCGGGCGACAGGCTGCCTTCGGGCGGAATATCCTCGACATCGCCGGTCAGGAAGTCCGCCGCCCGCAGCTCCTGAATAACCGCCCAACTGGTCACGCCCTCGGCCAGCGTGACGCGCCAGCGCAGGTCGGTCGATTTCGCCGCCTCCAGATATTCCGGTGGCTTGACCGCTGCGGCCGGATCAAAGCGCGCCACCTCGACATAGCGGTTCGCCGCGGGGTCCAGTTCACGCAGGATAACCTCGGCCGTCGCCACGCCGATCCGGAAATTCACCTCGCGCCCGCAGGTCGATTGCCCGCCCGCCGTCAGTGCATTTGCCACATCGGCCATCGAAGCGCCCGGCTCGATCAGATAGGAACCGAACTTCAACTGGGCCGACTTGTCCGAATATTCCGTTCCGATGCGAAAGATCCGGGCGTCGCGCACCACACCCTGATCTTCCAGCGCCCGGCTGACCTGGCTCAGGCTTGCGCCCTTTTCCACCTTGAAACACACCGCCTGCGCAAGGGGGCCCGCGCCATCGTAGGCTTGCCGTCCCCAGGCCAGAATGCCCGCCACCACGACCAGGGCCACGATGAAAAGCGTCAGCGCATTCGAGGCGATGGCCCGCCACATCAGCCGCGCACCCCATCCTGGACACGGCCCAGCACAAGGCTGGCATTGGTGCCGCCAAAGCCAAAGCTGTTCGACAGGGCAACGTCGATCTTGCGTTTCACCGCCTTGTTCGGCGCAAGGTCCAGCTTGGGTTGAACCGCCGGGTTTTCCAGGTTGATCGTCGGCGGCGCCACCTGATCGCGGATCGCCAGCACGCAGAAAATCGCCTCGACCGCGCCCGCCGCGCCCAACAGGTGCCCGATGCTCGATTTGGTCGAGGACATCGTGGCCCCCGCCGCCGCATCGCCCATCAGGCGTTCCACCGCGCCCAACTCGATGGTGTCGGCCATCGTGCTGGTGCCATGGGCGTTGATGTAATCCACATCCGCCGGTGTCAGCCCCGCCCGCTTCAGCGCCGCCGCCATGCTGCGATAGCCGCCATCGCCATCCTCGGATGGCGCGGTGATGTGATAGGCGTCGCCCGACAGGCCATAGCCCAGCACCTCGGCATAAATCTTGGCGCCGCGCGCCTTGGCGTGCTCATATTCCTCCAGCACCACCACACCCGCGCCCTCGCCCATGACAAACCCGTCACGGTCGGCGTCATAGGGGCGGCTGGCCTTGGTCGGTTCATCCGCCCGCTTGGTTGACAGCGCCTTGCAGGCATTGAAGCCGGCGATGCCGATTTCCGAAATCGGCGCCTCGGCCCCGCCCGCTACCATCACATCGGCATCGCCAAAGGCGATCAGCCGCGCCGCATCGCCAATCGCATGGGCACCTGTGGAACAGGCCGTCACCACCGCGTGGTTCGGCCCCTTGAAGCCAAAGCGGATGGACACCTGACCCGAGATCAGGTTGATCAGGCTGCCCGGAATGAAGAACGGCGAAACCCGTTTCGGCCCCTTTTCCTTGATCAGCACGGCGGTTTCCGCAATCGTCGTCAGCCCGCCGATGCCCGAGCCAATCATCACGCCGGTCCGGTAGCGGTCTTCCTCGCTGGCAGGCTCCCAGCCGGAATCCTTCACCGCCTGCGTCGCCGCAGCCATGCCATAAAGGATAAAGTCATCCACCTTGCGGCGGTCCTTCGGCTCCATCCAGTCATCGGGGTTGAAGGTGCCATCGCTGCCGTCGCCATAGGGCACTTCGCAAGCATATTGCGTAACCACATTCGCGGCATCGAACCGCGTGATCGGCCCGGCGCCCGATTGCCCCTGCAACAGACGGCTCCAGGTTTCCTCAACTCCGCAAGCCAGCGGTGTCACCATTCCCAGACCCGTCACCACGACACGACGCATGTTGCCTCCCAAGGCTGGCCAATCGTTCTTTGGGGCGTGATACACCGCGCTCTGGCCCCACGCAACCGGCGGTCCCAGCCATAGGCGGTGTCTGCCATGGCAAGATGAACCAGAGCTGTACCCAGTATCCCTTACGCACTTGACTTGGATAATGTTGCATATCAAATACCGCGAGTGAATGAACGTTCATTCCCATTCCGTTCCAGCCCTGTCCTGACCCGATCGGACCATGATGACCACCGCACGGCATGAATTTCACCCGGCAGACCAACGCAGCTCTGCCATTCTGCAAAGCGTCCGGTCTGCCTTTGCCGAAAAGGGCTTTGACGGCGCCTCGATGCAGGATCTTGCCCGTGCGGCGGGGATGAGTGCGGCAAACTTCTACCGCTACTTTCCTTCCAAGGCGGCCATCGTCGATGCCCTGATCAGCCATGACCTGATGGTGATCGAGCAAGATTTTGGGCAGATCATCACCGCTGAGCATCCGGTCCAGGCCCTGCGCGACCTGCTCGCCCGCCGCATCCCCGAGCATCAAAGCTGCGAGGACGGCGCCCTTTGGGCTGAAATCACCGCCGCTGCACAGCGCAAGCCCGACATTTGGGCCAGCGCGGGCCGCATGGAATCGCAGATCCGCGACTACATGCTGGGGGTTTTTGCCGCAGAAACGGGTTGGCCGCAGGCAAAAGTGGCAGAGGTGTTTTCGGCCCACGCCGCGTTTATCATTGTCCTCTTCAAATCCGCCTCGATGGCGGCCAGCATGCCGCCCGAAATCCGGGTGGCGATGACCGATATGATCCTTGCCACGATTGACCGGACGCTGGACGATATCTCCAGCGCCAGATTGAAAGTTTGATCCATGCGTTTTTACCGACTGTCGCTTATTGCCCTTCTGGCCACTTCGGCTGCCATTTCCGCCTGGGTGCCCGCCGTCCGCGCCGAGGCCGCTAGCGAGGCGCCGACCGCCGAGAAATCGGCAGAGATTCTGCCTGCCATCACCGTTTCCACCGTCGCAACCCGCGAGCTGACTGATATCGTTCTCGCCTCCGGCCTTATTTCGGCGGTGGATGAGGTGCATGTTGCCCCGCTGATCGAAGGTCAGCAGATTGAGGCGGTTCTGGTCGATGTCGGCGACCAGGTGACCGAGGGTCAGGTTCTTGCCCGCCTGTCCCCATCGACCCTTGAACTTCAGAAAAGCCAGCTAGAGGCGCAGGTCGCCGCCGCCAAGGCCCAGGTCGCCCAGGCCGAAGCTGCGCTGATCGAGGCGCAATCGACCGCCGACGAGGCGAACCGTGTGAACGACCGGACCAAGGCGCTGCGGGCCCAAGGCACCGCCAGTCAGGCCGCCGCCGATCAGGCCGCAGCCGCAGCCACATCCGCCAACGCGGGTGTGCTGGTCGCCAGCCAGCAACTGGAAAGCGCCAAGGCCAACCAGACCCTGGCCGAGGCGCAGCGGTCGAATATCGAACTGCAACTGGCCCGGGCTGAGGTGAAGGCCCCGGTCTCGGGTGAGATCACCGCCCGCAACGCCAAGATAGGCGCCATCGCCTCTGCCGCGGGCGAGCCGATGTTCACCATCATCCGCGATGGGGCGCTGGAACTGCGCGCCGATGTGGCCGAACGCGACGTGATGCGCCTGCAACCCGGCCAGACCGCCACACTTACCCTTTCCGGGTCGTCTCAGGGGCTGACCGGCACCGTCCGTCTCGTCGAGCCCGTGATCGACCCGCTGTCGCGGCTTGGCCGTGCCCGCATCGCCCTGCCGGTTGGCACCGCGATCCGCGCCGGCATGTTCGCCGAGGCCAGCGTGGTGATTGCCCGGAGGAATGCGGTTGCCGTGCCGGTTACGGCGGTCGGCTCTACCGACGGCGAAACCACCGTCATGCGGGTGCAGAACGGTGTGGTCGATCGCGTCAGCATCACCACCGGAATCCGTGATGCTGGCTGGGTCGAGGTTCTGACCGGCCTTGCTCCGGGCGACATTGTTGTCACCAAGGCGGGTGCCTTCGTCCGCCCCGGCGACCACATCAACCCCATTCCGGCCGATGCCGGCACGAACTGAGGCCAGACCATGAATTTCTCAGCCTGGTCCATCCGAAACCCGGTCGCGCCGCTTCTGGCGTTTGTCATGCTGATGTTCCTTGGCTGGAGCAGCTTCAACAAACTGCCGATCACCCGGTTTCCCAACATCGACGTGCCCGTCGTCCTGATCTCGGTCGCGCAGCCCGGCGCCGCCCCTGCCGAGATGGAAACCCAGGTGACCCGAGAGGTGGAAGACGCCGTTTCCGGCATCGAAGGGGTGAAGAACATCACCTCGACCATCTCCGATGGCGTGTCGAACACTGCCGTCGAATTCCTGATGTCCGTGCCCACCGACAAGGCGGTGCAAGACACCAAGGACGCCATCGACAAGATCATCTCTGACCTGCCTGCCGATGTCGAAAGCCCGAATGTCTCGCGCCTTGATGTCGAAGGTCAGGCCATCATGACCTTTGCCGTCAACGCCCCGGCGATGACCTTTGAAGAGCTGTCATGGTTCGTCGATGACACCATCAAGCGCGGCCTTCAGGGCAAGGCCGGTATCGGCAAGGTCGAACGCTATGGCGGGGCCGACCGCGAGATTCAGGTGCTGCTTGATCCGGTCAAGCTGGAAAGCCACGGCATCACCGCACAAGCTCTCAGCGCGCAGCTTCAACTGACCAACGCCAACATCGGCTCTGGCCGGTCTGAACTTGGGTCCGGCGAACAGATCATCCGCACGCTTGGCGACGCGAACGAGGCGGCGCGCCTGTCAAACACCACCATCGCCCTGCCCTCGGGCCGTTTCGTCAAGCTGACCGAGCTGGGTCAGGTGGTGGACGGGTATGAGGAGCTGCGCAGCTTTTCGCGCCTGAACGGCCAGCAGGTCGTCACCTTCGCAGTCTTCCGTGCCAAGGGCGCGTCCGAGGTTGTGGTGGCCGATACCGTGAACAAGGTTCTGGCCGACATCCGCGACAGGAATCCCGGCGTCACCATCGCCAGCGTCGATGAAACCGTGTCCTACACGGTCGGCAACTATGATGCCGCGCTGCATACGCTGATCGAAGGCGCGCTGCTGGCGGTTCTGGTGGTGTTTGCCTTCCTGCGCAACTGGCGCGCAACGCTGATTTCTGCCGTGGCGCTGCCGCTGTCTGCCATCCCGACCTTCTGGGTCATGGACCTGATGGGTTTTTCGCTGAACCTCGTCTCGTTCCTTGCGCTGACGCTGGCGACAGGCATTCTGGTCGATGACGCCATCGTGGAAATCGAGAATATCGCCCGCCACATCCGCATGGGCAAAACCCCCTACCGCGCCGCGATCGAGGCGGCGGACGAAATCGGCCTGGCCGTTATCGCCACCACCTTCACCATCATCGCCGTCTTCGTTCCGGTCAGCTTCATGCCCGGCGTGCCGGGACAATATTTCCGCCAGTTCGGCCTGACTGTGGCGATTGCCGTGGCCTTCTCGCTGCTGGTGGCACGATTGATCACCCCGATGATGGCGGCCTATTTCATGCGCGCCAAGGATGCCGTCGGGCATGACGATCACAAGGACGGCCCCCTCATGCGCGGCTACATGGCCTTCGTGCGCGCCACCACGGGCACCTGGCACCTGCCCTTCGGCGTGAACTTCGGGCGCTATTACGTCACGCTGGCCGCCGCCATCGGCGTGTTGATCATATCGGTAATCTTCATGCTGCAAGTGCCCGGCAGTTTCATTCCGCCCGAAGATGTCAGCCGCATTTCCATCTCGGTCGAACTGCCCCCCGGCTCGCGGCTGGAAGAAACCGACGCCACGACCCAAAAGATGGCCGATCTGATCAAGGATGTGCCCTTTGTCGAGAATGTCTTCGTCCTTGGCGGCACCTCGCCCACCGGCGACCTTGATACCCGCCGCGCCGCCATCACCGTCTCGCTGGTCAAGCTGGATCACCGTCTGACGCTGAAACTGTCGCAGCTTGGCCGGCGGATTCCGATCCTGGGTTATCTGGTGCCAGAGGTTAAGAACCAGGGCCGCGACATTCCGCAGAATGAGATCGAGGCGATGATCTTCGACAAGCTCGTCGCCATACCCGATATCCGGGCCTTCAAGCTGAATGACCGGGGAGAGCGCGATATTTCCTATTCGATCCTCGCCTCGAACGAGCAGGATCTGAATCAGGCCGTCGCGCTGCTGGAGGAGGAACTGCGCAAGGAACCCACCCTTGCCAACGTAGCCTCGGAAGGTGCGCTGCCGCGCCCGGAAATCCACATTACGCCGCGGATGGACGAGGCCGCGCGCCTTGGCATCACCACCGCGCAAATCGCAACCGTGGTGCGCGTCGCCACCATCGGCGATCTGGATGCGCAATTGGCCAAGGTGTCCATTGACAACCGGCTTATCCCGGTTCGTGTCCGGCTGGATGATACCAGCCGCGAAAACCTTGACCGTATCGCCAACCTCAAGCTGACCACGGCAAGCGGCGCGCAGGTGCCACTGTCAACCGTGGCCGATGTGGCGCTGGGCGAAGGCCCCTCGACCGTGAAACGCCTTAACAAGGAACGTATGGCCAAGATTGGCGCCAACCTGCCGGTCGGCGTGGCGCTGGGCACCGCGACCGAACGGTTCAGCGCGGTGGCTGCCGGTGTCAAACTGCCGCCCACGGCGCGGTTGCAGGAATCCGGCGATGCCGAAATTCAGGCCGAGATGCAGCAAAGCTTTGGTAACGCGATGCTGATGGGTCTGCTGTTGGTGCTGACGGTGCTGATCCTGCTGTTCCGCTCGGTCGTGCAGCCCTTCACCATCCTGTTCTCGCTGCCGCTTGCCATCGGCGGCGTGGCGGGCGCGCTGATCCTGACCAATTCGGCGCTGTCGATGCCGGTTCTGATCGGGATTCTGATGCTGATGGGCATCGTCACCAAGAACGCCATCCTGCTCGTTGATTTCGCCATCGAGATGCGCGCCCGGGGGATGGACCGCATCGCCTCGGTGATCGAGGCCGGTCACAAACGGGCGCAGCCCATCGTGATGACCTCTATCGCCATGTCGGCAGGCATGTTGCCTTCGGCTCTGGGGGTCGGCGAAGGCGGGGCGTTCCGCGCGCCCATGGCCACCGCCGTGATCGGGGGTATCATCGTCTCGACCGTGCTGTCGCTGGTCATCGTGCCGTCGTTCTATCTGATCATGGACGATCTTTCCTGGCTGCTGGGCAAGGTGTTCAGCCGCCTGATCGGCGAGAAAGAACATGAGCCCGATGCCCCCGCGCCAGAGGTTCTGGCCGAACGCATCGCCCTGCTGGCCGCCGAGCAGGCCGACCTGCGCGACCGGTTGAGCCGGGCCGAGACCCCGCAGGGCGGCTCTGGCAGCCTGCGCGCGGCCGAATAGCCCCGCCCGAACAGATGACAGCGCCGTCCCGGATTTTGTCCGGGGCGGCTTTTCAACCGGAACACTCCATGACCTCGCTGACCACCGCCCAAGCTCATGCCAACACCGGGCGCGGCATTCTGCTGATGCTGCTTGGCGTCGGCCTGTTCACGCTGATGGATGCCACGGCCAAGGGGCTGGTGGCAAACTATCCCCCCAGTCAGGTGATCTGCGCCCGCTTTGCCGGGCAGGCGCTTGCGGTTGCACTGTATCTGGGTGCCAACGGCACGGCAAAGGCGCTGCGCACCACACATCCGTGGCTGCACATGCTGCGATCGGCCTGCCAGATGGGGGCGACGGGGTTCTTCTTCTTTTCGCTGGCGTACATCGGATTGGCAGAGGCAACCGCGCTGACCGATATCAACCCGGTCCTGATCACCTTGGGGGCCGCGCTGTTTCTGGGGGAAAAACTCGGCCCCCGCCGCATCATGGGCGTCGTCGCAGCCATGATCGGGGCGCTTATCGTCGTGCGTCCCGGTGCCGGCGTGTTCAGCCCCGCCGCGCTGCTGCCGCTGGCTTGCGCGGTTTGTTATGCCGCCAACGCACTCCTGACGCGCCACATCGGCCAGAAAGAAGGTCCGTGGACCTCGCTTATCCACGCGGCGCTGTTCGGCACGCTGGTGATGGGCCTGACGCTGCCCTTCGTCTGGCAACCCATCGCTTTGCCTGACCTGCCGTTCTTCGCCGTTCTGGGCTTCATCGGTGCTGCGGCACAGTTCTGCGTCATCCGGGCATTTTCGCTGACCGAAGCATCGGTGGTCGCGCCCTTCGGCTATGTCGGGCTGATCTTCGCCACCTTCTGGGGATTTGCCTTCTATGGCGAACTGCCCGACGGCTGGACCATTCTTGGCGCGCTTGTGATCGTGTCGGCAGGCCTTTATGTCTGGCACCGAGAAATGCAGGTCGCCCGCCGCGCCCTGAAGTGAACCCGAGGCAGATGAGCGAGCAGCCCCCCTTCCGTCTGGCAGACTGGGCGCAGAACCTGGTTCTGCGCGGCCTGATCAACGGGCTCTTGCTGCTGCCCTATCCTGTGCGGGTGCCCCTGTGCGGCTGGGTGATGTCGCGCGTCATCGCGCCTGTGGCAGGCTATCGCAAGCGCGTGCGCACCAACCTGGCAATGATCATGCCCGATCTGCCGAAGGCAGAAGTGGAGCGTATCGCCCGCGAGGTGCCCGATAACGTCGGCCGCACCCTGATCGAGATTTATTCCGGCCCCGAATTCATTGCCCGCGCCGCCAGTCTGCCCCTGAAAGGCGCCGGCGTCGCGGCACTGGACGAGGCGCACCGCGCGAACCGGCCGGTGCTGCTGATCACTGGTCATTTCGGCAATTACGATGCCAGCCGCGCCGCCCTGATCGCGCGCGGCTATCGGGTCGGTGCCCTGTATAACCCGATGAAAAACGGGTATTTCAACGAACATTACGTCCGCGCCATCAGCCAGATCGGTACGCCCCTGTTTTCCCGCGGGCGCAAGGGCATGGCCGATATGGTGCGCCACCTGCGCTCTGGCGGGATGCTGGGCCTGCTGATCGACCAGCACATGCGCCACGGGGCAGAGCTGACCTTTTTCGGCCACCGCGCCCTGACCGCCCTGTCCGCAGCAGAACTTGCGCTGAAATACGATGCCCTTGTGGTGCCGACCTATGGCATCCGCCAGCCCGACGGCCTGTCGTTCGAGGTGGTGGTCGAAGCCCCCATCCCCCATGGCCCACCCGAAGCGATGACCCAGGCGCTGAACGACAGTCTGGAACATCTTGTCCGCCAGAATCTGGGCCAATGGCTGTGGATTCACCGCCGCTGGAAGTGAGTTCTACCGCCAGCCGCTGTAACGGAAAAATGTTCTTTCGGCATCGGGCCGCGTGGTCGCTCCCCCCTATTTTGTCCGGCGCGCTTCACAGTCGGGCCGCGCGGGCCTAATCTGCCGCCACATCTGCGGGAGGAACCCATGACCGACAAACCCCTTGGCTTTGACACGCTGGCAATTCACGCCGGAACCGCGCCAGACCCGGCCACCGGCGCCCGGCAGGTGCCGATTTACCAGACCACGGCCTATGTTTTCAAAGATGCCGAACACGCCGCGCGTTTGTTCAACCTGCAAGAGGTGGGCTATATTTATTCCCGCCTGACCAACCCCACCGTTTCCGCGCTGGCCAACCGTGTGGCAGCACTTGAGGGCGGCGCAGGCGCTATCGCCTGCTCATCCGGCCATGCCGCGCAGATCATGGCGCTGTTTCCCCTGATGGGGCCGGGCAAGAACATCGTCGCCTCGACCCGGCTTTACGGCGGCACGATCACCCAGTTCTCGCAAACCATCAAACGCTTTGGCTGGTCGGCCAAGTTCGTCGATACCGACGATCTGAACGCGGTTGAGGCCGCGATTGACGAAAACACCCGCGCCCTGTTCTGCGAAACCATCGCCAATCCCGGCGGTTATATCAGCGACCTGCCCGCCCTTGCCCGCATCGCCGACCTCAAGGGCATTCCGCTGATCGTTGACAACACCACGGCAACCCCATGGCTGTGCAAACCGATCGAGATGGGGGCGACCCTTGTCGTGCACTCCGCCACCAAATACCTGACCGGCAACGGCACCGTGACCGGCGGCATCGTGGTGGATTCCGGCAAGTTCGACTGGTCGGCGTCCGACAAGTTCCCCTCGCTCAGCCAACCCGAACCCGCCTATCACGGCCTGACCTTCCACCCCACGCTGGGCGGCCTTGCCTTTACCTTCCACTCCATCGCCGTGGGCCTGCGCGATCTGGGCATGACGATGAACCCCCAAGGCGCGCATTACACGCTGATGGGCATTGAAACCCTGTCGCTGCGCATGGCCCGCCATGTTCAGAACGCCCAGATCGTGGCCGAATGGCTGGAGCAGGATGCCCGGATCGAAAAGGTCACCTATGCGGGGCTGAAATCCTCGCCCTGGTATCACCGGGCGCAGTCGATCACACCCAAGGGGGCCGGGGCGCTGTTCACCTTCGCGGTGAAGGGGGGGTATGAGGCCTGCGTCAAGCTGGTCGATAACCTGAACCTTTTCAGCCATGTGGCGAACCTTGGCGATACCCGCAGCCTGATCATCCATCCCGCCTCGACCACTCACCGCCAGTTGGAAGAAGAGGCGCAGATCCGCGCCGGCGCTGCGCCCAACGTGGTGCGCGTGTCCATCGGGATCGAGGATGTGCAGGACATCATCGCCGATCTCGATCAGGCGCTGACCAGGGCCACGGCCTGAAAGCGGCCTGAAATCCGGGCCAATGAAAACGGGGCGGCCCACCAGGGCCGCCCCGCATTCTTGCCGGCATTCTTGCTGCGCGATCTTACTGCGCGATTTCATAGGTGATGGTGACCGAAGCCGCCATGCCCACCTGCCCCGCCTGCACCGGCACGGCGCTGGCCATATCGGCCTTGTAGGTCACCGGCATCGGTCCGCCATAGCTTTGCTGCTCGCTGATCGACAGCACCCGGCCCAGCTTGACCCCGGCCGCCTCTGCCAGCAGCTCGGCCCGCGCGCGGGCGTCTTCGGTGGCGGCCTTGCGTGCCTCATCCTGTGCCGGGCGGGGCTGTGAAAGATCGAAACTCAGCCCATTCAGGGTGTTGGCCCCATCACCTATGGCCGCATCAAGCACCCCGCCCAGGGTTGCCAGATCACGCACCCGCACCGACAGGATATTGGCGGCGGTATAGCCGGTGATGGTCTGCGTCTGGCCGGAACCGGAATCATAATTGCTCCAGTTGGGGTTCAGGCTCAGGTTCTGGGTCTGCAGACCCTTGTCCTCGATTCCGGCGGCCTTCAGCCGCGCGATCACCTTGGCCAGCGCCTCGGTATTGGCCTTCATCGCTTCGGCGCCCGTGGGGCCTTGCGTCGTGACACCCAAAGAGATGGTTGCCATGTCGGGCGTCGCCTGAACCGTCGCCTCACCCGTTACGGTGATGGTCGGCACCGGCGCCTCGGCCAGCGCGGCAAAAGGGGAAACGGTGGGCAAAACAAGGGCCGTGGAAAGAACGATCATCTTCAGAATGCGCATGAAAACCTCCTCAAGGTCTGGCGCCAACAAGCTGTGATCTTGAAACGCGCGCCGCAAGCCGATCCTTGGGGGGAAGGTGGGCGTTTTTCTTCCCTTCGGCGGAAAGCTGCTGTAGAGGGTAATCACCCGACCGGGGCGCGTTTCCGCGCCTCTGGCCAACGTGCTAGACCCCGTGGAATGAAACCAGCCTTCGCACTTGACTTACGGGACGACGCCATCGGCCTTCTGCATCGCAGCGGCCCAGCCTGGCAACAGGTGGGCGGCGTGGCCATGGACGAACCCGACCTGACCGGCGCGCTGTCTTACCTGCGTGCAACGGCCCTGGGCTTGTCGCCCCGCGGCATCACCACCAAGCTGGTGATCCCGAACGACCAGATCCTTTATACCACCGTTTCGGCCCCCGGGCCGGACGACGAAAGCCGCCGCAGCCAGATTCGCGCGGCCCTTGACGGGCGCACCCCCTATGCCCCCGAGGATCTGGTGTTCGACTGGTCCGGCACCGGCGATGAGGTGCAGGTCGCCGTTGTCGCCCGCGAAACGCTGGACGAGGCAGAAAGTTTTGCCGCGCGCCATCGTTTCAACCCGATCTCTTTCGTCGCTGTCCCTGAGGGCACGGCTTTTGCGGGCGAACCGTGGTTCGGCCCCAGCGCATTGTCGGTCTCGCTCCTGTCGGGCATCGAAAAGGTCGAGCGTGACAACCTGCCCGTCCTCGACATCCGCCGCAATTTCGAACCCGAACTCGCGGCAGAGGACGAACAGCAAGACGAGCCGCTGCTGGCGCAATCTGATGCCCCGTTGACGGACGGTGCCGCAGATGACCTGGTCCTTGCCTTGCAAGATATGGCGCAGGAAGCGGTGCAGGGCGACACCGGCGGCGACCCCGAGGTTCAGCCGGAACCGGAAATCGAACCGGCCCCGATGGAAGACCCGTCCCTGCCGGACGAGGTTGCCCCGCCGCCGGAAGAGATACCGGCACAGCCAGAGCCAGAGGCGCCCCCTCCGGCCGATCCGGTTTTGCCGCCGTCGCAAAAATCCTTGCCGGCGGAAACCCTGGCGCAAGCGATCCGCCCGCTGCGCCCCCCTGTCGTGGAAGAGGCGCCCATGGCGCTGGATGTTCCGTCAGAGGAAGAGGCCCCGGTCCGGCCCTCGGTCATCGATCCGTCGATTACAGATGATGTGCCACCGATGCCGGGAACGGCGGTCAGCATGGCCTTCTCAAGCCGCCGGGCCCCCGATGCTGCGGTGCCCGGTGGGCGGGTCGTACGGCCCGGCGCATCCAAACCGGCCCCCTCGAAGCCGCTGGCTGCCAGCAAGGCATTCACGGCAGAGGCGGCTCCGGTGCAGCGGCCTGCCATGTCGGCGCCTTCGGCCGGGGCTGTGCGCAACGGGCGGGCGGCACCGGCCAGAAATGGGGGCGCATCGCTTGATTCTCCCGCCGCCAAGGGCAAGAAACCTCTGGTGGGCGATCTGGCGGCTGCGCCCATGGCCGCAGCAACCGCACCGGCGCGGCCCGCGTCGG
>DDEX01000062.1 GCA_002336845.1 Rhodobacteraceae bacterium UBA1943
CGCCCCCTACGGGCCTTGCCCCACCCCGCCCCCGCCCCTATCCTTCGCGTTGAAGGAGCCACCATGCCCACCGTCCACCCGCCAGCCCCCCCGCCCGCGCCGTTCACCGACGACGCCTGGATGGATGTGCTGTCGGCGATGGACCGCACCTATGCCGACCTTCTGGGCCATCAGGAGCAATTGGAACGGCAGAACGCCGAGTTGGAGGGGATGCGGGCGTTCTTGACCGCCATCCTCGGCTCGGTCAGCGATGTGCTGATCGTGGTTTCCCGCAGCGGCAAGGTGGAACAGGCCTCGGCCTCGCTCGCCGCTCGCACCGGGCTGGCCCCCGCCGCACTGGAGGGCACCGACCTGACCGCACTGATCGACCCCACCGATCACCCCGCCCTGACCGCCGCTCTGTCGCGCGCACGCGAAGCCCGCCGCCCCGTGGCGCTGGAGGCGGGGCTGGTCACGCCCGACGGCCCCAGCCCCTTGGAACTGTCGGTCGCGCCACGGCTGGATGACCGGGGCCGCGCGGCGGGCTTTGTTCTGACCGGCCGCCCGGTGGGCGAATTGCGCCGCGCCTATGCCGAACTCTCGGCCAGCCATGACGCGCTGAAGGCGGCTCAGGCGCAGCTTGTGCGGAACGAAAAGCTGGCGGCGCTTGGCCGCCTGCTGGCCGGTGTCGCGCATGAGTTGAACAACCCGATCAGCTTTGTCTATGCCAATGCCCATGCGCTGGAACGCTATGCCGGGAAGTTCGAGACCTATTTCCAGCATGTGCAAGATGGCGCCAGCCGCGAGGATCTGGTGGCCCTGCGCCAAAGCCTGCGGCTGGACCGAGAGGTTGCGAACCTGCGTCAGGCCATTGACGGCGCGCGCGACGGGGCCGAACGGGTGCGCGATATTGTCGAGGATTTGCGGCGGCTGTCCTCCGACGGGTCCGGCGAGAAGGTGACCTTCGATCTGATCGAAACCGCCCGCGTGGCGGCAAACTGGGTGCTGCGGGGCATGAAGCAGCCCGTGACGCTGACCTTTGCCGGGGCCGAAACCCTGCCCGCCTTTGGCCGCCCCGGCCATATCCAGCAGATCGTGATGAACCTGGTGCAGAACGCGATTGACGCGATGGAGGGTCAGCCCGGGGCCACCGTGACCCTGACCGCACAAGCCGAGGGCAACCGCGCCACCCTGACCGTGGCCGACAACGGGCCGGGCGTGCCCCCCGCCCTTGCCGCCACCATCTTCGATCCGTTCTTCACCACCAAACCCGTGGGCCGTGGCACCGGCCTTGGCCTGTCGATCAGCCACAAGATCGCCGAGGAACATGGCGGGCGGCTGTCGCTGGTCGAGACGGCTCAGGGTGCGACCTTCCGGCTGGACCTTCCGGGTTCCGCATCGGGGGGGCCGACATGACCACGATGCTCTGGCTGCAAGCCTCGGGTTGTGGCGGCTGCACCATGTCGCTTTTGTGCGCCGAAGACCCCGGCCTGCCGGACCTTTTGGCCGATGCCGGCATCCGCCTGCTGTGGCACCCCGCGCTGTCGGTGGAAACCGGGGCCGAGGCGCGCGCCCTGCTGGAACGGATCGAGCGGGGGGAAACCCACCTCGACATCCTGTGCGTCGAGGGTGCCATCGCGCGCGGACCCAAGGGCACCGGGCGGTTTCAGATGCTGTCGGGAACCGGGCGCAGCCTGATGGATTGGGTCGCCTCGCTGGCGCCCCTGGCCACCCATGTCGTCGCCGTCGGCAGTTGCGCGGCCTTTGGCGGGGTGACGGCGGCGGGGGGAAACCCTTCGGACGCCGTGGGCCTGCAATATGACGGCGCGCATCCCGGCGGGCTGCTCGCAGCGGATTGGCGGGCCAAGGGAGGCCTGCCGGTGATCAACGTCGCCGGTTGCCCCACGCATCCCGGCTGGGTCACAGAAACCCTGATGATGCTGGCAGCGGGCGAGGCACTGCCGCTGGACGGTTATCAGCGGCCACGCTTTTACGCCGACCATCTGGTGCATCACGGCTGCCCGAAGAACGAGTTCTACGAATACAAGGCCAGCGCACGCGAGTTGTCGCAACTGGGCTGCATGATGGAAAACCTAGGCTGCATCGGTACGCAGGCCGTGGGCGATTGCAACACAAGGCCCTGGAATGGCGAGGGAAGCTGCACCAAGGGCGGCTATCCTTGCATCAACTGCACCGCGCCCGAGTTTGAAGACCCCCGCCACACCTTTACCGAAACCCCCAAGATCGCGGGCATTCCCGTGGGCCTGCCGACCGACATGCCGAAGGCGTGGTTCATGGCGCTGGCCTCGCTCTCCAAGGCCGCGACGCCCGAACGTCTGGGCCGCAATGCCGTGGCCGACCATATCGTCGTGCCCCCCACCCTGCGGAAGCCGAAATGAGTGGCGCGCGGCTGGTCGTTGGCCCGTTCAACCGGGTCGAAGGCGATCTGGAGGTGACGCTGGACATCGCCGATGGCCGGGTGGCGGCGGCCCGCGTCAACTCCACCCTCTACCGAGGGTTCGAGCGGATGCTGGAAGGCCGCGATCCGCGCGATGCGCTGACCATCACGCCGCGCATCTGCGGCATCTGTTCGATCAGCCAGTCGGCCGCGGCGGCGCGGGCGCTGGGGGCGGCGATGGGCCTTGACCCCACGCCCGACGGGGCGGCGATGGCGGCGCTGATCCATGCGGTCGAGAATGTGGCCGACCATCTGACCCATTTCCACCTGTTCTTCATGCCTGACTTTGCAAGGCCCGACTATGCCGGGCGGGTCTGGCACGCCCGCGCGGTGGACCGTTTCACCGCCGTTCAGGGCGGTGCTATGCGAGGTGCCATCGCGGCGCGGGCAGAGCTGTTGCATGTCATGGGCCTGCTGGCCGGGAAATGGCCGCATACGCTGGCCGTACAGCCCGGTGGATCGANNCGGGAAATGGCCGCATACGCTGGCCATCCAGCCCGGCGGCGTCACCCGTGCGCCGGGGCTGCGCGAAAAGCTGCGGCTTCAGGCCACGCTGCGCGCCTTTCGCCGCTGGCTGGAAGACAGCCTGTTCGGCGGCCCCCTGGAGGAGTTCGCCGCCCTGCCCGATGCCCATGCCCTGATGGGCTGGGGCCGGGGCGATGTGGGGCTGTTTCTGGAAATCGCCGCCGATCTTGGCCTTGCCGATCTGGGGCGCGGGGCGGGGCGCTATATGTCCTTCGGCGCCTATCCGCTTGAAACCGGGTCAGTTTTCGCCCGGGGCCTTTGGGATGGCGGCCCTGGCATGGTGGATAGCACCGCCATCGCCGAAGACCTTTCGCACGCCTGGATGCTGGGGCCGACGGCGCATCCGTCCCACGGCAGGACCGAACCGGATGAGGAGATGCGCGAGGCGGCCTATAGCTGGTGCAAGGCCCCTCGCCTCGCCGGAAAGCCGGTCGAGGTGGGGGCAATTGCCCGGCAGGTGATGGACGGCCATCCCCTTGCGCGCGACCTTGCACGGGCTGGCGGCGTTCTGGCCCGTGTGGCCGGGCGCCTGTTGGAGATTGCCCGCACGCAACAGGTGATGGAACGGCTGGTCGCGGGCATCACGCCCGGCGCGCGGTTCATGGCGCAAGGCACGGTGCCGCGCGAGGGCACGGGCGAAGGGCTGGTCGAGGCGGCACGCGGCGCCCTTGGCCACTGGCTGCGGATCGAGGGCGGGCGGATCGCGGGCTATCAGATCATCGCGCCGACCACCTGGAACTTTTCCCCCCGCGACGCGGCGGGCGTGCCAGG
>DDEX01000122.1 GCA_002336845.1 Rhodobacteraceae bacterium UBA1943
CTCCGGCAAACCCGGAGCGGTTCACTCCGTTGAAAAGTCGCTTGGCGCAATCAAGTAAATTTGCGGATCGGCTTGGTCGCTGACCAAGCCAATTGCGGGCTTTCCCTTCAAGCTAGCTCTGTCCCGTCCAACACTCGCCAACCACCCCAACACCGCCTCCACCCTCCCCTCTGTCACCGGCTCCTCCGTCACCGCCAGCGTCACCGCCGTCAGCCGCACCCCCGGCCCGAAGCTGGCGGCAAGGTCAGCCGGGTCCACCCGTTGCACGGTCTTGGGGTCATTGATGTCGGTGAAGGTCACCATCAGCGGCCAGGCCTTCTCCGGCAGGGGCACTGGCTGGTCCAGCGGCAACTCCTTGATCAGCTTGATCATCGCTTCCGAACTGACATAGCCTTTCTGCCCCTTTGCTTGCAGCAGCGCATAGGCCAGGTTCTTGCCCGGCTCTCCAAGAAAACCAGAGGGCGGCTTCAGCAGTGCGAACAGATACTTGCCCGGCGCTACCTCAACCACCACCGCCTCGCCGGTGATCGTCCAACTGCTGTGTGCGCCGTCGCCAAGGGGCTTGTTCTCATCCTTCGTCGCAGGCCCCGCCCAGGCAATATGCTGCACCGCCGCACCGCTGCGCGCACCTTGGGGTGCCTCGATGGTGATCGTCAGGCGCTGGTTCCAGTCTGCCTTCACCTCGTCATAAGAGGGGCCGCGCAAGACCGCAACCATCCCCACCAACCAAATAAGCCCTGGCACAAGCGGCAGGGCAACGAGGGCCAACAGCGCATAGAGGAAAGGCCGGGGGATACGCGTCATGCTGAATCTCCCCCGATTGGGGCGGCCGCAAGGATGGTCAGAAACACGGGGTGAAGATGGGTTTTCATCACGGGGGGACTCGTCAACCAAAAGTTGTCCGGCCACCTTTCCCTGAAACCCGCGCTGTGGCTAGGCCGGATCGGCATTCTGCCTTTGTCCGCCGTCGTTTGTCCGGGCGGATCAGAAAACGCGAAGGCGTTTTCCCGCCCGCTTGTGCGGGTTCCACATGAGTCGGTTAAGCCCGCAATGCCAGAGGCCAGTGCCCGATCCGGGCGGGCGAGGAGCGCCCGCCGGGGGCGGGGCGGGCGCTGGCCGGGCCTTATGGGCCCGGCGGTGCATACTGAACCTTCATCGCGTGGCGAAGGCGATGACCTTCGCCAGAGAAGATGGGGCCAGAAAGGATTGGGGCCAGAGGGCGATGGGCCACGGCAAGCCGGGTGAATGCCGACCCGGCCTACCCCTTCACCACGCGCTTCTCGATCCGGTAGCTGCCTTCGGGCAGGTCCAGTGCTGCGGCAAGGTCGTGCAGTTGCGCGATGGAAAGGGTGATGGTCACCGGTTCGTCCGTCATCTGGTCAACCTGGCGGATGACCACGCATTCCTCGAATGCCTCGATCACCACATCCTCTTGCAAGGGGGATGTGCTGTCGTCGCCCTCATCGACAAGGGTGATCACGGTGGCGTCGAAATCGTGCTCGATGGTGAACATGGGGCCATGCTAGGCGCGGGCGCGGGGATGCTCAAGAGGTGTTGAACAGGCGCTTCGGGGCTGGCGGCTTTTGCGGGGTTTGCTATGTCTGCGAAAAAGCCGGTTCGGAGAAACAGAATGGCGATGCGGGCAGGATTGTTTTCGGCGCTGGTGGCGGCAAGCGTGCTGGCGGGCTGTGTGGACCCGATGGGGATGCCCCAGGGCGGCGGTTATGGCGCCTATGAGCAGACCGCCGACCCGATCCGCCCGGCGCCGCTGCCGTCGCAGGCCAGCTTTGCCACGGTGATCCAGCGGATCGAGCCGGTGGCGACGCGCTATTGCCGCGATCTGGGCCGTGCGGCGCGCTGCGATTTCCGCATCATCATCGATGACCGTCCAGGCCAGCCGGTGAACGCCTATCAGACGCTGGACCAGTCGGGCCGCCCGGTGCTGGCCTTTACCAAGGCGCTGATCGACGATGCCCGCAACCCCGATGAGCTGGCCTTTGTCATCGGGCACGAGGCCGCGCACCAGATTCTGGGCCATATCCCGCAGCAACAGCAGAATGCGATGACCGGCGCGCTGTTGGCTGGGGTGGTTGCGGCAGCGGCAGGGGTCTCGGCGGCCGATGTGCAGACGGCGCAGCAGGTGGGGGCCACGGTGGCNNGGCGACCGCAAGGCGGTGGTGCGGCAGGTGGTGGCGCGGCTGGAAAGCGGCGGTTGATCTGCGTCAAAGGCCCGCAGCGCATGTCATGGCACCCTTGTCGGCAGGAAACAGCTACGAACGGGTGATGCCATGATGGGCTATACCGAAGCACCTTTGGCCTGGGGCCATGCGCGCGGCATGGCGCGCACGGTGGGGGTAAGTCTGACCGATGCGGTCGTGGAAGGCTGGTTAAGCCGTGCCGAACTGGCGGGCATGGTCGAGGTATGCGGCCGCTGTGCGCATCTGGGGGAATGTACCCAATGGCTGGCCACGACCGTGACGGCACCGGCACTGCCGGGCTTTTGCCCCAACGCCTCTGCCATCGGCGCGCTTGTGGCCTAGGGTTGCGGGCAGGGGGCGTGGCGGCTAGCTTCTGCCCCATGTTGCAGATTGAAGATGTCGTGCGCGACCGCGGGTCGCGCTATGCCGTGTCGGGCGGGCTGGTGGCGGGCCGCAAGGGGGCAGAGGCCTTCCTCGCCGACCTCAAGCGCGCCAAGAAATACGCCAAGGCCACGCATAACACCTGGGCTGCGGTGTTTTCCGATGGCGGGCCGGTCAAGAACGACGATGGCGAAAGCGGCGCGGGCGCTGTGATCCTGAAGATGATCGAGCGCGCCGGGCTGGTTGACCACATCATCGTTGTGACTCGCTGGTATGGCGGGGTGCATCTGGGCGGTGACCGTTTTGCGCACGTCGTCACCGCCGTGCGCGCCTACTTGGCTGCGTTGGAGCGGACGCGCTGATGGACAGGCCGCGCACTTTCGGCTGATATGGTCCCAAGGCCCGCCTACAGGGCCGGGGAGGGGACGATGCGCGACTTGCTTGCCACCGAAGGGCGGCGATTTATGAACACCGTCATCTGGTCATGGGATGGCTGGCGGGCGGCCTGGGCCACCGAAAAATCGCTGCGACAATGGACCGTTGTGAATCTTTTGTCCGCCACGCTGGCCTTTTCGCTGTCGCTGACCCCGGCAGAGCGGGCGCTGATTGTGGCGCTGGGCCTTCTGGTGCTGGCGGCAGAGCTGATCAACACCGCCATCGAGAAAGTGGTTGATCACATCCTGCCCCAGCCCCATCCGGTGGCCAAGAAGGCCAAGGATTGCGGCAGCGCCTGCGTGGCGCTGGCCGCTTTGGCTGGCGGGGTGGCCTGGGCCGTTATCCTGCTCGGCTAGGCCGTCCGCTTCCACAGGTTCACCGTCCACAGGATGGTGCCAGCAAGGAGGAACAGTTCAAAAATGCCAAGCACGGGCCCGATGCTGGCCTCTTCAACCTTGCCGGTCATCAGCAGGGTCAGCCCGATCAGCAGGACCAGCGCGCCGATCTGGTGCAACCAGAAATGCGCCTTTGGCATCCAGCCCTCGGCCAGACCGGGCAGCAGGCGGTAGGCCAGCCCGAAGATCGACATCAGGCCAAACCCCAAAAGGTTGATATGGGCATGAACCGGGGCCAGCGAATGATCGCCAGAGGCGCCCATGTGCATGCCCAACCCGATGCCAACCAGCAGATACAAAGAACCGATTACAAGGAAACCACGAGCGATATTCATGTCCTTGTCCCTTCGGAATGGGCCGTTTGGCCCTTGTTTTGAATGTTGAAGCGCCGGACCACGGCCTGGCGCCCCAAGATGTATCACGGCTGCATGATTTGCGGCGAGAAATGACGGATGCGTCAGCGCAATCTTTGCCCTTTGGCATCGAAATGAAAGGCACGGGCAGCGTCGGCGGTCAGCCAGACGGCTTCATCCACGGCAAAGTCATGCTCGCCGAACAGCCGCACCGTCAGCAGGCCATGTGGCTCGGTGCGAACGTAAACCAATGTCTCACCGCCCAGCTTCTCGACATGGCTGACCTGACCGGCAATCTGGCCCGCATCGCGCGCGATGGTCAGATGTTCGGGGCGGATGCCGGTGGTTTGGCCGCGCTGGCCAAGAGCCTGGGATTGCAGGAAATTCATCTGGGGGCTGCCGATGAAGCCAGCGACAAAGGTGTTGGCCGGGTTATTGTAAAGCTCCATCGGTGCGCCGACCTGTTCAACCTTGCCGGCGCGCAAGACCACGATCTTGTCGGCCAGCGTCATCGCCTCAACCTGATCATGGGTGACATAGATCATCGTCGCGCCCAGTTCGCGGTGCAGGCGGGCAATCTCGATCCGGGTCGCCACGCGCAGGGCGGCGTCGAGGTTTGACAGGGGTTCGTCAAACAGGAACAACTTGGGCGTCCGCACGATGGCGCGCCCGATAGCGACGCGCTGGCGCTGCCCGCCTGACAGTTCGGCAGGGCGACGGTCAAGGTATTGATCCAGCGCCAGCATTCCGGCAGCCCGCGCGATGGCGGCGTCAATCTTCGCCTTTGGCTCACCCGCCTGTTTCAGCGCCAGCCCCATGTTCTCACGCACCGTCAGGTGCGGATAAAGCGCATAGGTCTGGAACACCATGGCAATCTCGCGCTTGGCGGGGGCCAGATCGTTGATCCGCACCCCGTCCAGATTGACATCGCCGCCTGTCACATCCTCCAGCCCCGCGATCATCCGCAACAGGGTGGACTTGCCGCAGCCCGAGGGGCCGACGAAGACGCAGAACTCGCCCTCGTTCACAGTCAGATCGACGCCCTTGATGACTTCGGTCTTGCCGAAGGCCTTGGCGACTTGGTTCAGCGTCAGGGCACCCACGGGCCTCTCCTTCACAATTTGACAGGCTGGCCTGACCGCACGCTTTCATCGGCGGCAAGGCAGATGGCAAGCGACTGCACCGCATCTTGCAGGTGCCGCGTCAGGTCAAGGTTTTCGGTAATGGCACGGGCCATGAAGGCCTGCTCGCGGTCGCACAGATCTTGATGCCCCGGTTCGTCATCCATCGACAGGTCGGTATCGCCCTGACCCACACGATGCACCCGCAGAAGCGAGGTCTTGGTATGCGTATCAATATCATCCGATTTGGCACTTTCGGGCATACGGATGGAAACCGCGCCATTGGGGCTGACGACATCCTTTACGAAAAACGCGGTGTCCGACATCATCGGGCCCCAGCCGGCCTCATACCAACCCAAGGAACCATCCTCGAACAGCACCTGGAAATGGCCGTAGTTGTACATCGTCGGCGCGATGTCCTGCGACAACCGCAGACCCATGCCCCGCACCTCTACCGGCTTGGCATCGGTGATCTGGCACATCACATCGACATAATGCACACCGCAATCGACGATGGGGGGCGTGGTCTGCATCAGCGCCTTGTGCACCTCCCATGTCGGGCCAGAGGACTGCTGGTTCAGGTTCAGCCGGAACACATAAGGCCCGCCCAGGGCGCGCGCCTCGGCAATCAGGCGCTGCCAGCTTGGGTGGTGGCGCAGGATATAACCCACCACCACCTTCTTGCCCGTCCGCGCCGCGCAATCGGCCACGCGCCGGGCATCGGCCACCGTGGTCGCCAGCGGCTTTTCCACGAACACATGCGCCCCGGCCTCCATCGCCGCCACGGCATAATCGGCGTGGCTGTCGGAATAGGTCGCCACGCACACCAGATCGGGCTTCAGCCGCGCCAGGGCCTCGGCATAATCGGCTGTGATCTCATAGCCCTGCAACTCCGGCGGCAGGTCGGGGCGAGACCGGTTGACCAGCCCGACAATCTGGAACTCGGGGTTGGCATGATAGGCCAGCGCATGGCTGCGCCCCATATTGCCAAGGCCTGCAACAAGCACACGGATCATTTCACGGCTCCTGCGGTGATGCCGCTGATAAGCTGGCGCGAGAAGATGAGGTACAGGACCAGGACCGGAATGATCGCCAGCGACAGCGCGGCCAGCACGGCGTTCCAGTTGGTGACGAATTGCCCGATGAAGATCTGCGACCCAAGGGTGATGGTCTTGGTCGCCTCGGACGGCGCCAGGATCAGCGGGAACCACAAGTCGTTCCAGATCGGGATCATGGTGAACACCGCCACGGTGGCCATCGCGGGCCGGATCAGCGGCAGCACCAGCGTGAAAAAGATGCGGTATTCCGACAGCCCGTCGATCCGCCCGGCGTTCTTCAGATCATCCGAGATGGTCTTCATGAACTCCGACAGGATGAACACCGCCAGCGGCAACCCTTGCGCGGTGTAAACCAGCACCAGCGCCGTTCGCGTGTTCACCAGTCCGCCCGCCACCATCATCTGAAGGATGGCGACCGTGCCCAGCCGGATCGGAATCATGATCCCCAGCGCCAGATACAGCCCCATCAGCATGTTGCCCTTGAAGCGGTATTCCGACAGCGAGAAGGCGGCCATCGCCCCGAACAGCAGCACGAAGAACAGGCTGGCAACGGTGACGATCAGTGAATTGGCGAAATACTCCACCACATGGCCTTGCTCCAGCACGGTGGTGTAACCCACCGCGTCAAAGTTGCCGGGGCTTGGCAAAGCCAAGGGGTCGGCAAAGATCGCCTTCCTGGACTTGAAGCTGTTGATCACGATGACGAACACCGGAAACAGCGCGATCAAGGTATAGGTCAGCAGCACCGCATGGGCTGCAATCGTGCGTCCGGTATGGCTGCGGCTCTTGCTCATCATGTCCCCCTAGAACTGATAGCGGCGCAGCCGCGTCTGGATGCCAAACAGGTAAAGGCACACCCCCACCAGAATGATGCCGAACATCGCCGTCGCAATCGTGGCTCCCATGTGCGGATCGCCCAATTGCAATTGGAAGCCAAAGAAGGTGCGGTAAAGGAACGTGCCCAGGATGTCGGTCGAGAAATTCGGCCCCGCCAGCGCGCCTTGCGCCACATAGATCAGGTCGAATGCGTTGAAATTCCCCACAAAAGTCAGGATCGAGATGATGCCGATACTGGGCAAGATCAGCGGCAGCTTGATCTTCCAGAACTGCGCCCAGCCGGTCAGCCCGTCCATCTCGGCCGCCTCGATCACATCATCCGGGATCGACAGCAGCGCCGCATAGATCAGCATCATCGGAATGCCCACGAACTGCCAGACCGACACCAGCGCCAACGTGATCAGCGCCGTATCAGGCTTGCCCAGCCAGGGCCCGTAAAGCCACTTCAGCCCCACCGCATCCAGCATTCCCGGCGCAATCCCCCAGATCGGAGACAGGATCAGCTTCCACACGAAGCCGACGATCACGAAGGACAGGATGGTCGGAATGAAAATCGCCGTCCGGTAGAATGCCGCCATTCTGAGGCGCGGCGAAGACAGGATCGCCGCCAGCACAATCCCGATCGGGTTCTGCACCAGCATGTGAATGACGAAGAACCAGCAGTTGTTACGCAGCGCGTTCCAGAAGCTTGCCGACCAGCGCGGATCGCCGAACAGTGTGGCGAAATTCGCCAGCCCCACGAAGATCCGGTTCTCGCCCTGCACATTGTAAAGCGACAGGTTCAGCGTCCCGAACAGGGGAATGATCATGATGGCGGTATAAACCAGCACCGCCGGCGCCAGAAATACCGCGATATGCCAGCGAACCGCCTTGCGTCCGGCCATGCCCCGTCCCCCATCATCTGTTCATAAATATCCCACGGGGGTCCGGGGGTGTGAAACCCCCGGCTCCGTCAGGTCAACCGGCGCTTATTGCGCGGGCTTGTACCAGCTGTCCAAACCGTCTTGCAGCTTCTTGGCCGCATCGGCGGGTGTCTCGGTGCCGTTGATCACATTGGCACTTGCCGTCCAGGTCTCGTTTTCCAGGTTCGGCGTGCCGCGCGACAGGATCTGATAGGTCGAGCGGATCGTTGATTTGCACTTGCCACGCCACGACACGAACTCCTGCGCCAGCGGGTCTTTCATCTCGACCGGGGTCGAGTTCAGGCTGAAAAAGCCGGGCAGGGCGTTGGCGTAAAGGGTGGCGAATTCCGCGCTGCCGACCCATTCAAGGAACTTCTTGGTTTCCTCGGGGTGGGCAGTCTTGGCGTTCATGCCCATCGCAATGTCGGTATGGTCGCTGATGTAGCAATCATCCCCGGCCTTGACGACGGGGGGCGGGAAGGCGCCCATCTTGAACTGCGCCTGGGTGTTGAAGCCCGAAATTTCCCACGAACCCGCCGGATAGATCGCGGCCCGGCCAAGGGTGAACAGGTTCTGGCTGTCGGGGTAGGTCTGCGCCTCGAACCCGTCGCCCAGATAATCCTTCCACTTCGCCAGTTGCTCGAACGGGGCGACCCAATCGGCGTCGGTCAGCTTTTGCGTGCCCTTGATCAGCGCCAGACGGCCCTCTTCGCCCTTCCAGTAGTTCGGGCCGATGTTCTGATAGCCCATCGTGGCCGCTTCCCACTGGTCGGCGGTGCCCATGGCCATCGGAATATAGGTGCCGTCAGCCTTGATCTTGTCCAGCACGGCGAAGAATTCGTCCACCGTGGTGGGCGGGGTCAGGCCAAGGGCGTCGAAGGCGTCCTTGTTATAGATGAAGCCGTGGATCACGCTTGCCATCGGCACGCAGAAGGTGGCCTTGGCATCGTCAGTCTGCCAGGCCGATTTCGCCACGTCGCTGAAATTCGCCATGGCGGCAAGGCTGGTCAGGTCGGCCAGATTGCCCTGCTTGAACAGCTCCAGCGAGGCGTCGAACGGGCGGCAGGTGATCAGGTCGCCCGCCGATCCGGCCGAAAGTTTCGAGTTCAGCGCGGCGTTGTATTCCGCCGGGGCGGTCGGGGCGAAGGTCACCTTGATGCCGGGGTTCGCGGCCTCGAAGGCCGGGATCAGCGTGTCCTGCCAGATGGTCAGGTCATCGTTGCGCCAGCTTTCGATGGTCAGCGTCACATCCTCGGCATGGGCGGCGCCCGCCAGCAGGGTGCTGGCCAAAAGGGTGAAACGAAGGGTCTTTTTCATGGGTAACCTCCTGTTGGTCTTTATTTTCGCAGTCTTTCCAGCGCCGGGCCAAGATGGCCGCCGCTGGCCGTCAACAAGTCATGGGCCTGTCCCGGCGCGGCCCCGGCCGCCACCAGAACCGCCGGTTTCACCGCACCTGCGGTCGCGGCCAGCGCCTCTTGCGCGCGTTCAACCGGCTGGCCAGACAGTGCCGCCACAATCCGCGCTGCGCGGCCGATCAGTTTCGCATTGTCGGCCACGAGATTGACCATGTAGCCATCCTGCACATGGCCAAGGCGGATGCCAACCAGAACCGAGATCAGGTTTAGCGCCGCCTTTTGCGCGGTTGCCGCGCCAAGCCGAGTTGAACCCGCCACGATCTCCGGCCCTGTCTTCAGGCAAACCGGCACATCGGCCAGCGTCAGCAGCGCACTGTCCGGCACATGGGCCAGCCCCACCACTGTCGCCCCGGTGGTCTTGCACATGCGTGCAATCGCCAATGTGTAGGGCGTGGTGCCCGAGGCGGAAACACAGATTGCAACATCGCCCTCGCCAAGGCCTGCGCGGGCAAAATCGGCCTCTGCCAGCGACAGATCATCCTCGACCGCGCCGGTCATGTGCAGCAATGCCGCCGCTCCACCCGCAAACAGCATCGGCGTGCGGTCGGGCGGAATGCCGAAGGTGCCCGACAATTCCAGGCAATCGGCCAGCGCCATCAGCCCTGACGATCCGGCACCCGCATAGGCCAGCTTGCCGCCCTGCGCCAAGGCCTGAGCCGCCGCAATCGCCGCCTGTTCCAGCGCGGGCAGGGCGGGACGCACGGCATTCAGCGCCGCGATCTGACCCTCCAGCGCCAGTGACAGAACGGCCGCTCCCGGCAGGGTTTGCAGGCCCTGTGTCTGGGGGTGTCGGGTTTCTGTCGCAATGGGCGTCATGTGATTCCTCAATTTGATATGACAATGCCAAAACAATACCAATAGTAAAGAAAATTCTGACATACGCTCGAAAATCGGCCATTTTCGATATGATGCCTGAACATGCTTCCCATTTGGTATTTGTTTGGTATTCTTGCGTTGAAAGGGATTCGGATGCAGTTGTTTCTGGGCATTGATGGCGGGGGCACGGGGTGCCGGGCGGCTGTATCGGACGCGGCCGGTCAGGTTCTGGCGCGGGCCGAGTCCGGGCCGGCCAACATCGCCTCTGACCTGCCGGGGGCGACTGCGAACATCCTGACGGCGGCGGACCGGGCGCTTGCGGCGCTGGGGGCGGCGCCTGT
>DDEX01000035.1 GCA_002336845.1 Rhodobacteraceae bacterium UBA1943
GTTATGCGGGTAAATGTGACGGCGGGCTTTGCGCTGGCCAACGCGCTGCTGGACCGGCTGGCGGCGGCGGGGGCGGGGGCGGTGGTCAACGTCGCCTCAATGTGGGCGATCTTCGGCTCTCCGGGGGCGCCAGCCTACACCGCCAGCAAGGGCGCGGTGGCGGCTGTCACGCGGGCACAGGCGGTGGCCTGGGCCGCGCGGGGGGTGCGGGTGAACTCGGTCGCGCCGGGCTGGGTCGAGACGCGGATTTCCGAAAAGGCCCGCACCGACGCCACCCGCGCCGAGCGGATCGGTCAGCGCATTCCCATGGGCCGCTGGGCCCGCCCGGAAGAGGTGGCGACGGTTGTGCGGTTCCTGCTGTCGCAGGATGCGGGCTATGTGACCGGGGCGATGATCCCGGTCGATGGCGGCTATTCGGTTTGCTGAGGGAGAAAAGCATGAAAGCCTGGGTGCATCACGAAACCGGCGGCCCCGAGGTTCTGCGGCTGGAAGACCGACCCAAACCCCTGCCCGGACGCGGGGAAGTTCTGGTCCGCAACCGCGCGGTGGGGCTGAACCCGGTGGACTGGAAGTTCATCCTCTGGGGCCATCCGGCCTGGGCCTGGCCGCATATCCCCGGTGTCGATGGCGCGGGCGAGGTTGAGGCCGTGGGAGAGGGCGTGCATCATCTGCGCCCCGGTGCGCGGGTCGCCTATCACAATGACCTGCTGCGGCCCGGCTCTTTCGCGGAATACACGGTGATCCCAGCCCGTGCGGCGATTCCCTTGCCCGATGCGCTGTCCTTTGCCGCCGCCGCGGCCTTGCCTTGCCCGGGGCTGACGGCGTTGCAGGCGGTGAAAAAGCTGCCGCTGCCGCCAGGCGCGCAGGTGATGGTGACGGGGGCTTCTGGCGCTGTCGGCGGGGCGTTGCTGCAACTGGCCCGGGTAAGGGGCTGGGTGGTCCATGCCGTGTCCTCCTCCGCGCAGGCCGGGCGGGTGCTGCGGCTGGGGGCCGCCAGCGTGACGGATTACCGCCGCGACGGCTGGCGCGAGGATTGGGCAAAGCGCATCACCGATCAACCGCTTGAGGCGGTGTTCGATATGGTCAACGGCGCCCATGCCGCCAGCCTTGCACCGCTTCTGGCGGCGAACGGCCATCTGGTCTGCATTCAGGACCGGCAGGAGACGGCACCGCTGCCCGCCTTCACCACCACGATTTCGCTGCACGAGGTGGGGCTGAACGGGTTGCACGCCCATGGCACCGATGTGCAATGGGGTCGTCTGGTATCGGCAGGCGCTGCGATGGCGGCCGATATGGCCACGGGCCGGTTCGATCCGCAGATCCTTGAGGTTGCGGCATTCGACGATCTACCCGCCGCCCTGGCCCGGCTGAAGGCCGGACCGAACCCGGGGAATCGCGTCATCACTTTGTGACGTCGCCGGTTAACCCAGCACAAGCCGGTCGAGCGCAGTCATATCCGGCAGCTGCTCGACCATGGGCGGCGAGCGACCGTGGCGTGGGGCACAGATTGAGGACTCTCATAAGGGAGCAGTCGCTATCGACCTTCATGTCGATCTGATCCGTCGCGCCAATGCCTTGTGGGAGGCCAGCCGGCCGGATGCAGATATTGCCCCTGTACATGTCCCTTTTGTGGGGTGTGGAACGATGGAGCGATCGCCAGGGGCCGGTCGCCGCACTCGGCTGGCGCTATTCAATCAGGCCACCCCGCTAGGGTGCGGCCGCATCAAACCTGAGGAAACCGAGATGAAGACACGCGCAGCAGTGGTGTTCGAGGCCAGGAAGCGCTTGAGATCGTCGAAGTCGATCTGGAAGGCCCCAAGGCCGGAGAGGTCCTTGTAGAGATCGTGGCGACAGGTATCTGCCACACGGATGCCTACACGCTCGACGGGCTTGACAGCGAAGGCATCTTTCCCTCGATCCTGGGGCGCGAGGGTGCCGGCATCCTGCGCGAGATCGGGCCGGGCGTTACCTCGGTCAAGCCAGGCGACCATGTCATCCCGCTTTACACGCCAGAGTGCCGTCAGTGCAAATCGTGTCTGTCGGGGAAGACCAACCTTTGCACGGCCATTCGCGCCACGCAGGGCAAGGGTCTGATGACGGATGGAACAAGCCGTTTCAGCTACAAGGGACAACAGTTGTTTCACAACATGGGCTGTTCGACCTTTTCCAGTTTCACGGTCCTTCCCGAGATCGCGGTGGCAAAGATCCGCACCGATGCGCCCTTCGACAAGTGCTGCTACATCGGATGCGGCGTGACCACGGGCGTTGGTGCGGTGGTCAATACCGCCAAGGTCCATCCCGGGGCCAACGTGATTGTCTTTGGCCTGGGCGGCATTGGTTTGAATGTCATTCAGGGCGCGCGCATGGTTGGCGCTGACAAGATCATCGGCGTGGACATCAACGATGACAAGGCAAGTTGGGGCAGGCAGTTCGGCATGACCCATTTCGTCAACGCGACAAAAGTCGAGGGGTATCTGGTTCAGCATCCCGTCGGACTCACCGATGGTGGCGCGGATTACACCTTCGACTGCACCGAGAATACCAATGTCATGAGGCAGGCGCTGGAGGCCTGTCACCGCGGATGGGGCGTGTCGGTGGTGATCGGTGTTGCGGAGGCCGGCAAGGAAATCAGCACCCGGCCGTTCCAGTTGGTGACCGGCCGGGTCTGGAAGGGCTCGGCGTTCGGAGGCGCGCGCGGACGCACCGATGTTCCGAAGATCGTTGATTGGTACATGAACGGCAAGATCGAGATCGATCCGATGATCACACATGTCCTCTCGCTTGAAGAGATCAACAAGGGGTTCGACCTGATGCATAGTGGCGAGAGCATCCGCTCGGTCGTTGTCTTCTAAGGTCAGGACCGATTGATTGAGGATCGGTGACATGATTCAGGAGTTGCCGGGAGACCCTTCTGATGAGCAATCTTTCCTGACGACCACGTCAGTGGGGTATGCCAGTATCGTTATCTCGGACGCCATCTGATGTGGGCAGCCAAATGGTTCGGCCCGAGACGGGAGACTGGGGCGTAGCAGAAGTTATTCAGGGGCTGCGAACTCCGCCCGATCCAGCGGCCAGACTGGACGTCGCACACGGATGTAAGGGCGCAGATGCGCCTGAGGTGTGGCCAGTGCGCCGCTGTCGCAGACGATGACGCGGCCCGCTATCGGTTGGAACGCTGCGCGAAAATGCTGCATCGACTTGACCACCAGAAAGCGCAGCCGCGCCGGTTCGATTCCGAAGGCGCGGACCTGTTGCAGATCAAGCATCTGGCCTGACAGTGTGACAACCAGAATATCGATACCGTTTACCCGGAAGACGGCAGTGGGGCCGAAGCTGTGCGTGATACCGCCCAGAATTGGTCCGTCGCCGGTATAGCTGCCGTCCGACAGATGTATGATCTTGCCCGTCAGTCGCAGCGGACCGCCGCCGAAGGCCGGATCATTCTTGCCACCGATGTCCAGCGTCAGCGTGTCTCCGACCCGGTGACGGCACAAGACGGCCGCAGCCTGGGGGTCGATCATGGGCGCAAAGGCACCGCCATCGGCCTTAGCATCCAGCAGTGCGGACAAAAGCGCCGTCGCATCGCCATAGGCCCCGGCGCCGGGGTTGTCGGCATAGTCGGCAATCACGAGGGGCCCCTGGCTTGCGTCGAAGTCGCGCGCCATCATGGCGGCGTCAACAGGGCTCAGGAAGTCATTGGACACTGTGCCACGCTGTTCCCAGATTGTCTGGGCAAGGCCCGCAGCAATCTGCCCGGCCCGCTGTTCGGCGCCCTCGTCACAGGTCACCAGAACCGTCGGCCCGGCCTCTTGAATATCGGCCTCGGCAAAGCCCGCATTGACCGATACGGCAAGAATGCCCGGCTCCTCCTCATGGGCTGCAGCGCGGATGTAAAGCGCGGCGGTCTCCGGCACGTCGGTGCGCCCGGCGTTCGCCTCATCAAGCATTGGAAGATGGGCGCGCAGGGTGCGGGGGCGCACTCTGCCTTGCATCGTGGCGTCCAGAAGCCGTGCGGCATGGCGACCAGTGTCGCGCATGTCCACATGCGGATAGGTCTTGTAGCTGACAAAGATCTGCGCCTGCTCCACCATCGCCGGGGTTGCCATGGCGTGCAGGTCCAGCGTGACCGCGATTGGCAGGTCGGGGCCAAGGATGGCGCGCAGGCGTGACAGCAGCTCGCCCTCGCCATCCTCGCAGAACGTGGGCACCATCGAGCCGTGCAGCGACAACAGAACGCCGTTCAGCGTATCCTTATGCGCTTGCGCCCCCGCGCAGATCAGCCCGGCTATATGGTCGAACGCCGCCCGCGCCACGCGCGCGCCCGGCGTGGCATGGGCGGAAACCGTATGCGTCATTCGCCAGCCTGCCGCCTCTCCCACGTCGAGAAAGCCCGCCAACTCCTCGTTCACACCGCGAAAGCGGTCCACCGCGACCTGCCCGATATCCAGCACATCGTCGCGAAAGTCCTGAAGGGTGGTTTCGCCCTTCTTGAACGTGTTGCTTTCATGGACAAAAACGCCGGTCAGAACGTGGAAGGGCATGGGTCGGTCTTTCAGATCGGGTGGAAACAGGCAACAGGATGGGCTTCGTCCGACAGCGCGGGGCGCGTGGTCCGGCACTGGTCGGTCGCGCGCGGGCAGCGTCCGGCAAAGGCGCAGCCGGGGGGCAGGTTGAAGGGGCTTGGCACCTCGCCCGCAACCGGAACGATGGCGCGCCGGGCGGCCGGATCGGGCACAAAGCCCGAGGCGATCAGCGCCTGCGTGTAGGGGTGGCGGGGCGTGGCAGTGGCAGCGGGCAGCACCTCGACCACGGCGCCCAGATACATCACCACGATCCGGTTGCAGAAATAGCGCACAAGGCCAAGGTCATGGCTGATGAACAGATAGGTCAGCCCCAGCCGGTCGCGCAAATCAGACAACAATGCGATGATCTGCGCCTGAATCGAAACATCGAGGCTGGCGGTCGGTTCGTCCAGAACGACGAAATCAGGCGCCAGCGCGAGGGCACGGGCAATTCCGACGCGCTGGCGTTGCCCGCCCGAGAGCTGATGGGGGTGGCTGGTTGCCATGGCTTCGGGCAGGCCAACGGCCCCCAGCATCTCGGCCACGCGTCCGGTCGGCAGCGGCTCGCCCTGCACGCGGTACGGTTCGGACAGAACGTCGGTCAGGGTGTAACGCGGATCGAGGCTGGAATAGGGGTCCTGAAACACCATTGCCATGCGTCGCCGCATCCGGCGCAAGGCGGCGGGCGGCAGGCCGGTCAGATCAGTGCCGTCAAAGCGCACCGTGCCCGCAGTCGGCTCGATCAGGCGCAACACAAGGCGCGCGAGGGTGGACTTGCCGCAGCCGCTTTCACCGACGACGCCCACCACCTCACCCCGCCCGACAGACAGCGACACGTCGCGAACCGCCATCATCGCACGGGGTCTGGCAAACAGCCCTCCGCCCGACTGAAATCGTTTCGACAGAGCCTCTATAAGGATCAGCGGTTCGGTCATGATGCCACTCCCGCATGATGACAGGCGACACCGCCCGCGCCAAAGGGGGCAAAGGAGGGTGCTGTCTCGCAGCAGATCGCGCTTGCGTGTGGGCAACGCGGGTTGAATCGGCATCCGGATGGCATGGCCAGCGCGCTGGGCACGGCGCCGGGAATGCCGCGCAAGCTGCCCTTGGCCATCCCCTCTTGCGGAATGCAGCCGATCAGGGCGCGGGTATAGGGATGGGCAGGCGCGGCAAAGATCGGTCCGACCGGCCCCTCCTCTGCCAGTCGTCCGGCATATAGCACAGCCACCCGGTCGCAGATTTGGGCCACGACACCCATGTCATGCGTAATCAGCAACAGAGCCGCGCCGCGCTCGCGCACGATCTGGCCCAGAATCTGGATGATCTGCGCCTGCACCGTCACATCCAGCGCCGTCGTCGGCTCGTCGGCGATGATCAGGTCGGGGTCGCCTGCCAGCGCCATGGCAATGACGATGCGCTGCTTCATCCCACCCGAGAGCTGATGCGGATAAGCCTCGGCCACCGCCGCCGGTTCGGGAATGCGCATTTGCGTCAACAGGTCCAGCGTGCGGGCGCGGGCCGCCTGCCACGACAGGCCCAGATGCAGGCGCGAGACGATATCGACCTGCGCCCCGATCCGCTGCACCGGGTCCAGCGCCGTCATCGGGTTTTGCGTCACAAAGCCGATGCGCCGTCCGCGTAGGGCACGGCGCTGTGCCTCGGTCATCGCAGCCATGTCCTGCCCGTCGAACCGCACCTGTCCGGTGGTGATCCGCCCTCCGATCAGCGGCAGCAGGCCCATGGCAGCCAGCGCCGTC
The DNA here is from genome assembly GCA_002336845.1 of Rhodobacteraceae bacterium UBA1943. Lineage (GTDB taxonomy): Bacteria > Pseudomonadota > Alphaproteobacteria > Rhodobacterales > Rhodobacteraceae > Fuscibacter. The sequence continues at coordinate 6,320 of DDEX01000035.1, forward strand.
AGCGACTTGCCCGACCCGCTTTCGCCGACAAGACCCAAGATCTGCCCCCGCTCGACCGACAGGCTTATCCCTTCAAGCAGGGCTACGGTGCCGATAGATACGCCGACACTCTCAAGCTGCAAAAGCGTACTCATGCCGCCCTCCGCAGTTTGGCGCGAATGTCCAGTGCCGCGATCAGCGCGTCGCCGTAAAGATTGATGGCGATGACGGTGATTGCCACAGTCAGGCCGGGAAAGATGATGATCCAGGGCGCCTTGAACACCAGCGCGGACCCCGCCGACATCATGCCACCCCAACTGGGGGTAGGAGGCTGCGCGCCAAGTCCGAAAAAGCCCAAGGTCGCCTCCAGTATGATCGCATCGCCCGTCGCCAGCATGGCCGAAACCAGCACCGGGGCCAGTGCATTGGGCAAAAGGTGGCGCAGCAGGATATGCGCGTTGCCCGCCCCAAGGCTGCGCGCGGCCTCGATGAAGGTCTCTCCCTTCAGGGTCATAATTTGCGCGCGGGTCAGGCGCGTGAACTGCGCCAGATAGGCGACGGAAATGGCGATCATCGTGCCCGTGGTGCCGGGGCCGATGATGGCAACAAGGATCAGCGCGATCAGGATTTCGGGAAAGGACCAGGTCAGGTCCACCACCACAGTCACCGCCCGGTCGAACCAGCCGCCGAACCAGGCCGCCGCCGCGCCCAGCACCATGCCGCAGGCCACCGAAATGGCGATGGCCGTCGCACTGACCGAAAGCGAGGTGCGCGCGCCATAGATCAGCCGGGTCAGAAGGTCGCGGCCAAATTCGTCGGTGCCTAGCCAATGCGCGGCCGATGGCGCCTGATAGGCCTCGCGCAGCGCCTGCACGTCATAAGCATAGGGCGTCAGCAGTGGTGCCGCGACAGCGGCCAGCGCCACAAGCGCCAGCCACAAACCTGCCACCCCGCCCGAGGGGCGTCGCAGCGCACGAATGGGGGCGGCGGCGCTCATGCCATCGCCGCCCGGACCCGCGGGTCCATCAGGGCCTGAAGGATGTCACCCAGCAGCGTGCCCAGCATCACCGCCATGGCCAGCATGAGCAGGCAGGCCTGAACCACCGGATAGTCATGCTGGCTAAGCGATTTGATCAGCAGCGTTCCCAAGCCGGGGCGGGCAAAAACCACCTCGACTGTCACGGCACCACCCAGAATCCAGCCGATGCGCAGCGCAAGGATCGTCACCACCGGGATCAGGGCGTGGCGCAAAACATGCGCCAACTGAATACGCAGCGGCGAGAGGCCCTTGGCATGAAGCAGCATCACGAAATCGCGCGCCGAAGCCTCGATCATCGAAACGCGGGTGATGCGCGCCACCAGTGCCGTGCCGCCCAGGCCGATGGTCAGCACCGGCAGAACCAGCGAAGTCCATCCCCGCGCGCCGGAAATCGGAAACCACCCAAGGCCGACCGAAAACACCAGCATCAGGATCAGCCCCAGCCAGAAACTCGGCATGGTCGAGCCGGCCAGAACGCCACCCATGATCAACCTGTCTGGCCAGCGGTCACGGTTCAGGGCCGCAATCACCCCCAGCATCACGCCCATCGCCGAGGAAAACAGCAGCGCAAGACCGCCAAGCGCCAGCGAATGCGGCAGGGCTTGGGCGATCAAGTCAGCCACCGGGCGGCGGGCGACAATCGCGGTGCCCAGATCGCCATGCAGAACCTTGCCCAGCCAGATGCCGTATTGCACCGGCAAGGGCCGGTCCAGCCCATAGCGCGCCTCCATCTCGGCGCGGGCCTGCGGCGACGATCCCACCTTCAGAAGGTTGTCGATGGGATCGCCGGGAATGAAGTGGAGGATCAGGAAGATCACCACAGAAACGGCCAGGAAAACCGGCACGAGCAAAAGGATCCGTCGGATCAGCCAGGATGTCATGCCGGTATTCCCCGTGTCGCTTCGGTTACTCCTTGACCTCCATGTCCATGATGGCGACAGGGCCGATGCCGGGGGCGTTGATGGTGTCCGGCAGGACCAGATGGTCGGCGTTATAGGCCACGGCATCGACGGGCTGATAGATCGGGGCCATCGGGAACTGCGTCAGCACATAGTCATGATAGGCGGTGAAGTTCGCCACCCGCTCTTCCATGTTCTTCGATCCGGTCATCGCCTTGGCGCGCAGCTCCTCGGCCTTGGGGTCGTTGAACATCGACACGTTCGGGTATCCCAGCCGGTCACCGCCGAAGAACCAGTCCACGATGTCGGCATTGTCCCAGTTGTAGGACCGCACGGCCAGTTGCTGTTCGCCCGTCTTGTATTGGTCGCGGATCATCGAGCTGTCGAAGGTGGTGATTTCCGCCTCGATCCCCACGGCCTTCAGCTGCGCCTGAACCACTTCGGTCAGGCGGCGGAAGATGCTGTCGCTTTGGGTCCACAGGCTGACCTTCAGGGGCTGGCCATCCTTTTCGCGCACGCCGTTCGCGCCCATTTTCCAGCCCGCCTCGTCCAGCAGCGCATTGGCGCGCACCGGATCGTAGTGGATCTTGTCGGCATCCGGCACATGGCCTTCGGGCAGGGCAGAGATCAGGAAGGTATCGGCGACCGAGCCGATGCCGCCAAACACCGAGGCGAGGATTTCTTCCTGATTGATTGCCTTGGCCGCCGCCTCGCGCACCTTGATGTCATCGAAGGGGGGCTTCGTGACGTTGATAGGCATGTAATAGACGTCCTGCCCCGGCATGGTCAGGACGGCAAGATTCGCCTCTTTCTTGACCTCGCCGATCAGGTCGGCGGGCACGCCCAGCAGCATATCGACCCCGCCGGTTTTCAGTTCCAGAAACGCGGTCGAATCCTCGGCGATCTCGCGGAAGGTGATCTTGGCGATTTTCGCCGGGCCGGTGTTCTTCGACAGGGGCGAGCCCCAGGTGTAATCGTCGTTCCGGGTCAGAACGGTTTCCTGCCCGATGGCAAAGCTTTCCAGCTTGAAGGGCCCGGTGCCGTAAACCTCGGTAACGCCGTAGTTGTCGCCCAGTTCCTTGTAGGACTTCGGTTCGATCACCGACATATAGCTGGAGGACAGGTTATAAAGCAGGTTCGGCTCGGGCCGCGACATGACGAATTTCACCGTCGCGTCATCAATCACCTGCACCTCGGCCACAGCCTCGGTCATGTAGGCATTCTCGCTGGCCTTGAACAGTTCCAGCCATTCCTTGACGGTATTGGCGTTGAACGGCTCTCCGTTGTGGAACTTCACACCCTTCTTCAGGTGGAAGGTCCAGGCCATGCCATCGGGCGCCTCTTCCCAGCTTTCGGCCAGCCAGGGATGATACGACAGATCGGCGGCCTGGCTGACCAGCCGGTCAAAGATCAGTGTGGTCGCCTTGTTCAGATTGGTGGCCTTGATCGGGTTGTAGGTTGGCGCGCCCACCTCGGATGTGTTCAGGACGAACACCGCTTCTTGTGCCATCACGGCGGCACCGGCAAACAGCGCCGCCAGGCTGACCGAGGCGGAAAGCAGGGTCTTGCGGAAGGGGAAGGTCATGGCAGTCCTCTCTGTTGATCTTGTGGTTCAGGTCTTGCCCGGGTTGCGCCCCGGGACGGTATGTCCGATGAAATCGTCGTAAAGCGCCGAGACGCGGGCCATGCGGGCCTCGACCTCGGCGCCCAGCTCGCGGAAGACCCCGTTGACCAGAAGCCCTATCAACGAGGACATGGCCGCGGTGGTATCCCAGAAATGATTGAGGTCGGTGGGAACGGCGAACAGTTCGGTCACAACGCCGGGCGCCCAGTCACAATAAGGATCTGTGATCAGCGTGACGGGAATCCCCTCATCCCGCGCCGCCAGTGCCAGATCGCGGGTCAGGCGCGAATAACGTCGCCCGTCGATCAGAACCAGTGTTGTCTCCTCGGCCTCGCCCAGCAGCACCTCGGCGAAATGCCCACCCGCCACATCGGCCAGATGCACCCCGCCCCGCAGATATTGCAGGTTGTGGACCAGTTCGGCCGCATGACCACGCTCAGTCTGAAAGCCCGCGACCCAGACCGAACGGCGCCGGGCCAGACGCCCTACCGCCGCCTCGAAGGCCGGGGTCGCGGCAATTTCGTAAACCGTGACCATGGCCGCGATTTCACGCTCCAGCGCGTGTGAAAGCTCTGCATTGCCCTGACGGCTGCGCTGATGGAATTCCTTCAGCCGGTCGCCGATCAGCCAGGCCTTGTCGCCCAGATCAGCCTGAAGGCTGCCCTTCAGATCTTTCAGGTGACGATAGCCGATGGTGCGGCAGAACCGACCGACCGAGGCTTCGGACAGCCCCACTTTCTGCGCCACGGTCGCTGCGGTTTCGAAGGGCAGGGACGACAGGTTCGACAACAGGTAATGCGCCAGTGCCCGCTCGGCCGGGGTGCCCGTATCCAGCGCTGCGGTCAGCCGGTCGCGCAGATCGCCACCCGTCTTGTCCGCACTCTGGTTTGCCGCATCATCCACCGGCCTTCTCCCCTTGTTACAAGAATTTGTGACAGCAAACTTTCATTCGGTCAACAATGCAAGTAAACTGTAATTCTTGCCGACCAACGATGCTCTTCAAGGAGACCCCCATGACCAAGGCCCCCCTTCGCATCGACGGCGCCACGCTGCGGCTGGTGCGGTTGCCGCTGGTGACGCCCTTCACCATTGCAACCGGCACCTTGACCGAAAAGGTTTTCCCTTTGCTGACCTTGCGGGCGGAGGGGCTGGAAGGTCACGCCGAAGGGGTGATGGACCCGCTGCCAGATTATCTAGAGGAAACCGTGGCTGGTGCGATGGACCTTCTGGCCAACGTGCTTTTGCCGCAGGTTCTGGGGCACAGCTTTGCCAACCCCGAGGCGCTGGCGCGGGTGCTGGCGCCCTGGCGCGCCAATCACATGGCGAAGGCCACGGTGGAAATGGCGTTCTGGGATCTTTGGGCGAAATCGCTGGACCTGCCGTTGCAGACCGTGCTGGGCGGCGCGGGCGATGCGGTCGAGGTGGGCGTTTCGCTGGGTATCGGGCCGGTGGCCGAAACACTGGCCCGCGTGGCCGCGCATCTTGATCAGGGCTATCGCCGCATCAAGCTCAAGGTGAAACCGGGCCATGACATCGCCCTGTTGCAGGCGGTGCGGCGAGAGTTTCCCGGCGCCCATCTGACCGTGGATGCCAATTGCTGCTATACGCTGGCCGACAGTGACCTGATCGCCCGGATGGACGATTTCGCACTGGATTATATCGAGCAGCCGCTGGCCTGGGACGACATCCACGATCACGCCACCTTGCAGGCCCGCATCCGCACCCCGCTTTGTCTGGATGAATGTATCCGAACCGTCGAACACGCTCGCAAGGCGCTGCAATCCGATGCGGCGCGCGTGATCAACATCAAGGTCGGCCGGTCAGGTGGCCATGTCGCGGCGCGGCAGATCCATGATCTGTGTCAGGCGTTTCAGGTTCCGGTCTGGTGCGGCGGAATGCTGGAATCGGGTGTGGGCCGGGCGCACAACATCCACCTTTCCACCCTGCCGAACTTTACCAAGCCGGGCGACACGTCGTCGGCCAGCCGCTATTTCACCCGTGACATCATCGAGCAAAAACTGGAAACCAAGGGCGGCCTGATGCCCGTGCCCAAAGGCCCCGGCATCGGTGTGTCGCTGGACCTCGACTATCTGAAAACCGCCACCGTCTCGCAGAAAGAGTTCACGGCATGACCGAGGTAGAGTTTCGCGAGCTGGCAGGCATGGCCGAGTTTCGCGCGGTCGAAGCCCTTCAGCGTGAGGTCTGGGGCGAGGGCGACCTGCCCGACCCGGCCGATCTGATGATGGTGATTCAGGCCGAGGGTGGCCTTGTTGGCGGCGCCTTTGCCGAAGGGCGCCTGATGGGCTATGTCTTCGGCTTTCCGACGCGCGACCCCTTGGTGCAACATTCGCACCGGCTCGCCGTTCTTCCATCGGCGCGAGGCCTCGGCCTTGGCGTGCGGTTGAAGCATTTTCAGCGCGATTGGTGCCTGGCGCGCGGAATTGCCCATGTGCGCTGGACCTTCGACCCGTTGCGGGCGGTGAATGCGGCACTGAACCTCCACAGGTTGGGGGCGCAGACGAACACCTATCTGGAAGATTATTACGGCGACATGGGCGGGATAAATCAGGGCCTTGCCTCAGACAGGTTGCTGGTTGAATGGAATCTTGCCTCGCCACTGGTCGCGACATTGGCCACAGGGCGGCCGAGACAGTCACAAACGACACAAGCCCTACCTGTTCCTCTGCCTGACGATATCGACTTGGCGGATGGCGGGTTCGCCGAAACTGCAAGGGCGCTGCGGACGCGGTTGCGCGGGATGATGAAGACTGCCTTTGCCGACGGCCAGAGGATTGTCGATTTCGATCCGGCAAACCGCGTCTATCTGCTGTCGCGTTGATCGCGCGGTCCCGAATGGCGTGGGTATCCCGGCCAGTCGATGTTGACAGGCAGCCTGTCGGATTTGGCCGGGACCGGGCATTTTCCTTGTCGGGGCGCACAAGATGACCAGTAAGCTGCCGTCCATTACAGGCTCCGTTGCATTAGGTGCGGCGCATCGCGATCAGCCGACACGCGATCTGCAAATCATAGACCAGACGCAATACGAACGGGGCTTTCGACCTGATCGGTTCCGGATCCCCCCGCCTTCATGCGAGCCGCCCGTTTGACCGGCAGCAAGAATTCATCCCGCAAGTCTGCTGACGGCTCAGCAATAGCGGCGGAAGCGGTCCACTATCACGTCCAGAACCTCGTTGGGGTCACGTTTCCACCAGTCTTCCGCCGAGAATATTTCGACTTCGCACAGTCCGGCGTAGCCGGCTCTGTCCTCGACCGCGCGACGTATCGCGAGCAGGTCGGCCACTCCGTCGCCCATCATCCCTCGATCGAGCAGCATGTGCGATGTGTCTTCGAGCCAGTCGCACAAGTGATAACCCAGTACCCTGCCACGCGCGGCAGAGAGAGAGGCCGCAAGCCGGGTATCCCACCAGACATGATAGACATCGACCGCAATCCCCACATTCGGTGCCGCGATCGTGTGGCACAGCTCCAGCGCCTCGGCCACGGTGAAGAGGCAGGTCCTGTTGCCACCGAACATCGGGTTTAGCGGTTCCAGTGCCAGCGAAACACCTCGGTCTGCCGCAAAGGGGGCAAGTGCCGCCACACGGTCGGTCAGACGCTTCTGCGTTTCGGCCAGACCCTTGCGCCCCGGATCGGTTCCGCCTGTCACGATTGTCAGGACCTTCGCCCCAAGATCCGCTGCCATGTCGATGCTTGCACGCGCGCCATCGTCCTGGTCAGGCGCATCGCGACCCACCAGATAGGGCGTCCGGCACAAGCCCACGACCTGCATTCCCGCCGCGCGCACCCGATTGCCGATCTCGATGGCACGCTTGCCGATCTCGCGCCGCCAAAACACGATTCCGCCGTAACCACGCGCCGCGCAGGCGTCGATTACACGTTCAGGCGACCACCCGGCCCCGGCCCCGTCCAAGTTGTGGCCCAAGCTTGCAGTGTTCAGGGCCAGGGCCGAGTGGTCATTCGTGAAGTCCCTCACATCACGCCCCGTAAAGCGCGAGAAGGTTCTTCATCCGGGTCACCGCAATGTCGGGATCGCGCAGAAGGCCGCAGCCATCGGCAAGGCGAAACACTTCGGTGAAATAGGGCAAGGGACGCATCGCCTGCGCACCGTTCAGCATGACGAAATGGTCCTGAAAGCCGTTCAGCCAGGCCAGAAACACTACGCCGGTCTTGTAGTACTGCGTCGGCGCCCTGAAGATGAGCCGCGCCAGAGGCACGGTTGGGTCCAGCGTGGCGCGGAAACCTGCCGTATCGCCCTGGCCCAAAAGGCCCACTGCATGGGCGGCAGCGGGAGCAAGGGGGTCGAAGATGCCAAGCAGCGCGTGGCTGAAACCCTGGTCATCCCCTTCGATCAGTTCGGGATAGTTGAAATCGTCGCCGGTGTACATGCGAACTCCCGCCGGCAGGCGGCGGCGCATCAGGATTTCCTTGTCCTTGTCGAGAAGGCTGATCTTGATTCCGTCCACTTTGGACTGATTGCGATGGATCACCTCGAGTGCCGTCTCCAACGCGTCTTCGAACCGGGGGCTGCCCCAATATCCGGCGAGTTGTGGGTCGAACATTTCACCCAGCCAGTGCAGGATCACCGGCTTGTCACAGGCCGCAAGAACCCGGTCGTAAACCTTCAGGTAGTCTGCCGGCCCCTTGGCGACCCGCGCCAATGCCCGGCTGGCCATCAGGATAATACGGGCATCCAGCTTCTGGATCGCCTCGACCTGTTCAAGATAGGCGCGGATCACATCGTCGAGGCTGCGGGCATCTGCGGGATTCAGATGGTCAGTGCCGCAGCCGTTGGCGACAAGCGCGTCGGGCAGTTCTTCCCGCGTGCGGCGGATCAGGTCCAGCGCGCCGGTCCAGTCCAGTCCCATGCCTCGTTGCGCGGTGTCCATCGCCTCAGCGATGCCAAGGCCAAGCCCGTGCAGGTAGCGCCGGAAGGCCATGGTCTTTGCCCAATCCACTACGGCGCGGCCCGAGGGATCATTCGCCGTGAAAGGATCGGCAACCACATGAGCGGCCGAATAGACGACGCGGGCCGCGCCACGCCCCAGCCGCCCGGAGGCAATCGGTGTTCCGGTCAGGCGATAGTCGGACATCCGGCCATCGGCATCGGGCAGGGCGATCTTCATGGCCAATCCTTTCAGAAGCGTGGAACCAGAAGTCCGCCGTCAGCGGCGATCACCTGGCCCGTCGTGTAGGGAAGTCGCCCGGCGGCGAGCGTTGCAATGATCGTGCCCATGTCTTCGGGCGTGCCCACACGCGGCAGCAGGGTCAGCCCGGCCTCGGCCCGGGCGCGGTAGCTGTCGATGACCGCCGCCGTCATATCGGTGGCGATCAGGCCGGGCTGGACGTCGTAAACCTGGATGCCCTCGCGCGCGAGCCGAACCGCCCAGGTTTTCGAGGCCATCGCGGCGGCGGCCTTGGACATGGCGTATTCCGCGCGCGGCTCGGCCACGGCGGTGGCGTTCGACGAAGTGACGTTGACGATGGCATGGAACACCTTGCGTTCCCGCCCGATCACCCGGCGGGCGAAGGCTTGCGTCAGGAAGAACATCGCTTTGGCGTTCACCGCCTGACAGCGGTCATAACTGGCCTCGGTGACCTCCAGCGGGTCGCCACGCTGCATCACGCCGACGCCTGCATTGTTCACCAGGGTGGTCAGCGGGCCAAGCGCCGCCTCTATCCGCTCCAGCGTTCCGGCATGTGCAGACAGGTCGGCCACGTTCATCGGAACCGCAACAGCCTCAACCCCAAGCGCGCGGACCTTCTCGACCGCATCTGCAAGATCAGCATCGTCGGGCAAGCCGTTAAGCGCGACCGCAAAGCCTTCGCGGGCCAGCGCAAGCGCAGCGCCAAGCCCGATCCCGCGCGAGGCGCCAGTGACAAGAGCGACAGGCCTCATGCCCGCGCGCCTTTTTTCAACAGTTCGCGCGCAATGATCATCCGCTGGATCTGGTTCGTACCTTCATAGATCTGCGTGATCTTGGCGTCCCGATAGAGCCTTTCGACCTCGAAGCCGCGAATGTAACCCGAGCCACCAAAGACCTGCACCGCATCCGCCGTCCGGGCCACGGCCATGTCGCCAGCAAAGCACTTGGCGATGGAACAAGCCTTCGTCGCATCCTGGCCACGGTCGATTTTGGAGGCCGCCGACTGGACGAGCAGGCGCGCCGCCTCAATGTCTTTAGCCATGTCGGCCAGCAGCCACTGAACGCCCTGGAACTCGGCAACCGCCTTGCCGAACTGCTTGCGGGTCCCGGCGTATTCCACCGCTGCTTCCAGCCCGGCCTGGGCGATCCCGACGGCAAGCGAGGCTATGCCGACACGGCCCTTGTCCAGCACACTCATCATCATGTGGAAGCCGCGGCCAGCTTCGCCCAGCATCGCGTCGGGACCAAGCCGCACATCCGTAAAGGTCAGTGCCCCCACCTGGGAGGCGCGTTGGCCCATCTTGTGTTCCTTCGGGCCGCGCTCGACACCCTTTGCATGCAGATCGACGATGAAAATCGACATGCCACGGTTGCCGGCCTCTTTGTCGGTCCGGGCCAGAACGAAGCCAAGGTCGGCGACGGGAGCGTTGTGAATCCAGATCTTGCCGCCGTTCAGCCGCCAGCCGGTGCCATCCCGTTCCGCCGTCGTACGGATGCCCGAGACATCGGTGCCAGCCTCGGGCTCTGTGATGCAATAGGCGACCTTCGCTTGCATCGCCAGGATCGGTGCCAAAAGTTTCTGCTGCGCTGCGGTTCCGTGCCGCACGAGGAGAGTCGAGATCAGTTCGACCAGTCCGCATTGGTCGGCGACCGAGGCATAGCCGCGCGACAGCTCCTCCATGACCACGGCATAGGTCAGTGTGTCGAAGCCGGGGCCACCCAGAGATTCCGGTACACCGATCCCGAATAAGCCGAGCTTGGCCATGTCCTGGTAAAGTTCGGCGGGGAAGCGTTCGTCGCGGTCAAGCGCCTCTGCCATCGGGCGGATCACCTCGTCGGCGAAGCCGCGCGCCATGTCCCGAACCTGTTCCTGCATCTCGGTGAAAAGCATCTTTGCGCCCTTTAGTAACTATATGGTTACATAATGGGGTGCTGTTCGCCGGTCAAGCGATTCCTCCGATCATTTCCCTTGCCAGACTCAGGGGCGGCTGACAGTAATGCACTATATGGTTACTTATGGGGGGATGAATGCTACCGACCGATCTTCGCACCTTTGGCCGCTCGGGACTGAAAGTCACCACTTTTGCCTTTGGCACCGCGCCGGTCGGCAACCTGTTCCGGCCAATTGACGACGCAACGTCCGACGCCATGTTCCAGACCTCCTGGGATGCTGGGATCCGGTTCTACGACACAGCACCCATGTACGGCCACGGGCTGGCCGAACTGCGCACCAGCGAGAACCTTCGCTGGAAGCGGCGCGACGATTTTGTGCTGTCGTCAAAGGTCGGGCGGCGGCTGGTTCCGGCAAGGCGAGAGACGATCGATTTCACGCCCTGGACTCAGGGTGCCCCGTTCAAGATGGAGTTCGACTACACCTACGATGGCACGATGCGCGCCTTCGAGGACAGTCTGCAGCGACTGGCGCTGGAGCGGATGGACATCGTCTTCATTCATGACATTGATGTTTTCACCCGCGGCAAGGACCAGCCCGAGGTTTTCAAGCAGGCGATGGACGGCTGCTACAAGGCGCTGGAGCGGCTGCGGAACGAAAAGGTGGTCACGGCCATCGGCGTGGGGGTCAACGAATGGGAGGTCTGCCACGAGGCGCTGAAGCAGCGTGATTTCGACTGCTTCCTGCTGGCGGGCCGCTACACCCTCTTGGAACAGGAGGCGCTGGATGCGTTCCTGCCGCTTTGTGAACAGCGCGGCGCGGCAGTGCTGGTTGGGGGCGGGTTCAACTCTGGCATTCTGGCGACAGGCGCGAAGCCCGGTGCGAAGTACAACTACGCCCCGGCGTCGGCCAGTATCATGGACAAGGTGGCGAAGATCGAAGCCGTCTGCGCCGAATATGGCGTTTCCCTTCCGGCGGCGGCGTTGCAGTTCGTCGTGGCCCACCCCGCCGTGCCGTCCTTCTGTGCTGGCACGCGGACGGTCGAGCAACTGAAGCAGAACCTTGCCTGGTTCAGCCAGCCGATTCCGGTTGAATTCTGGGCGGCGCTGAAATCCAGGGGCCTTCTGCGAGAGGATGCTCCGGTGCCGGTATGACCGGCCGGCTCCTGCCGGCTGGACTGCATGGCCATGCCAGCCTGAAGGCCGGTGACCGGATCGACACGGTCTCGACCCGGGTCACCGCCGAAACGATTGACCGCTTTGCAGACTTGTCCGGCGATCGCTTCGCCCTGCATATGGATGATGCGGCGGCACATGCGCTTGGCTTTCCCGCTCGCGTGGCGCACGGGCTTCTGGTTCTGTCGCTGATTGACGGGCTGAAGAACCAGGCGCTGGCGCGGCTGGATGCGGTGGCCTCGCTGGGTTGGGACATCCGGTTCAGCGCGCCGGTGTTCGTCGATGATGAATTGCGGGCAACCTTTGCGGTGGAAACGCTTCGACCAGCCCGCGAAGGCCGTAGGATTGTGGTCTTTGCGGTAGAGGCCCGCAACCAGCGCGACGAGATCGTCCAGCAGGGCCGAACCACACTGATGATGCGACCCTGACGCTAGCGCAGCAGGATCGCGCGGAAGTCGTTGACGTTGGTCCCGGTCGGTCCGGGCGCGAAAAGGTCGCCCAAGGCAGAAAAGGCGCTGTAGGCGTCGTTGCCCGAGAGGAAGGCCGCCGGGTCGTGTCCCAGCGCCCGTAAACGGGTGGCGGTGGTGCCGGTCGCGAAGGCCCCTGCGTTGTCCTCGGACCCGTCGATGCCATCGGTATCGGCGGCAAGAGCGGCGAAGGGCAGGCCCTCGGCGGCGAGAGCGGTCGCCAACAGAAATTCGCTGTTGCGTCCACCCCTGCCCTTGGCGCGCAGGGTCACGGTGGTTTCCCCGCCCGAAAGCAACACCACGGGGCGGGTGAAGGGCCGGGCGCGCAGAATAACCTCGCGTGCGATGGCGGCGTGGACACGGCCGACATCGCGGGCTTCACCCTCGATAGCATCGGACAGGATCACGGCGGGGACACCCTGCACCTGGGCAGCCCTGGCCGCGGCTTCCAGTGACAGGCGGGCCGATGCAATGACTTTCACCTCGTGACCGGCAAAGACGGGATCGCCAGGGTTGGGGGCCTGCCCCTGATCCCCGTCCAGCCACTGTGCCACGTTCGGGGGCAACTCGATGCGCCAGCCGGCCACCATCGCACGGGCTTCTGCACGGCTGACCGCATCTGGCACCGTGGGGCCGCTGGCCACCTGCGCCGGATCGTCGCCCGGCACGTCCGACACGACCAGAGATACCACTTTTGCCGGATGACACGCAGCGGCCAGACGTCCGCCCTTGATACCCGACACCTGTTTGCGGACAGCGTTCATCACCGATATCGGCGCACCCGAAGCCAGCAAAGCCCGGTTCAGCGCCGCCTCGTCGTCAAGCGTCAGGTCGCCGGGCGGACAGGGCAGTAGCGCCGATCCGCCGCCGCAGATCAGCGCCACCACCAAATCATTCGGACCCAGACCGCGGACCGCATCGAAAAGGGCCTCCGAAGCCCGCAGGCCTGCCGCGTCCGGAACCGGATGCGCGGCCTCAAGAACCCGGATCCGCCGCGTGGCGCAGCCATAGCCGTAGCGGGTGACGACCACGCCGTCCAGCGGGCCATCCCACAGCGCCTCGAACGCCGCCGCGAGTTGCGCGGCACCCTTGCCGGCGCCGATCACCACCGTGCGCCCAGGCGGCCTGGGTGGCAGATGCGCCGCAAGGGCCATCGCCGGATCAGCCGCCTGCACGGCCGCCTCGAACAGCCCCGCCAGAAAGTTTCGGTCCTCCGGGCTCAAAGCGCGACATCCGCCACGAAGACGCCGTCGATCCCGCCTTCCAGTTCGGCAACGATGCGTGCGCCAATCGCCTTGTGTACGGGGTCGTCAAGGTAGGCGTCCCGCACCCCGGCGTCCCGGAAGTCGAACCAGAAGACATCGTTGAAGCCCCGTACCAGCGGCGTTTCGACCGAAACATTGTCGAAATGCCGGAAGTCGAGAATGCCCTCGATATGCCCTTTCAGTGCGGCGAGATCCCGGTAAAGCTCGGCCTTGGATTCCGCCGTGGTCCCGGCGCGGAAATGCAGTGCAACGATGTGGCGGATCATTTTAATCCCTTCCGAATTCGGGTTTGCGCTTGCCCCGATAGGCGGCAAGTCCTTCGGCCAGATCGGGAGAGGCGGCGGCAATGGTTCCTGCCAGCGCCTCGATCACCCGTTCGCGTTCCTCACCCTCGGCTGCGTTGATAAGCATCTTGGTCAATTCGCTGGCGCGGGGCGAGCGGGCACGAAGCCGGTCCACCACCTGTTCGGCGGTCGAAAGCCCGTCACCCTGTGGCACGACCTGATCGACGACACCGAGCGAGCATGCCTGTTCGGCGCTCAGAACCTCGCCCATCAACGCCATCCGGCGGACGATCTGCGCCCCGAAACGGCGGACGGTCCGCTGGGTGCCGGACCAGCCGGGAATGATCCCGAGGCCGGTTTCAGGCAGACCGATCTTCACATGCGCTTCGGCAATCCGCAGATCGGCGCAGGCTGCCAGTTCCAGCCCGCCACCCAGGCAATGGCCGTTCAGGACAGCAATCACCGGAGCGTTCAACCTGGTCAGCGCGTCAAAGGCGAGGTGGCCATCCCGCAGCCAGCGGCGCCCGAATTCGTCGGGCGAAAGTGCAGACCAACTTGTAATATCCCCGCCAGCGCAAAATGACTTGCCGCCTTCCCCGGTCAGGATCACGGCAAAGACATGCGCGCGTTCGATCTGGCGGCAGAGAGAAAGCAGCGCGTCAACCATGTCAGCGTCCAGCGCGTTCTGCTTTTCCGCCCTGCGGATTGTCAGGCGCGCCACGCCATCGGAAATGGCCAAGTCAAGCCTGGGGTCCGTCACAGCGCAAGGCCCATGGGGCCGGGCTGGAACAGCCGCGTATCCATCAGTTTCAAGTCGCTGGCAACGGCCAGTGGCGTTGCGGCCTGGTCCAGCACGTCGCGCTTCAGGTCCAGGCCGGGGGCGATTTCGGTAACCATCAGGCCGTCTTCGACAAGCCGCATCACGCAGCGTTCGGTGACGTAGGTGATGTCCTGCCCCTGCATCCGCGCCCGCTTGCCCGAAAAGCTGACCTGATCGACCTTGGCTACGATCTTGGCGATCTTGCCTTCCTTGTCGATCATCAATCGCTCGTCTTCAAGGCGCATCTTCGCCCCGGCGTTGAAGTTGCCCGAGAAAACGATCTTGCGCGCGCGCGCGGTGATATCGACAAATCCTCCGGCCCCGGCGGTGCGGTGTGGGGTGGCTGACAAACGGCTGACGTTGACCGAGCCTTCGGCGTCGATTTCCAGGAACGACAACAGCGAACAGTCGAAGCCCCCGGCCTGAAAGTAGATGAACTGGTGTGGAGAGGCGACAAAGGCCTCGGCGTTCGAGGCGCAGCCGAACTTGAAATCCAGCAAGGGAACGCCACCGACCGGTCCCTGTTCGATGACCCAGGTGACCTTGCCGTGATGGCCTTCCTCGATCAGGATGCGGGGCACATTGGCCGAGATGCCGAAGCCGATGTTCACCGCCCAACCGGCTTGCATCTCCATAGCGACGCGACGGGCGATGACCTTTCCTACATTGAATTCGGCCATGCGGAAGGTATGGAGAGGGCGGAACAACTCGCCCGAGATGGCCGGGTCATAGGCGGTCGCGGTGGTCTGCAACTGGTCCGGTGCCTCGACGATCACATCTACGAGGATGCCGGGAACACGGACATCATGTGGACGGAACGTACCCGTCGCCGCGATGCGCTTGACCTGGGCGATGACGATACCACCGGAATTGCGGGCCGAAAGGGCCATCTCCATCGCGCCAAGCGTGGCGCCTTCATGTTCAAAGGTAAGGTTGCCGTTCTCGTCCGACGTTGTGGCGCGGATGATCGCGACATCCGGGTGCAGCGCTGGAAAATGCAGCCAGGTGTCGCCGCCGAACTGGACCCGCTTTACCAGGGGCAGGGCGCGCGCGCTTGCGTTCATGGCGCAGCCTTCGTTGTCAGGATCAACGAAGGTTTCCATGCCGACCTTGGTCAGGACGCCAGGTCGTTTGGCAGCCCCCTCACGCAGCATGTCGAAGATGATGCCGGATGGCACATTCCAGGCTGCCACGTCTTCGGCAAGGATTCGTTGCCAGATCAGCGGCGGATCTGCGTTGGTTGGACCCGAGGGGTACGATCCGCCCAGAATGCGCGTGATCATCCCCTTGTGGGCGATATGGTCAACCCCCTTGGTTCCGAACATGTCTCCTGCGGCGATCGGGTGGATCGTTGTCAGCCCGCGCGGCGCGCCTTCTTCCAGGAAACGCTGCCCCAGCGCCTTGAGCACAGCGTCAGGGCAAAGCAGGCCCGAGGACGCGTTTACCGCAACCATCGCCCCGTCCTTGACTAGGCGCGCGGCCTCGGCGGCAGACTTCACTTTGGACACAGGCAGTCTCCTTCCCGGTTGGCTTTAAGTAACTAACCAGTTATAAAGATAGCGAAGGTCGCCACCTAAGATCAAGCCTCAAATGTGCGGCCGCCGGATCGAGTTGCAAGGACTTGGGCAGAAGGAGCGCCACCTATGAACATCACCTTCCAGAAGACACACCAGCGCGTGTTCGGGACGTTTCCCCTCCGGGGGGATGTGCTGCGCCAGGCGGTTCGCGATGCGGTCGAAGTCGGCTATCGCGCGTTCGATACCGCGCAGATGTACCAGAACGAGGCTGACACGGGCCTTGCTTTGGCTGACTGCGGCCTATCACGCGGAGAGCTGTGCATCACCACGAAAGTTGGGATCGAGAATTTCACCAAGGCGACCTTCATGCCATCGGTCGAGCGGTCGCTGAGGGACCTGCGGGTCGATCATGTGGACATCCTTCTGCTGCACTGGCCAAACCCCGGCGGGGATATCCGGGAGTCGCTAGAACTCTTGCAACAGGCAAAGGATTGCGGCCTTGCCAGGCACATTGGGGTGTCGAACTACACTGCCGCGATGATGACCTTTGCCCGGACGGTCGTGTCGGACCCGCTGGTGACAAACCAGGTGGAGTTCCACCCGCTGCTGGATCAGACCAAGCTTTTGAAGGCAGCGAACGACACCGGCATTCCCCTGGCTGCCTATTCCTCGGTCGCACGCGGCGAGGTGTTCAAGTATCCGCTCTTTGCCGAGATCGGCGCAGGCTATGGCAAGTCGGCAGGACAGATCGTGCTGCGCTGGATCCTGCAGAAAGGTGTGCAGGTGAACTGCATGTCAACGAAGGCAGAGAATATCCGCGCGAACTTTGACATCATGGACTTCACCCTGTCTTCGATCGACATGGCACGGATCGACGCGATGACCGCCACGAACTATCGGATTGTCGGCAAGAACCTTGTCCCCTATGCTCCCGACTTCGACTGAAATGAAACAGGGGCGGTCCTTGCGGGCCGCCCCAGGTCGCGCATCGGCCGGGAGGTGGCCTAGCGGTTGCCGCGGATCAGATCAGCGGCCCGCTCGCCGATCATGATCGACGGCGCATTGGTGTTGGATCCGACCAGTGAGGGCATGACCGAGCTGTCACAGATGCGCAGCCCGTCAACGCCGCGGACGCGCAACTGCGGATCGACCACAGCCATGTCATCCTTACCCATACGGCAGGTGCTGACAGGGTGATACGAGGTGCGGCCGTACTGGCGGGCATAGGCCTCTAGATCGGCCTGGGTCCGCACATTTGCATCGGGAAAGCGGACTTCCTTGATGTATTTCCGCAGGGACGGCTGACTGAAAATCTCGCGGCTTATCTTGATGCCTTGTGTTGACATCCGCAGGTCATCGGGGTCACCCAGGAAATTCGGGTCGATGATCGGCGTCGCCACCGGATCGGCGCTGCGCAAGGTGACCGATCCGCGCGCTTTGGGGCGCAGGGTGTAGCTGTTCAGCGTGATGCCGGAAGAGCCTTTGCGCACCGAAGGAACGCCCGCCTCGGCCCCCGCGCCGCAGAGGAAATGGAACTGGAGGTCAGGGCAGGGTGCCGACCCGGCGCCGCCCGAATACCAGAACGCCCCACCTTCGACCACGTTCGACGTGACGGGGCCGGAATTGAACAGGAAATACTGGGCGCCCGCCCAGGCTGCCCAAAGCGGTTTGTTGTATTTGTCCAGGCTGTCGTGGCCTTTCAACTCGGCCACGATGTCTATGCCGAAATGGTCGGTCAGGTTCTGACCGACACCCGGAAGGTCTTGGACAACAGTGATACCGTGGCTTTTCAAATGCGCGGCCGGGCCGATGCCTGACAGCATCATCAGCTTTGGGCTGCCAATGGCACCTGAGGTCACGATCACCTCGGACCCGGCGCGGACCGTGATGGGCGCGCCGCCAGTGGAATATTCGACACCGACAGCCCGACCCTTCTCGATCACCAGCCGCCGTACCAGGGCGCTGGTGATAAGGGTCAGGTTCGACCGCTTCAACGCTGGCCGAAGATAGCCAACGGCAGCCGAACAACGCCGGTTGCCGCGGATGGTGGTCTGATAGATGCCCGCCCCTTCCTGATGTGGACCGTTGAAGTCGGGATTGTAGGGTATTCCGTATTCCTGGCAGCTTTGCACGAAGGCGCGGCTCGTCGCGTTCGGGTCGGGCAGGTTCGACACGCCCAAGGGGCCGTCGGTGCCATGCCAGTCACCGGACAGGAGTGTATTGCCCTCGGACCGCAGAAAGTACTTCCGGATATCGTTGAAGCCCCATCCCTCGGCCCCTTCCTCGACCCAGCGGTCGTAGTCAGACGGATGGCCGCGGGTAAAGATCTCGGCATTGATCGAAGAGCCGCCACCCAACACCTTGGCCTGTGCATAGGGGATTTCCCGCATGTTGGCGTGCTTTTGCGGCGCCGTGACCAGCCCCCAGGTCAAGGGGCCGGTCGTCATCTTGGCAAAGCCCACCGGCATATGGATAAGTGGGTTCTTGTCCGTGCCTCCGGCTTCGATCAGGCAAACCTTGGCCGAGGGGTCTTCGCTGAGCCGTGCCGCCAGGACGCAGCCGGCAGAGCCACCGCCGACGATTACATAGTCGAAGCCCTGCGTCATCTTACTTGATCCAGTGGTTGCGCTTGCCAAGCTCGACATGCGCCGATTTGACCTGCGTATACTCTTCGACACCGTAGGTTCCGGCCTCGCGACCCCAGCCGGATTGCTTGAACCCGCCTAGCGGCATTTCGGGACCGCCCGCCATGATGCAGTTGACCCACATACGCCCGGCGCGGATTCGCCGCGCTGCAGCAAGAGCGGTGTCGATGTTCTTCGACCAGACGCTGGCGGCAAGGCCATAGACAGTGTCGTTCGCCAGATGGATCGCCTGCTCGGCAGTGTCGAAGCGGAAGGACGACAGGACCGGCCCGAAGATTTCATCGGTTGCGATGGCCATCGTGCGCGTGACGCCCGAGAACAGCGTGGGCGCAATGTAGCTGCCTTTGCCAAGATCCATCGCCGCCCCGCCGGTCAGCACCTTCGCGCCTTCCGCCTTGCCCTTCTCGATATAGGACAGGATCGTCTGGTTCTGCGCGTCCGTGGTGATGGCACCCACTTGCGTCGCCTCGTCCAGAGGGTCGCCGACGACGATCTTTTTCATTTTAGCGGCAAGGATCGCCTCGAACTCATCAGCGACGCGGGCATCGACGATCAGCCGGCTGGAGGAGACGCAGCATTGCCCGGTGTTGAAGCTGATCCCGAAGGCAGCGCCATCGGCGGCATCTTCAAGGTCAGCGTCGGCAAAGACGACGATGGGGTTCTTGCCGCCAAGCTCAAGACCCAGCTTCTTGAAGTTCGAGTCCGCCGCCGCATGGACGACCGACCTGCCGACGGCGGTTGAGCCGGTGAAGGACAGCATGTCCACGTCCGGGTGCTCGGTCAGGGCTTGGCCGATGCTGCGGCCCGAGCCGGTGACGACATTGTAGATACCCTTGGGCAGACCCGCCTCGGCCAGGATTTCGCCCAGGATCAGGGTGGTGGCGCTGGTCACTTCGGAGGGCTTCACCACCATCGTGCAGCCGGAGGCGAGAATGAATGGGACACGCTCACACAGGATCAGGAACGGGAAATTCCACGGTGTGATGAGACCGACAACACCGACGGGTTCTCGCAAGACCATGCCGAAAAGGTCGTCGCCCAAGGAATTGAAGCTGTCGCCATGCAAAAGGCGCGCGGCCCCGGCGCCGACTTCGAAGCAGGCGATGCAATGGTCGATCTCTCCCCGGGCCTGGGAGATGGGCTTGCCATTTTCCAGCACTTCCCAATAGGCGATCTCGTCGCGGCGACGACGCAGGATCTCGGCAGTGCGCAGAAGGACGCCGGCACGTTCAGCCCCGGAGAGACCGGCCCAGCGGCGGTCTTCAAATGCGCGGCGGGCGGCGGCGACGGCAGCGTTCAGATCGGCGAGGGTGCATTTCGGGATGCGCGTAACGGGCACACCATGGCCAGGAGAGGTGCGTTCGAACAGGTCGCGGCCGCCATGCCATGCGCCGTCCATCCAGAAACCGAACTCACGCGGGGCGGTGGGAAGGCTGTGTATTGTTGTGCGCTGATCCATTTCGATCCCCCCATAGGATATGCCGCCCGAAACATGCGATTTTGTAACCGAATAGTTACTTAAGTGTCAACCCGGCGCATTAGCCGATCACGATCTGAGTCTTCAGCTCAGCCGGTCGATCCGCCAGTGTATCGAATGCCACCTGGATCTCTTCCAGTCTGAATGATGCACCGGTAAAGGCCTCTGTCCGGAAGCGGCCATGCGCCAAGAGGGTCAGGGCATCATGCATATCCTCGCCCATGCCCGCGACACTGCCCTTCAGGCTGTTTTCCTCAAGCACGGTCCGCAGGATATCGACGGGAACTGTTTCGCCCATGCCCGTGATGCCGAAAAAGGCGACATGGCCCCCCTTGCGGATCAGATCGAAGGCCAGAGCGTAGAGCCGGGGAGACCCCACGCTTTCGATCACCAGATCGGCTCCGCGCCCCTGTGTCCGGGCCATGACCTCGGACTTCAGGGCGAGTGGGTCGCTGATGGCGATATCTGCGCCGGCCTCCAGTGCGATGCGGCAGCGATCCGCGCTGAGGTCGGCCACAATGATCGGCGCAACACCGCAGAGGCGGAGCATCTGGACATGCAGGTTGCCAATCGGGCCAGCGCCCAGCACCACCGCGGACTGACCGAAGCCCGCCCGCGCCTTGCGAGCGGCGCGCACGACGCAGGCGACGGGCTCTACCAGCGCCTGCAGTTCGGGCGCCATGCCGTCCGGCACGGGGATCACCAGGCGGGCTGGGACCGCAACATACTCGGCAAAGGCGCCATCACGCCCGATCCCGACCTGGGTCATCGACGGGCAGTTCAGGATTTCATTGCGACGGCACCAATAGCAAGTGCCGCAGCCAATGTTGATGTCGGCCACAACAGCCTGCCCCTTTTTAAGATGGCGGACATCCTCGCCGAAAAGCGCGACCGTGCCGCAGAACTCGTGCCCCGGAATCAGCGGCAGCCGGTCGGCGGCGTAATGGCCGTTGAAGATGTGCACGTCGGTCCCGCAGATCCCGGTCCGGGTAACGCGGATCAGCGCCTCGTCCCGGCCGATGGCGGGGATCTCAACATGTTTCAGGGCGAACTTGCGGGGTTCGACCAGAACGGCGGCGAGCATCTTGTCCATGTCACTTCACGGTGCGGAGTTTCGAGCGGTCAATCGTCAGGGCGATGGCCACGATAAGGACCAGCCCGAAGACCATTTGCTGCTGGGTGGCCTGCACCCCGAAATACAGCATCGAGGCGCGGATGACGGCCACGATCATCGTGCCGATGGCGGTGTTGAGCACGCCACCCACCCCGCCGGTCAAGGGCGTGCCGCCTACCAGTACGGCCACGATGGCCGGCAGCAGGAAGCCGTTGGCGATGGTCGGCGCACCGCCAGAAAGCTTGACGCTGAAGAGAAGCCCCGCAATGGCCGCCAGCGTACCCGAGATGGCAAAGGCCAGCATCTTGTAGCGTGTGACGTTCAGTCCCGAGGCCGCTGCGGCCAGTTCCCCTGCGCCCACGGCCTTCAACGCGCGGCCAAGCGTGGTGCGCCGTTCGATGAAAAGGCAGATCGCAAGCAGCGTCGCAGCGATGAACAACTCGTTCGGAATGATGCCGGTGCGCCCGATCATCCAGCCAAACAGCGCATCCCGCTGGTTTGCATCCATGTTCAGGGCCCGGTTTCCCGAAAGCCACTGTGCGACCGAAAAGCAAACGCCGCCGACTGCAAGCGTGGAAATGAACGACGGCACGAAAAGGCGCGTCGTTATGAACCCGGACACCAGGCCCAAAGCGAACCCGAGGACCACACATAGTGCCGCTGCCCAAAGGCCAAGACTGGCCAGATAGACCGAGGCCACGACCGTGATCATATTGGCCATTGATTGCGCCGACAGGTCGATGCCGCCGATATAGATGGCAAAGGTCAGGCCCAATGCCATGATGAACAGTGGCACGATATCCCCGGCCAGAGACAGAAGGTTCACCGGCTTCAGAAAGTTCGGATCGTTGATGCCGACAAAGGCCACCAAGACCAGAAGGGTGATCCAGGGGAAGTGCGGCTTGAGGCGTTGCAGGTCCATCTTCTTCCCCGTCAGATCATGTAATGCAGCAGGTCATAGAGCGTGGGCTTTGCCCCTGGCCTGCATTCAAAGCGCTGCTGTATGGCACCGTCCTTCAGGACGATGATGGTGTGAGAAAGACCGATCGCCTCTTCCAGAGTGTCGGCCACAAGGATCACGCCGACGCCGTCGTCGGACATGTCGCGGATCATCTCGTAAACGTCTTCCTTGGCCCCGATGTCGAGGCCCCGCGTCGGGTGGTCCAGAAGCATGATGTCAGATCCGCCCGAGCGCCATTTGGACAAGACGACCTTCTGCTGATTGCCGCCTGACAGGTTGCCGCAATCGGCGTACTCGGAATGGGCCTTGATCGACAGCTTGCCGATCCAGTCGCGCGCCAGAGCCTTTTCCGCCGCCACGTTCAGAACCCCGGCACGCGAGTAGCGCCCCATCTGCGACAGTGTCATATTCTCGTACACGTTCATGCCCGCGACGATGCCTTCGATCTTGCGCTCGCGCGGGACATAGCCGACGCCAGCCGCCACCGCCGCTTGCGGATTGAACCCGCTGACCGCGTTTCCCTTGATCTTCAGCTTCCCCGAAACCGGGGTGCGCATACCATAGGTCGTTCGCAGGATCGCCTCGCGTCCTGCGCCTTCGGTGCCCACAAGGCACAGCACCTCACCCGCGTGCAGCTTCAGGCTGATGTCCTTGATCCGGCCGGGAAGCGAGACGCTGTCCATCTCCAGCAGAACCTTCGCGGCATCGTAGGGCTTCTGGCGCTGCTCGCGATAATACTCTTGATCGACGCTGCGGCCGACCATCTTTTGCTGGATCTGTTCGGCCGTCGCCGCGCCACGGGCGACGACATCCACGACCGCGCCGTCCTTCATCACATAGATTCGGTCGGAAAGCTCCATCACCTCGTCCATACGATGGCTGACGAAAATGAAGGATGCCCGCTTGGTCAGGTCGCGGACGATGGTGAAAAGCATTTTCACCTCATCCTCGGCCAACACGCTGGTGGGCTCGTCCAGGAGGATCACGAGGTCGCCGTCAACGCGCTCTTCCAGCGTCAGGACCTTGGCGAGTTCCACGAGTTGCCGCTGCGCAAATGACAGCGCCGAGGTAACGGTTGCCGGGTCGATGTCGAGCTTGACCTTGGCCAGTTGTTTCTTTGCCGCCTCGGACATGGCTTTCCAGTTGATGACGCCAAGCCGCACGAACTGCCGCTCGTAGCCGAGGAAGATGTTCTCCATCACCGTCAGGTTCGGGATCAGCGACTGCTCTTGGAACACCATGCCGATGCCCTTTTCCATCGCCTGGCGGGGGTTCTGGAAGCGGACGGCTTTGCCATCGATTGTAACGGTGCCTCCATCGGGCTGGTAGGCTCCGTAGATGACCTTCATAAGGGTGGACTTGCCGGCGCCGTTTTCGCCAACAAGGCCGACGATCTCGCCGCGCTTGATCTGGAAATCCACCGCCTTCAGGGCATGGACACCGGGAAACTTCTTGTCGACTGCCTTCAGTTGATACATGGCAGCGCCCTCATTTCACGAAACTTATAGACCGGCGATCCGTTGATAGGACGACCGCCACAATCACCAGAAGACCCAGCATGCCGTCCTGCAGGTAGTTCGGGAGGCCGATCACCACCATGCCGTTGTTGATGACATTGACGATCAGCACACCGACGACCGTGTTCCAAATGCCGCCGATGCCGCCCCACAGCGCTACGCCACCGACCACGACCGAGGTGATGGAAATGAACATGAAGTTCGCGCCTGAAACGGATTCCGCCTGGCCCAGCTTGGCGACCTGGAGGATGCCCGCGACGGCGTAGAAGACACCTGCCAGAACGAAGCCCATGATACGGACGCGGCGGACGTTAAGACCCGAGGCATGGGCCAGCTCTTCACCCCCGCCAACGGCATAGAAATTGCGGCCAAGGGTCGTGTGCGACTGAATGAACCACGCAAGCACGGTCATCGCGGCCACCACATAGACCATCAGCGGGAAGCCCGCGATGCGCCATGTCAGAAGGGCGCGGAACGTGTCGTCATCGATCTTGACGATATCGCCGCCCGTGATCAGCACGGCAGCCCCTGTTCCGACAAAGCCGATGGCCAAGCTTGCCATGAACGACGGGATGCGCAGCTTAACATGTACAAGCCCGTTCACCAGTCCGATCAGCGCCCCCACAAGCAGGATGACCGGAATGGCGACCCAGGCACCAGCGGCCAAGGTGCCGCCGGTGGCCAGGAACACAAAGCAGAACAGCACTGCCGTCAGACCGACCGTCCCTTCCATGGACAGGTCGATGGAACCCATCACGATGATGAAGGTGACGCCGATGGCAACCATCAGCGCAGGGGAAGCGGCAATCGCGATGCGGGCGAAATTACGTTGCGACAGGAAAGCCGGATTGATCGCTGTGAATAGGATTATCAGCCCGATCAGCACCAAGAGTGGTGCCCAGCGGATCGCGTTCTCGCGCGTCATCAATTGTCTCACCCTGTCCTCCCGTAGCGGCGCGCCCCCCTGGATCAGGGGAAGAAAAGGGGTAGCCATTAGGAGACCACCCCGATTTCAGTGAAGCTTACTTGTAAACGATCCCACCATTCGATGGGCTCCAGAAGTCGGCCCAATCGTAGGTTGGAACGCTGTCGAGATACTTCGCCTTGAACTCCGCCGCGTCCTTGGCGGTGACAAGGATCGTCGGGCCGTAGAACTCGCGATGCTCATGGGGTTCTTCGGACGGCTTGAAGCTGCCGATGGCGGCGTGATAGGCCAGCGAAAGCGTGATGCCGCCGCCCCAATGGGGGTTGGTGAACACGGTAGCCAGAAGTTTGCCGTCCATGACCATCTGCACGGCTTCCGGGTTTCCGTCATAGGCGACGATCGGCATGCCTTCGATGCCTTCCGCCTTCAGCGCCTCCAACACGCCATAGGCGATGTTGTCGTTGGCGCAGTGGACGCCGGTAATCTGGTCGCCGTACTTGGTCAGGAAGCTGGCCATCAGTTCGGCGGCCTTGGTGGTGTCCCAGTCGGCGGGTTGGGCATCCAGCAGCGTGATGTCGGGATAGTCCTTCAGCGCGTTCTTCAGACCGTTCAGACGCTCAATGGCCGGGTTGTTGGCCGCGATTCCGCCAAGGTGAACGACGCCACCCTTGCCACCCATCGCCTCGAACAGGATGCGGGCGGTTTCCTCGGCGGGCTTTTCGTCCGACCAGGTCATGTGGCTGACCCAGTTGTCGCCGAAGTCCCACGGATGGGCGTCGTCCGTCTTGTTCCAGATCGTCGAGACGTAGCCGCCAGCGGCCTGGACAGCTTCTGCCACAGGGCGGGCGTTCGGGCTGTCGTTCGCATCGCAGGCGATGGCGCAGGCGCCGTTGTTCTTGGCCAGGAAGGCCTTGATGTCAGCCAGAGATTTCTCGGACGAACCTTCGTTGATCAGCGAAGTCATTGCATCCTTGGGCTTGCCGATGGATTCGGTGAAAGCTTCGCCGCCGGAGACGATGGCGTTCCAGTAAGCGCTGGCGCGGTCACGATAGGACCAGGCCAGGGCCGGGTCGGTGGCGGCGCGTGCCATGCCGTTGCCGAAGACGCCCGGCATGGCCGCCGTGGTCATCCCGGCCGCTGAGGCCAACAGGAAATTCCGGCGGCTGATGGTTTCGCGCTCGATGAAATCCTTGATGAACGTGGACATTGGTTTCCTCCCTGATTGCCACATCAACGCCACTGTTCCGTGGCCGAGCGATTAGCGTCCGCAGCGGCGTGCCCACGAGCGTACAGCTTCGTTAATGCACTAACTGGTTACTTGTTATGCCTTGGCCAAGTCAAGAAGTTTGTTCGACCTGACCACCCAAAGAATTTACATTCCGCTTTGACGAGATCGGCCCCCCGTGTGTAAACATGACGCTAACGCAAACAGCAGGGGCGGACCGGATAGTTCATGGAAAGTGCTGAAAAAGGTGCGACCGAAAAGCCTCCGGCACCGACCAGGCCCCGAACCAGGGATGCCGAAGCGACCAAGGCGCGTATCCTTGACGCAGCCAAGCGCGAGTTTGCAAAAAACGGCCTCGGCGGCGCCCGCGTGGATGTGATCGCTGAAAAGGCCCGCGCAAACAAGCGCATGATCTATCACTATTTCGAGTCGAAGGAGGGTCTGTTTCAGACGATCCTGGAAAACGCCTATGTCGATATCCGCACCGCCGAACAGAAGCTGAACCTCGATCACCTCGCCCCGAAGGAGGCGCTGGAGCGTCTGGTCCGTTTCACCTGGGACTACTACCTGAAGAACCCAGAGTTCATCACGCTGGTGAACAGCGAGAACCTCCACCGCGCCAAGCACCTGAAGAAATCCGAGGTCGTGAAAGTTTACAGCCGCAAGTTCGTGTCGATGGTGGCAACCATCCTAGATCGCGGCGCCGCGGCGGGGGTGTTTCGCCCGGGCGTCGATCCGGTGCAGTTGAACATCACCATTGCAGCGATCGGGTATTATTATCTGACCAACCGCTTCACGGGTGCCATCGTGTTCGAGCGTGACCTGATGGCGAAGGACGCGTTAGAGGAGCGGCTACGGTTCAACATCGATACGATCTTACGTCTGGTGGCAGCCTGATCAAACGTCCCAGACAAGGCCCAACGCCCGCAGTCCCGCCTCGGCGCAGGCCACGTCTTCGGGCTCCTGCGCCCCCGAAACCCCGACACCGCCTATGACGACGCCCTGATGCACCGCCGGAAGCCCGCCGCCCCAGGGCAATAGCCGCTGCCGGGTGGACAAGCCAAGCGCCAGCGAGGGACGGGACGTCATGCGGTCGGCAAAGGCGGCAGTAGCACGGCGCATCGTTGCGGCGGTAAAGGCCTTGTCCTCGGCAAAGGACAGGATGGGGGGCGTTGCGGTCTCCATCCGTGCGGAGGCAAGAGTATGGCCCTGCGCGTCAACAACGCAGACCGCCACGGTCAGCCCCTGCCGTCTCGCTTCATCCAGCGCGGCTTCGACGATCTGGCGGGCGGTTTCGTAAGACAGGGTTGCGATCAGGCTGATCATTTGGCCATCTCCTCCCAGTCGAGAAGGATGAAAGGTTCTGTGATCTGTCGCGCCATGATGGCCGCATAGATCGCTGCAGGGTCATTCGGTATGGCGCGGTGGATCAGCCCATCAAGCGGGATCTGCCCTTCGGCCAGCCATTGCAGCGAGCGTTCGAAGCCGCCAAAAATCGAGTGAGGCGCGTTGTTGTATCCCTCCAGCAGTTCTTCCCATTGGAAGCTGCGGCCATGCATCGGCAGTTCCCACTCCCACCCTGATCGCAGAGTGACATGGTTAAAGAATACCGCTTGGGTCACGTCATGCGCCGAATGGTCGGAACACTTGCGCCAAGGCACACCGCGGATCAGGTCGCTGCCCTTCTCACCGATCATGATGGTCGGCGCGTTCGTGTCGGACGAATTGATCCGCGGCCAGTTCGCGGCATCGCACACTCTTAGCCCGTCGATCCCCCGCAATCGCAGATGCGGATCGACCACCGCCATCTTATCATCACCCAGGAGGCCATCACTTCCGTGGAAGGCGTCGGCAAACAGCTCATTCCCCTCGGCACGGCGGAAATACGGCAGGACGGAGGTGGTGGAGTCTTCGCTCAGCCGACCGGCCAGAACACTGCCAGACGACCCGCCACCGATGATGATGAAATTCACGTCCCGCATGGGTCCATTATGTAACTAGTTCGTTACTTAAGACAGTTGAGCAGAACGCTCAAGCTGTCAAGGGTTCTGTTGCTGTGGGATATTCACGCGGAAAGACGGGCAACCGGTCTGTGCGAAACCAAGACCGGCTGACGCATTTGCCGATCGGGATGCTGCCCTCTTGAACCGTCATTTCCGCGGCGACCCGACCGGCACCGGCCCGCTGTGATGCGCCCTGCGCCTAGTCATGACTGAGGCCTCATGCCGCCTACGGCATACAAGCCGCGCAGGGCCTGCCGGACGAGGCTAGGATGATGATTGACCACACACAATGGCATCCGTGTACCAAGGTGGCAGGTATCGTTCCAATCTGTCGTCCCTGGAAACAGCAATTCTGCCTTGCCGCAGCTCCTGTGATGGTTGCGCAACAGGGCAGCCACGCAAGATGATCACGCTTTTGCAGCCACTTGTAAGTAAACTGTGATCAATTACCGTTAATAAGGGTTAAGACGCCTTTTCATGTCGTCTTTCTCAAACTGTTGCGCGTATCGGACCAATAGCCCGCCGTGTTGATTTTGGCATAGTTGCCGAAGCCTGCCGTGGCCACCAATGCGCGCGAAGCAATGGTTTGCCGCGTCGATGCCGGAGGGAAGTTATTGCCGCAGTCTGACAATCGCCCCGCTCAATCTGTCCGATCCTCCAGCGCCGATGATGATGGCCGGGGCTGGGCTTGTTCCCGGTTCCGGAGCGGCGTTCGGGCCGTGTCCGCCTTGCGGATGGCGCTTTCGGTTGTGGTGCTGTGGCTGGCAGTCGTGCTGGGTGCTGCCCCTCTCTCGGCGCAGACGGTCAATACCTATACCACGCAAACTTCTTTCGACAATGCGCTGCCCAACATCACGCTGATCGGCACGCTTGAGAATTTCTCGGGCGTTGGAACCAACTACAGAATGAGCACGAATGCGGCCAGCCCCGACGTGTGGAATGGCTTCACGCTTTATGCCAAACCCCCATCTGGCAACGGGTCTTCGTTCGGGCCTTCGGGCTATTGTCCCAGGCTGAATGCGACCCCTTGGCCGCAAACGCCCACATGGTGCATCGGATATAACAGCCAGGCCCCGAACCGTCCCGGCATCACCGCATCGGTTTCCAGCGCGGGTGGTGCGAACGGCTCCATTCTGTTCCGGTTCTCGCAGCCGGTCTATGCGTTCTATTTCACATTCGTGGACTGGAATGACCTAAGCCAGCGTTCGGCTTTCCGCTTTACGCTGAGCAATGGCGTCGTGCGCACGGTGACCGGGCCGACGAACCCGTCGAACAACCCGCCAGAGTTCTTTGCCGCCATGCTGGACAAGACCTCGCGCGAAGAGGGCATCTATATCACTCAGGTCGAATGGTATGGGCTGGATACGACCGGCGAACTGGTTGGTATCTGGAATGTCGGCACCTATCGCACGGTGTCTGACATGCAGATCAAGAAAACCTATGGTGCCGCGGTTCTGCGACCGGACGGCAGCTATGATCTGCCGATCAAGCTGACAATGACCAACAACGGTAACCTGAACATCCGCAACATGCAGATTTCGGATGCCGTGGGTGCGGCAAGCAACTTTGGCTCTGCCTTCACCAGCATCGTATCGGGGCCGACCATTACGCTGCATGACGACGGACTGCCGACATTCTCGGTCGCCCCGACGCTGAATCCAGCGTTCAACGGCACGGCGGCGAACAGCAACCTGTTCAACGGGACAACCGGCCTGTTGGGCACCGAGGATTCGGTGGATGTCGATTTCACGGTCAGGCTGACGGCCGAGGCGGCAACATTGTCGCCTACTTTCGGAAATACGGTCACCGCCTCTGCGCAGGACGCCTATTACCCGGTGACGCCGGCGCTGACCCGCACCGACCGCTCAACCCCGACACTGACGGCGGCGGCCCCGGCGCTGACGGTGACCAAAACGGCGAATACGGAGGGCCTGTCATCGCCGCCGGTGCCGGGCAATGTGATCACCTATACCTATCAGTTGCGCAACAGTGGCAACCTGAACCTGACCAATCTTTCGGTCACGGATGTCCATAGCGGGACCGGCGCGCTTAGCGCCATTTCCCCGGCCACGGTTGCAGGCCCGCTGGCCCCCGGTGCGACGACGACCTTTACCGCCAGCTATGTGCTGACCCAGGCTGATATCGACACTGGTTCGGCGTTGACCAACACGGCGACGGGCCAAGCAACGGACGCCTATGGCCATGCAGTAACGGGGCAGGGCAATGCTGCGGTTCCGCTGACGCGCAACCCTGCCATTGTCATCGACAAATCGACGACCGTGACCCTGATTACAGCCGTTGGGCAGGTGATCCCTTATACGATCGTGGTGACCAACAGCGGCAATGTGACATTGCAGAACGTGGTTGTCAGCGATCCCCTGACCGGACTTAACCAGACCATCGCCAGTTTTGCGCCGGGGGCCACGCAGGTCTATCACACCACGCATACGGTGACGCAGGCCGATTTCGACAGCGGCAATGTGCACAACATCGCGTCGGTCATGGCACAGGCAGCGGGCGGCGGCACGGTCACGGCCAGCGATTCTGCGGCCGTGCCCCCCGATGCCCAGCCAAGTGCCACTCTGGTCAAGTCGGCGCCTACTGGCACGCCAACGCTGGGTCAGACACTGACCTACAACATCACGCTGACCAATACCGGCAATGTGACAATGACTGGGGCCACGATCACCGATACCAAGATCACCCCGTCGTCTCTGGCCTGCCCGGGTATTGCGCCCGGCGCGACCTGCGTGCTGACGGGAACCTATGTCGTTACCCAGGCCGATGTGGATGCTGGTGAGGTTGTGAATACCGCAACCGCAACCGCGCCTTTGCTGCCCGCGCCGCTGCACAGCACGGTTGTCACGCCCATCACGCGCACCCCGGCGCTGACTGTGAACAAGGCGGCTGGTGTCGCGTCGTTCAGCACGGTCGGCGCGGTGATCCCCTATACGATCAACGTAACCAACACCGGCAATGTGACGCTGACCGCAATTGCCGTGACCGACCCTCTGACCGGGCTGAACCAGACGGTGGCCAGCCTTGCGCCGGGTGCCTCGCAGAATGTGGCGACCAGCTACACCGTGACCCAGGCTGATCTGGATGCCGGGCAGGTTGCCAATACCGCCACGGCCACCGGTCAGGCGCCGGGTGGCGCCTCGGTCAGCGGCAATGGCAGCGCCACAGTTCCAGCCAGCCAGGCGCCCGCTTTGGCGGTGACCAAGACCGCATCGCTTCCTAGTTATGCGGCGGTTGGTGCGGTGATCCCCTATACGATCACCGTGACCAACACCGGCAATGTGACGCTGGCAGCGATTGGCGTGACCGATCCGCTGACCGGGCTGAGCCAGGCGGTGGCCAGCCTTGCGCCCGGCGCCTCGCAAACCCTGACGACCAGCTATACCGTGACCCAGGCCGATCTGGATGCCGGGCAGGTTGCCAATACTGCTACGGCAACGGGCCTTACGCCCGGCGGTGCGCCGGTAAGTGGCAGCGCGACGGCAAATGTTCCTGCCGCTCCGGCACCCGGCCTGTCGCTGGACAAGGTCGCAACGGTGCCCAGCTATTCCACCGTCGGCAGCGCGATTCCTTTTACCATCACGGTAACCAACACCGGCAACGTGACACTGACCTCTGTTGTGGTGACCGACCCGCTGACCGGGTTGAACCAGACGGTGGCCAGCCTTGCGCCCGGCGCCTCGCAAACCCTGACGACCAGCCATACCGTGACCCAGGCCGATCTGGATGCCGGGCAGGTGGTGAACACCGCCTCTGCCAGCGGCACCCCGCCAACCGGCGGGCCGGTTACGGCGAACGGCTCGGTGACGGTTCCTGCGGCCCCAGCCCCGGCGCTGAGCCTGAGCAAGGTCTCTTCAGTGCCCAGTTATGCGGCGGTGGGGGATGTGATTTCCTACACCATCACGGTGACCAACACGGGTAACGTGACCCTGACTGCCATTTCCGTGGCCGACCCGCTGACCGGTTTGAACCAGACGGTGGCGAGCCTTTCCCCCGGTGCCTCGCAAACCCTGACGACCAGCTATACCGTGACCCAGGCCGATCTGGATGCCGGGCAGGTTGCCAATACGGCCACGACCTCTGGCACCCCGCCGACGGGTGGGCCTGTAACGGCCTCTGGCAGCGAAACGGTTCCTGCGGTGCTCAGCCCGGCGCTGACGGTGCAAAAGACCACGACGACGACCATCATGACTGCAGCGGGTCAGGTGATCCCCTACACCATTACGGTGACCAACACCGGCAATGTGACGCTGGGCAACGTGGTCGTGACTGACCCGCTGACCGGGATGAGCCAGACAATCGTCAGTTTGGCCCCGGCGGCAAGCCAGGTTTTCAACACCAGCTATACGGTGCAGCAGGCCGACATCGACCTTGGCTATCTGGTCAATACCGCAACCGCGACGGGCAATGTGCCCGGCGGCGGCACGGTCACCGGCAGCGATGGCGCGGCGGTTCCGCCTGTGATCAACCCGGGGCTGAGCGTGGTGAAATCGAACCCGACTGGCACGGTCGCCTTGGGCCAGACCCTGACCTATACGGTGACGGCAACGAATACCGGCAACATTACGCTGCATTCCGTGACGGTCAGCGATGCGATGCTGACGCCTGCTTCGACAAGCTGCGCGGTGCTGGCACCCACTGCCTCTTGCGTGCTGACTGGCAGCTATGTCGTGACGCAGGCCGATGTGGATGCTGGCCAGATCATCAACACCGGCTCGGCCACCTCGAACGAAACACCCACGCCGACAAGTGATACGGTGACCACCCCGGTTCCTCAGGTGCTGGACATGGCGGTGACCAAGACCGCCGATGTGACTTCGTTTGATGCCGTGGGCGACGTGATCACCTATACGGTCACGGTTTCGAACCCCGGAACCGTCACCCTGACCAACGTGCAGGTGACCGACCCGCTGACCGGGCTGAACCAGACGGTGGCGAGCCTTGCGCCGGGTGCTTCGCAGGCCCTGACGACCAGCTATACCGTGACCCAGGCCGATCTGGACGCGGGCAGCGTGGGCAATACCGCCTCGGCAACCGGCACACCCGCAGGCGGCGGTGGCCCCCTGACCGAAAGCGCAAGCGCCTCGGTGCCCGCCGATGTGACGCCCGGCCTGACCCTGACCAAGGTTGCCAATGTCTCTACGGTCAATCATGCCGGGGATGCGGTGACCTACACGATCACGGTGACCAACACGGGCAATGTCACGCTGAGCGATGTCAGCCTGACCGATCCGCTGACCAGCCTGACCTCTGACATCGGCACCCTGACGCCAGGCCAGTCGAATGTGGTCACGATCACCTATTACGTCTCGCAGGCCCAGATTGACGCGGGCGGCGTGACCAACACCGCCAGCGCCACTGGCACCCCACCCTCGGGGCCAGCGATCACCGCCACCGGAACCGCGACGGTAACGGCCAGCGAAAATCCGGAACTGACGGTCACGAAGTCGCAACCTTCGGGAACAGTCGCGCTGGGCCAGACGCTGACCTACACCGTCACGGCGCGCAACAGCGGCAACACCACGCTGAGCAATGTGGTTGTCAGCGATGCGATCCTTACGCCCGGGTCGATCACTTGTGCCACGCTGCTGCCGAATGCAATCTGTACGCTGACCGGCACCTATGTGGTGACACAGGCCGATGTGGACAATGGTCAGATCGTCAACACGGGGTCGGCTGTTTCCACGCAAACCCCGACACCAACCACCAGCACAGTGACCACGCCGGTTCCCCAAAACCCCGGCCTGTCGATCACCAAGGTTGCGACCAGCCCGAACTTTTCGGCGGTAGGCCAGACGATTTCCTATACGATCACCGTGGCGAACACCGGGACCGTAACCCTGAACGCCATTGCGGTGAACGATCCGTTGACAGGTCTTAGCCAGACGGTGGCAACCCTCGCGCCCGGTGCATCGCAGGCCCTGACGACGAGCCATATCGTGACCCAAGCCGATCTGGATGCGGGCTTCATTACCAACGTCGCCAGTGCGACCGGCACGCCACCCTCTGGCCAGCCGATCACGGAAACGGCAACCTCGACCGTGCCGGCCTTGGTAACGCCCGGTGTCACCGTGACCAAGGTTGCCGGTGTCGCTACGGTCAGCGCCAACGGCGATGTGATCCCCTATACGATCACCGTCACGAACACCGGCAATGTGACGCTGATCAACCTTGTGGTCAGCGATCCCTTGACCGGGTTGAGCCAGACCATCGCCACGCTTGCACCCGGCGCAAGCCAGCCCGTCATCACCAGCTATACCGTGAAGCAGGCAGATCTGGATGCCGGTCTTGTGGCGAACGTCGCCTCGGTCAGCGGCACGACATCGGGGGGCACCCCGGTTCGCGGCAGCGACAATGCGACCGTTACAGCCACACCCGCGCCCGCGCTGACGGTGACCAAGGTGGCCGATGTCGCCTCGATCGGTGCGGTGGGCGATGTGGTCAGCTATACGATCACCGTAACCAACTCGGGCAATGTCACGCTGAGCAATGTGGCGGTCAGCGACCCGCTGACCGGGTTCAGCCAGACGGTGGCAACCCTTGCCGCCGGGGCAGACCAGTCCTTTACCACCAGCTATACGGTGACGCAGGCTGACCTGGATGCGGGCAGCGTGGTGAACACCGCCCTTGCAACCGGCACCCCGCCGCGCGGCCCACAGGTATCGGATGACGGCAGTGTCACCGTGCCGGTGGCCGCGAACCCGCAGTTGACGGTGACCAAGAATGCCGGTGAGGTCAGCTTTATCACCGCAGGCGACGTGATCACCTATACGATTACGGTGACCAACAGCGGCAATGTCACCCTGACCAATGTATCGGTGACTGACCCGCTGACCGGCCTGAACCAGAGCCTTGGCACCATGGTGCCCGGTGATACGCAGACAGTGACAACCACCTACACGATCACCGCGACAGATGTGGAAACCGGGCATGTCGATAACACGGCCACTGCAACCGGCACGCCGCCTGCCGGTGCGGCCTCTGTCTCGGCAGATGGAACCGAAACGGTCCCGAACGACCTGACGCCACGCGAAGCCATCGGGATCGAGAAGGTGGCGGGTATCGGCCATGTCATGGTTGGCCAGGTCGTGCCCTATACGATCACCGTGACCAACCGGTCGCAATTCACCACCGTAACGGTCGATGTGGTCGATACGATGCCGCCCGGCTTTGTCTATCAGGCCGGTTCAGGACGGGTGGGCGCAACGGCGCAAGAGCCTGAGGTGAATGGCAGCCGCTATCGGTTTACCGATGTGGCGGTTCCGCCGCAGGGTAGCGTGGCCATCTCGATCTCGGCACTGGTAACGGGCTCGGCCCAGCCGGGCGAGAATACCAACACCGCCCGTGCTTTTGATCCGAACACCGGCGAGCCGCTGTCAACGACTGCTTCGGCGACGGTGATGGTTGATGCCGATCCGGTCTTTGACTGCGGTACGGTCATCGGCCGGGTGTTCGACGATGCCAACCAGGACGGCTATATGAACGGCCCGTCCTCGGCAGAGGCGAAGGACGGCGAGGTGGGCCTGCCTGCGGTGCGTCTGGTCACGGTGAACGGCACGATCATCACGACCGATCGCTTCGGGCGCTATCACATTCCTTGCGCCGAACTGCCGCGCGACATCGGAACCAACTTCATCCTCAAGCTGGATGAGCGCACTTTGCCCACGGGCTATCGGCTGACGACCGAAAACCCGCGCGTGGTGCGCCTGACGGCAGGCAAGATGACGCGGATGAACTTTGGCGCGACATTGGCGCCTGTGGTTCGTATCGACCTGTCGGACCGGGCCTTCCTGACCGGCAAGCAGGCGAAAGAGCCGCGCCCCGAACTGGCCGAAGGGTTGCGTCAGATGGTGCGGCAGATCGCCAACACGCCTTCGGTCCTGCAACTGAACTACCTGCTGGGGCCAGATGGCGAAAAGCTGGCCAAGGCGCGGATGCGTGTGATCGAGGACATGGTGCGAGAGCTGTGGCGCGGCACCGGTGCCTACAAGTTGAACGTCGAACAGGTGATCGAGCGGGGCAATGACCACGCCGGAGGTGAGTGATGGGGCGGGCAATCATCGACATGAAGAACGCCACATATTCGCGCGCCCGCCTGGCGGGCCTGTTGGGAACTGCGGCCCTGCTGGCCGGTCTGCCGGTGATGGCGGTGGCCCAGGCTGCTGGCGGCACCGAAGGTTGCGCCCTGATCGACGGCAAGATCCCGCCCGGTTGCGCGCGGCCAGAGGCCGGAACCGTGGTGCGGATGCCTGCTGGCGCCAACACCACCGACACCAAGCCGACCGGCGCGCTTGGCCCATATGGCTTTGCCATCACGATTGATGCCGCTCCGCCCGAGGCCACGGACCGCGCCCGTCTGGCTGGCGCAGATCAGGCACAGGACGATGGTCGCCGGGTGGACCGCATACTGGCCGAAGCCGGCGTGCAGGTTACTTATGATGGGCTGGGCGTGCGCCCCAGGCTGGCGATTTCCACCGGCGATATGAAGTCCTCTTACACGGCGGGCAGCGCGGTAGCGTTTCGCGCCTCGACCAACTATCCGGCCTGGATCGCGAAATCCGAAATCCGCCTGATCGAACGGGATGACCCGACGAAGGTTGTGGCGGTCATTCCGGTGGCCGCAAACGGCACGGCAGACTGGACGATGCCCGCCGAAAGCGTGCTAAAAGACGGCAATCTGTTTTACAGCCTGCGCGTCTATGACAATGCGGGCCGTTACGACGAAACCGTCCGCCTGCCCATAAGCCGCAGCGCGGAAAAGTTTCCGCAGGAACCGCTGGATGGCCCCGTGATCGCTCCCGGCGAGGGTGAGGACATGACAGCCCGCCGCTCAATTCCGGTGCGCGGTGGTGCCGTGACCGTGACGGGCAATACCGGCGGGCGCGGTTCGGTGCAGGTGATGGGTGAGGACACGGTGGCCGACCCGACGGGCACTTTCGTCATCCAGCGTATCCTGCCGCCCGGCGCGCATGACATCCGGGTTGGGCTGGGCCGTGACAGCATCACCCGCCATGTCGAAATTCCGCGCCGTGAATGGTTCTACGTCGGCATCGCCGATCTGACCTGGGGCAAGGAAAAGGGCGAGGGCAGCTATACCCTGGGGCGTCTTGCCGGCTATGCCAAGGGCAATACGGCGGGCGGTTATACCATCACAGCCTCGGTCGATACCGGCGAAGGCGAGATTGAGGACATCCTGCGCGATCTGGATGCCAAGAACACCCGCCGGGTGCTGGACCGCATCAAGTCCGAAGATGTCTATCCAACCTTTGGCGACGATTCGACCAGCCTTGAGGATGCCCCCACCTCTGGCAAGCTGTACCTCAAGGTGCAAAAGGACAAGACCGCCCTGACTTGGGGTGATTTCAAGGCGGCGGACGGCACTTCGCCCCTGATCCGCAGCGACCGTACGCTTTATGGCCTTCTGCTGACGCATGAATCCATGGCCCAGACCACCCATGGCGATGCCAAGCTGAAATACTCGGCCTATGGCGCCTCCCCCGACCGGTTGGTGCAACGCGACGTAATGCGCGGAACCGGCGGGTCTGCCTATTTCCTCAAGCGGCAGGACATTCTGTACGGGACCGAGACGATCTATGTTCAGTGGCGCGATCCGGTCAGCGGCAATGTCGTGCGCAGCCAGCGCCTGACGGCGGGCGATGACTATGAGATCGACTATTATCAGGGCGTGATCATCCTCAAGTCGCCCCTGTCCGCAGCGGGTGGCGGCGGGCTGATGGGCGACCGTCCTTTGGGCGACTATGACGTCGATCTGGTCGCGCAATACGAATATGTGCCCACCACGGGCAATGTGGATGGCTATGCCGCCGGGGGCCGCGTCGAAGGCTGGGTGACCGACAGTCTGCGCCTTGGCGCAAGTGCTGCCAAGGATACGACAGGCGTGGCCGACACGACCTCGGTTGGTGCCGATGTGCTTTGGCGCAAGAGTGATGCGACCTGGCTTTCCTTTGACGTCGCGCAAAGCGAAGGGCCGGGTTATGACACCAGCTTTTCCCTGAATGGCGGTCTGGATATTGATGACGACCCCTCTGCCGGGGTGAAGGGTCAGCCTGCCAATGCGATCCGTCTGGAAGGGCGGGCCGATCTTGAGGAACTGACCGGCGGCGCGATGGCGGGTGAGGTTTCAGCCTATTTCGACCGCAAGGAAGCTGGCTTCGTTTCGGCAGATTACGACATTGACACCACCCAGACCTCTTGGGGTCTCGCGGGCAAGCTGGATCTGAACAGCCGCACCCAGTTGCGTCTGGCCTATGACAACTTCCGTGACGAAGACGGCAAGAAGCGGCAGGACGGCAAGGTTGAGCTGGCCTACGACCTGACCGATCAATGGACGGTCGAAACCGGTATTGCGACCACCGACCGCAAGGGCGACCCCTTTGCCGAGCCGGATGAGCTGGGCCAGCGGACGGATGTCGGCGCACGGCTGACCTGGACGCGCGACGACGATCTGAAGGCTTGGGTCTTCGGTCTGGCAACGGTCAGCCGTTCGGGCGGTCTGGAACAGAACAACCGCCTTGGCTTTGGCATCGCCGGTCGCCTGACCGACCGGCTGTCGGCCGAAGGAGAGGTTTCGGGCGGCAGCCTTGGCCCCGCCGGGCGCGCTCTGCTGCGGTGGGACAACAATGCGGGAACCAGCTATCGGTTTGGCTACACGCTTGATCCGATGCGCCGCTTTGAAACCGACCGGATCGGCACGGATGGCGGCAAGTGGGTGATTGGCGCCGAAAGCCGGGTAAATGACCATATCACCTATCGGGCCGAGAACAGCTACGATCTTTTCGGCAACGAACGCGCGCTGACCACGGCCTATGGCGTCCGCTATACGCCCAGCGATACATGGGCCTATGACGGCACGTTGGAATTCGGCCAGACCGACGATCCTGAAGGCGGCGGCACCTATACCCGTCGCGCCATAGGGGCAGGGGTACGCTATTCCAACGGCGACCTGGCCGAAGCGGGGCTGCGCGCCGAGTATCGTAATGACGAATCCACCGACGGCGCGCGCAACCGCGACAACTGGCTGGTGAAGGGATACTGGCGGCAGAAGACCTCGGATGACTGGCGGTTGCTGTTCGATCTGGCCGCGCTGGTTTCGGAAAGTGATCAATCCTCGCTGCGCGATGGCCGCTATATCGAGGCCAATCTGGGCTGGGCCTATCGCCCGGTTGCCAATGACCGGCTGAACGCGCTGTTCCGCTATACCTATCTTGAGGATCTGCCGGGGCAGGACCAGGTCAGCATCGACGGCTCGCTGGACGGGCCGCGCCAGCGCAGCCACATCCTGTCGATTGACGTGGACTACGACCTGAACCGCTATTGGACGCTGGGCGGGAAGTACGGCTATCGGTTCAGCAATGTGACCGACCGCACCACCAATGTGTTCACCAAGAATACTGCCGATCTGGCCATTCTGCGCCTTGACTATCATGTGACCCACAACTGGGATCTGACGCTGGATACCCGCCTCTCGCATTTCTACGAGACGGACGTGACCGAGACTGGCGCGATGGCTGCGGCCTATCGCCATTTCGGCAACAACCTCAAGGTCGGGGTCGGCTATCAGTTCGGCAATGTGTCCGACGATCTGCGTCTGATCGACGGCCGCAAGGAAGGGGTGTTCCTGAACATCGTCGGCAAGTTCTGATCAAGCCGTCAGAGAGAACCGGGCGATGAATATCCTGTAGCCGACAGGGATAAACCGCACAGGTTTTCCAGAGGCCACTTCAACAGCCCGCGCTGGGCGTTCAGATGCGCACTTCGCGGCGGTGCCACCATTAATGAGATGGTCCGTCCTGCACCTAAGCATGGCATTAGGGGAATGTGCATCGAACGGAAAGAAAGGATGTGGACCAAACGCAGACCTGAGACAGTGGCTTTCGGCATCGATACCGGCGAGGGGATTCAATATCTTGCCACTGAACGCCGAGGGGGCCGGTTCCTGCGGGCCAGGCCACGCGCGATACATTGATGAGCCGTTTCGAAGCGGCGCCGAACGTGGTGATCGGCATGGCAGCCCGCTCCGGGTACAGGGGCAGGCACGGGGGCTGGTTTCGATGGCCATGAAGCCCGGATCATACCCGCGCGCTTCGTTTGGTTCTGCGTTAACCCCAGCAAGGCCGAAACGTCGATGCCGCAGCAATCGCCAAAGCCATGACGGGCCGAGCATGCACTTGGTCGGGCAGCGAAGCCCGGAGCAACCCGACATTCAATCCCTGCACCGCAACTGGGGCGGCCACATACCGCATGCGCAGGGAAGTCCCGGCTCGGGTCAATTGCCGAAAGATCGCAACGGGATACGTCTTTCCATGCTCTCGCTGGCGTGCAGGTCCGGTTGCCTCATCGGTTGAACGGATAAGAAAGCCGCCCCGGCCAGTGCATCGGGGCGGCTTTGCAGGGCTGATCCGATCAGAAAGGGCTGTCGGGGAAGTAGAAACGCTCTGCGTTTTCGGGCGTGATAAGGGTCGAGCCGATGATGAAGCGGCCGTAAACCGGCGTATCCGACACGAAGCGCAGCGCCGTCATCTCGATCGCGGCAGAGATCAGGGCAGGCGGATAGGTGACATCGACCGGCAGTTGCGGATCCTTGTCCATGATCCGCTTGACGATTTCCTTCATCCCGGCGCCGCCGATGATCCACATTTCTTTCTCGCGTCCGGCCTGGGCGATGGCTTCCATCACGCCGATGGCCATATCGTCATCCGCCGCCCAGACCGCGTCGATCTTGGGGTATTTCGACAGATAGTCCTGCATCACGGTAAAGGCTTCGTCGCGGTTCCAGTTGCCGTGCTGCTTGTCCAGAATCTCGATGCCCGAACCATCGATGGCTTTCTCGAACGCCTCGACCCGCTCATTGTCCAGCGTGGTGGCGATGCCGCGCAGGATCACGATCTTGGCGCCCGCAGGCAGGTGAGCCTTGAAGTATTCTCCCGCAACCCGGCCAAAGGCGGTGTTGTCGCCCGCGACATACAGGTCTTCGATGCCTTCAACCGAGAGGCCGCGGTCCACCACCGTCACCCATTTTCCGGCATCCTTCACCGCTTTGACCGGCCCGGTCAGCGGTTCGGATTCGAAGGGCAACACCACAAGGCCGTCGATGTTGCGGGTGGCCAGCATGTCTTCAAGGTCATCGACCTGCTTGCCCGGCTCGCCCGCCGTGGCCAGCACGAATTTCAGGTTGGGATAGGCCTTTTCCAGCCGGGCGATGCTTTGCTGGGCGTGCCAGTTCAGCCCGCCCATGAAGCCATGGGTGGCCGACGGAATCGACACGCCGATGGTATAGGTTTTTTCTTCCGCCTGAACCGAACCTGCGGTTGCGGCCCCAACGGCCAGAACGGCGGCGCTGCCAAGGAATTGTCTGCGCTTCATGGTCTTTCCTCCCATTTTACCGCCCTTCGGCGGATGATTTCCCGCGTTGCAACACAACGGCGAGCACGATGATGACCCCCTGGATCGCCCCGTTCAGATAGGGCGACACGAGGTCGGCAAGGTTCAGGATGTTGTCGATCAGGCTCAGGATCAGCACCCCCACCACGGTGCCCCAGACCCGGCCATAACCGCCTTTCAGCGCAGTGCCCCCGATGATCACGGCGGCAATCGCCTCCAGTTCCCACAAAAGCCCGGTCGAGCCGGAGGCAGAACCAAGGCGCGGGACGTAAAGGATGGTGGCAAGGCCGACCAGCAGGCCAAGTGCGATATAGGTCCACAACTGCACCGTCTCGACCTTGACCGCCGAATAGCGCGCCACCTTGTCGTTCGACCCGATCGCCTCGCAATAACGGCCAAAGCGGGTGTGACGCATCATCACCTCTCCCAGAACGGCGATGATGGCAAAGACGATGATCGGCCAGGCGACGCCGAACAGCCCGCCATAATAGACCGGGCGATAGAATTCGCGGGTGCCGAAATCGAGGCTGAGGGTTCCGCCATTGGCAATCCAGGTCACCAGGCTGCGGAAAATGCCCATCGTGCCAAGGGTGACGATAAAGGGTTCAATCCGTGCGCGGGTAATCAGCAGCCCGTTGCCCAGCCCGGCCAGCAGGCCCACCGCCAGCGCCACGCCCATGCCCGCCAGAACCAGTGGTATCCCCACACCCAGCCGGGGCAGCATCGCGTTCATCGCCAGAATCATCATGCCCGCGATGAACGCGGCCATCGAGCCTACCGACAGATCCAGCCCGCCCGAGGTGATGACAAAGGTCATCCCCACCGCGATCATGCCGATAAAAGCCGAACGGGCGAGAACATTGGTGATGTTGCCAGCGGAATAGAAGTTTTCGTTCAGCCAGGCCCCAAGGATCACCAACAGGATCAGCGCGGCCAAAGGGCCAAGGGTGGACAGCGACAGGTTACGCATGTTCGGTGGCCTTTTCCGTGGTGCCCATGACAAGCCGCACGATGGCGGTCTCGGTGATCTCGGCCCCCTCCAAAACGCCCGCCATGCGGCCCTGCCGCATGACCAGAACGCGATCGGAAAGGCCCAGAATCTCGGGCATGTCAGAGGAGATGACGATGACGCTGTGCCCGTCACGGGCGAGGCGGTCGATGAAATGGTAGATCTGGCTTTTGGTGCCGATGTCGATGCCGCGGGTTGGCTCATCGATGATGATCACCTCTGGCTCTGCCAGCATGGTCTTGGCCAGCAAGACCTTTTGCTGGTTGCCGCCCGACAGGTTACCCACCACCATATCACGCTTGGGTGCGCGGATGTCGAAATCGGCGATTGCCTGGGTCAGCGCCGCCTCTTCTGCTGCGCGCGATACCAGAGGGGTGCCGAAACGGTCCAGCGTGGACAGCGTCAGGTTCTCGCGCAGCGTCTTGGCCAGCAGCAGGCCGCGTTCCTTGCGGTCTTCGGTCAGATAGGCCAGCCCCTGTTCCGCAGCCCCTGCGATCGAGCGGATCGTGGTTTCCGCCCCGTTGCGCAGCACCGTGCCCGAATGGCGGCGCAGGCCCACAAGCCCCTCGGCCAGTTCGGTGCGGCCCGATCCGACAAGGCCGGAAATCCCCAGCACCTCGCCACGGCGCAGGGCAAAGCCGATACCGGAAACCAGCGGCGGCACCGCAAAATCGCGCAGTTCCAG
This sequence comes from Rhodobacteraceae bacterium UBA1943, assembly GCA_002336845.1. Taxonomy (GTDB): domain Bacteria; phylum Pseudomonadota; class Alphaproteobacteria; order Rhodobacterales; family Rhodobacteraceae; genus Fuscibacter. The sequence continues at coordinate 49,425 of DDEX01000035.1, forward strand.
CACCACGGGGCCAAACTCGCTGCGGCGGGGCGGAAAGATGTCTTTCAGATCGCGGCCCACCATTGCGGTGGCCATACCGTCCTCGGTCATCTCGCCGCGCAGGGCCTGACGCACCACAGCGCCATCGCGCAGCACGGTGATGCGGTCGGCCAGATGCGCCACCTCATCCAGCCGGTGAGAGGTGTAGAGCAGGGCCACACCCTGTTCGCGTAGCCGGTCGATCTGGCGGAACAGCACCTCCACCTCATGCCCGGTCAAAACGGCGGAGGGTTCGTCCATGATCAGCACCCGAGCCTTGCGCGACAGGGCCTTGGCAATCTCGACCATCTGACGGTCGGATACCGGCAGGTCGCGGATGCGGGCATCGGGGCTGACGCGGCATTCAAGCTGATCCAGCAGCGCCTGCGTCGCGGCCCGCATAGCCTTGTGATCCAAGAGCCAGCCGCCCATCTCGCGGCCCAGCCAGATGTTCTGGTTGACGGTCAGGTCGGCCGCCAGATTGAATTCCTGATGGATGACGACGATGCCTTGCGCCTCGGCTTCTGCCCCATTGTGATAGGTGGCGGGTTTGCCCTCGAACAGAACCTGACCGGAAGTGGGCGCCAGAAAGCCGCCCAGAATCTTCATGATCGTCGATTTTCCTGCGCCATTCTCACCGATCAGGGCGTGAACCTCGCCGGGATGAAGGGCAAAGTCGATGCCGTGCAGAATTTCGATCGGACCGAAACTTTTCCGCACGTCCTGAAGGGTAAGGATCGCGGTCATAGCGTTATCCAAGCTGCATTCCGCTTGGCCGATTGCACGCAGGCCTCGACAAAGCGCATCCCCTGCAAGCCATCGATAAGTGTCGGGTAGGTCACGCCATCGGGCACCGGCTGGCCTGCGTCATGGGCGCGAATGGCCTGCGCGGCCTCGGTGTAGATCGTGGCGAAGGCTTCCAGATAGCCTTCGGGGTGGCCACCGGGAACCCGGCTCACACGAGCAGCCTCGGGGCCAGCCCCCGCGCCGTTACGGGTGATCAGACGTTTTTCCTGTCCAAAGGGGGTGAACCACAACCGGTTAGGGTCTTCCTGCGACCACTCCAGGCCGCCCTTGTCGCCATAGATCCGCAGCCGCAGCCCATTTTCATTGCCCGGTGCCACCTGACTGCACCACAGGGTGCCCCTCGCGCCGCTGGCATAGCGCAGCATGACATGGGCATTGTCATCCAGTCGCCGCCCTGGAACGAAGGATGACAGATCGGCGGCCAGTGCCTGCGGCACCTCACCGCTGACAAAGGCGGCCAGATTATAGGCATGGGTGCCGATGTCGCCCAGCGCACCGCCCGCGCCGGACCGCGCCGGATCGGTGCGCCATTCGGCCTGTTTTGACCCCGCCGTCTCCACCGCCTCGGTCAACCAGTCCTGCGCATACTCCACCTGCACCAGACGGATGCGCCCCAGATCGCCCGCCAACACCATGGCGCGGGCTTGGCGGACCATCGGATAGCCGGTGTAATTGTGGGTCAGGATGAACAGGGCATTGGCCTTGTTCGCCACCGCCGACAGCCTTTTTGCCTCGGCCATTGTGGCGGTCAGCGGCTTGTCGCAGATCACATGGATGTCGCGTTTCAGGAATTCGATCGCGGGGGCGGCGTGCATGTGGTTCGGGGTCACGATGGCCACGGCGCGAATGCCATCCTTGCGACGCGCTTCGCGGATCGCCATCTGGCGAAAATCGTCATAGTTGCGCGCCGGGTCCAGCCCCAGCTCGGTTCCCGAAGCGCGGGCCTTTTCCGGGGTCGAGGACAAGGCCCCCGCCACCAGACGGAACTGCCCGTCCAGCCGCGCTGCGATGCGGTGAACCGCGCCGATAAAGGCCCCCTGTCCACCGCCGACCATGCCAAGAGGGATGGGATTCATGGCGCCAGCCCCAGCATCTTGCGATTGGCGGCGCGGTCTGTGCCCGCGCCTGCGAAATCATCGAACGCCTTTTCGGTGACGCGGATGATGTGCGACTTGACGAAAGCGGCCCCCTCGCGTGCGCCGTCCTCGGGGTGCTTAAGGGCGCATTCCCACTCGACCACCGCCCAGCCGTCAAAGCCGTATTGGGTGAGCTTCGAGAACACGCCGCCGAAATCCACCTGCCCGTCGCCCAGGCTTCGGAACCGTCCCGCCCGGTTCACCCACGACTGGAAGCCGCCATAGACGCCCTGCCGCCCGGTCGGGTTCAACTCGGCATCCTTCACATGGAACATGCGGATGCGGTCGTGATAAATGTCGATGTTTTCCAAATAGTTCAGGTGCTGCAAAACGTAATGCGACGGATCATAGAGCATGTTCGCGCGCGCATGGTTTCCGACGCGTTCAAGGAACATCTCATAACTGATGCCGTCGTGCAGATCCTCTCCGGGGTGGATTTCAAAGCACAGGTCCACGCCCATGTCCTCGGCATGGTTCAGGATCGGCGTCCAGCGGCGCGCAAGTTCGTCAAAGGCTTCCTCGACCAGACCGGCGGGACGCTGCGGCCAGGGATAGACATAGGGCCAGGCCAGCGCGCCACTGAAGGTTGCTTGCGCTGTCAGGCCCAGATTGCGGCTGGCGGTCAGCGCCAGCTTCACCTGATCCACCGCCCAGGCCTGCCGCGCGACGGGGTTGCCCCGCACCGCCGGGGCGGCGAAACCGTCAAAGGCTGTGTCATAGGCCGGATGCACGGCGACCAACTGGCCCTGCAAATGCGTTGAAAGTTCGGTCACGGCAATGCCGGCTTCGGCTGCCACGCCTTTGATCTCGTCGCAGTAATCCTTGGATGCTGCGGCCTTTTCCAGATCGAACAGCCGGGCATCCCAACTGGGCAGTTGAACACCGGCATAACCACACTCTGCCGCCCAGCGGGTGATAGAGGCCCAGGTGTTGAAGGGTGCGGTATCGCCCGCGAACTGCGCCAGAAACAGCGCCGGACCTTTGATCGTTCGCATCAGCCCCTCCCCGAGCGTGATGTAATCGGTTTCATTTACGATAGACGAGCAATGTAAACGATTGCAAGATGATTCCTGCGACCGAAATCTGATTGAGCAGCCCGATCCGGCGGCGTAGGGAAGAGCGATGAAGAAATATCGTCCCAATATCAGCGATGTCGCCCGTCTGGCGGGGGTTTCGACGGCCACGGTCAGTCGCGCCCTGTCAAACCCCTCGTTGGTCAGTGAGGCGACGCGCGAGGCGGTGCGCGGTGCGATTGCGGCCACCGGATACCGGCTGAACGAAACGGCGCGCAACCTGCGGCATCGCCGGACAGGCGGCATCCTTGCGCTGGTTCCGAACCTGGCCAATCCGTTCTTTTCACAAATCCTGTCAGGCGTTGCCTCGGTTCTTGGCCCGGCTGGATACAATCTGCTGATTGCAGATACGCGCACCGCCGGGGCCGACCGGCTGCTGGATTACGCCGAACCGTCGCGCTCTGACGGGTTGATCATTCTGGATGGTTCCTTGCCGGTTTCTGCGCTGACCGGCCGTATTCCGATTGTTGAGGCTTGCGAATGGGTGCCCGGCCTTGTTGCCCCGCGCGTCAAGATCGACAATCGCTCGGCGGCGGGATTGGCGGTGCAACATCTTGCCGATCTTGGCCATGTGCGTATCGGCCATGTCGTTGGGCCGGCAGGCAATGTTCTGAGCGTTGCGCGTCTGGCAGGTTATGAGGATGCGCTGCGCAGTCGTGGACTGCCGCTGGTGCAAAGTGCGATCTATCAGGGCGACTTTTCGCTGGAGTCTGGTCGCGCAGCCGCCGCCCTGTGGCTGCAACAACCCCAAGAAACGCGGCCGACGGCGTTGTTTCTTGCCTCTGATGCCATGGCTTGCGGTTTCATCGGCGAAGTACAGCGCCACGGGCTGACGGTGCCGCGTGATGTCTCGGTCGTGGGCTTCGACGATATCGAACTGATCGCTCATATCTCGCCGCCGCTGACCACGATCCGCCAGCCGCGCACGGCCATCGGGCAGGTGGCGGCAGAGCGGCTGTTGAATCGCTTGCGCAGCATCGATGATACGGATGAGGATACGATCCTGCCGGTCGAACTGATCATCCGTGCAAGCACCGCCGCCCCACGGCGCTGACCCATCGGCAAAGCCCGCGTCATCCGACCGCAAGGCCGATCATGTCCTATACACCGGGCACCTTCGGTTCGTCAGGCGGGCCGATCCTGTCCCGGGTTTCGGGTTTGCGATGCACGGCGCAGCGCCTCTTCCAGCTCGGCGATCCGGGCATCGCGGTTATGGATGGCTTCGGCCACATCCTCCGGATCCAGAAGGGGCGGGATATGGCGCGGACAGTTCGCATCCCAAGCCAGGATGTCAAAAACAAAGGCCCGTTCTGGCCGCCCTTTGGCATCCTCGGGCGTCAGTCGGGCCAGTAGTGCGCTGTCATTCTCAATCATCCGGGCACGGCCCCAAATCTTCACCCGTTGCTGGCGCGCATAGTCGATAAGGAACAGAAATGCCCGCGGATTGTCGATCAGGTTGCCTTGCGTGATGAACTGCCGGTTGCCGACCAGATCGGCGAAGCCAAGCGTTCTTGGCCCCAGAACCCTGAGAAAACCTTTCGGCCCGCCGCGGTGCTGGGCATAGGGATAGCCCAGCGGATTGCTGGTAACGACATAAAGCGTGCGGACCTGCGCCGCGAAAGCGGCAAGTTCCGGCGTGACTGTCGTCTGCCAACCGCCCGCCGCCTCATGTCTGGCATAGGCCGCGCGCGAACCGCGCTGTTCCTGCAAGGCCTTCACGGTCGGGGTAAAGGCGATGTCGCTGGAATAGACAAACCCTTCGTCAGTCATGATCTATAGTCCCAGTTCTGTCAGGCCGGGATGATCGACCGGGCGCGGACCTTGAGGCCAATGGAACAGCCGTTCGGTTGCCGAGATCGTCAGATCATTGATCGATGCGATGCGGCGGCGCATCAGACCTGCGGCATCGAATTCCCAGTTTTCGTTGCCATAGCTGCGAAACCAGCGACCGCTGTCGTTGCGCCATTCATAGGCAAAGCGCACTGCAATACGGTTGTCCTGCCAGGCCCAAACCTCCTTGATCAGGCGATAGTCCTGTTCGGTCGCCCATTTGCGAACCAGAAAGGCGGTGATCGCCGCACGACCCTGAAAGAACTCGGCGCGGTTTCGCCACAGGCTGTCTTCGGTATAGGCCAACGCGACGCGAGCCGGATCGCGGCTGTTCCAGGCGTCTTCGGCCATGCGGGCCTTTTGGGCGGCAGTCTCGGCGACAAAAGGGGGCAAGGGCGGACGGCTCATGGCGAACTCCTTGAGGTGTGGCCGGGGGCAGGGTTGCCACACCCCCGGCCTTGGGGTCAGGCGTTGACGGCGACGACCGGGAAGTCAACTTCGGTCCCGAAGACCTCGTTGATATAGTTCGTCAGGGTGTTCAGAGCGACATGAGCCACGATCTCGACCAGTTCGGCATCGGAATAGCCTGCGGCGCGGACAGCGGAAAGTTCGGCGTCCGACACCATGCCACGGTTCTTCGTGACGCTGATGGCAAAGCCGATCGCCGCGGCAACCTTTGCATTGCCCGACCCGCCCTTGCGGTTCATGGCAACCTCTGCCTCTGACAGCTTTACAAGGTTGGTGCCCAGGAAGGTGTGTGCAGCCAGGCAATAGCCGCAGCCATTGGCCTGAGCGACGGCAAGGGCAATGCCTTCGCGTACGGCAGCGGGCAGCTTGCCCTTGCCCAATGCACCATTCAGTCCAAGATAGCCTTCCAGGGCTGCGGGGCTGTTGGCGACGATGCGAAACAGGTTCGGCACGCTGCCAAGTTGCTTGTTCACAGCCTCAAGCAGGGGGCGCGCGGCTTCGGGTGCGGCGTCGATGGTGGCTGGGGTGGGAATGCGGGACATCGGTTTATCTCCTGAAGGCGCGGCATCTTGCCCGCCGTTCCCATGGAAATGATTGAAGCGACTTATAATGAGAATATAGATTACCTGCGTTACTTCATTGCATAAACCGGGATAATCATGGATCGACTCGACATGATGAGGTGCTTCGTGGCCGTTGCCGATCATGGCAGCTTTGCTGCGGCGGCCCGCAAGCTGGGGCTTTCCACCTCGGCGCTGACGCGGCACGTTGCCGGGCTGGAGGACGACCTGTCCGCACAGCTTATGCGCCGCACCACCCGCGCGGTTAGCCTGACGGACGAGGGATCGAGGTTTCTGGACCGTGCCCGTGGCCTTCTGGCCGATTTCGACGAGGCGAAAACCGCCCTTGAGGGCAATGAAAAGGATTTGACCGGTCGGCTTGTTGTGACAGCACCCATCACCTTCGGCCGTATTCATGTCGCGCCGCTGCTTGCCCGCTTTGCTCGGTTGCATCCGCGGCTTGAGGTCGATCTTCAGGTCAGCGACCGTTTTGAAAGTCTGGTTGAGGATGGCATCGACGTGGCCTTCAGGATAGGGCACCTGTCCGATTCCACGGATATTGCCGTCAAGGTCGGGGCGGTGCGCCGCGTGCTGGTGGGGGCTCCGCAATATCTTGCCGGAGCGCCGGAGCTTCGGCAGCCGAATGATCTATTCGCACACCGCCTGATCGGGTTTCGCGCGATGACTCCGGCGGGGCAATGGGGCTTCTTTCCAAAAGCCGGGCCGGTGACCATTCGGCCTTCCGTGGCATTTTCCACCAACAGCGCAGATATCGCAATCGCTCATGCCTGCGGCGCAGGGGGGGTGACCCTTGCCCTCAGCTATCAGGTGTTCAGCCAACTGCAATCGGGCGGCCTGGTGCGGCAACTGGCCGATTGTGAACCACCGCCGATGCCCGTCAGCTTTGTCACCAGCGGAAACAGGCGAATGCCAGCGCGTCTGCGGTTGCTTCTGGACATGATCCGCAGATCTGCCGACTGGGATTTCGCGCTTGAACCCGGAAAGGAATGAGGGCTGCGGTGCCGCGACTGTACCCCCGGTTGCTATTGCTCCTTATGCTTTCGGCGGCAACAGGTCCGTGCTTGCAATCCCTGACAAGGCGCGGGCTGTTCATGGGCTCATTGGGCAAGGAATTGGTCTCGTTGCCTGTGCGGGGACGGCGGGCAGATCGGCGTGAGTTGGACATTTCCGGTCGTCCGAGAACAGAGGAGGGCGGTGTGGTTATATGGTTTCCCAAAGCAGGCCCACGGCAATGCCGAGCAGGGTCAACCCACCCGCCCAGGCAAAGATTTCACGGGCCCGCTTGCTTCCGTTCAAGGTTTTCGTCATCGCCCCGCCCATGGCCGCGACAACAAGGTCCGATGGCACGGCCGTAAGGGGGACAAGACTGCCGAGGATCAGCAATTGCAGCGTGACATCGTCCCTTTCTGTCGGCGCGCCTCCCAGCGAAACGAAGGGTGGCAAGAACAGGGCGAAGAACAGAACCGTCTTGGGGTTGAGAAGCTCGACCAGTACGCCCTGCCACATGATGGCAAGCATTGGCCTGCGGCTGACTTCGTTCAGTGATATTTCTTGCTGGGCACTGGCATGGGCGTCGCGGATCATGCCGATGCCAAGCCAGATCAGATAGGCCGATCCAAGATACCGCAACGCCAGCACCAGCCCGTCGAACCGGGCAAACAGGCTGGCCAGACCCAAGGCAGTTGCGATGGCCAGCACGATGCCGCCCAGGCAAAGGCCAAGCGCCGAGGCAAGGCCAGCGGCGCGGCTTTGGCCAACGCTGCGCGACAGAACATACAGCATCGATGGCCCCGGCACCGCACTCAGGGCAAAGCCGGCCAGGGCCACGGACAGAATGGATTGCAGGCTGGGCATCATCAGGCGTTGCTTTCCTGTATCCGGTGTTCAAACGGGTTCTGGATCTGGGCGCCCCGAGGGGTAATGCCAGAGGCCTCGCTGCGCCGACGCCGCTCTCGCAGATAGGGAAAGTCACGCAGCAGCATGCGTTCAAGATGGGCACCAGCAAGAAATGGCTGATACTTTGGCCGCTCACCACGCCGGACCAGCCGGGGGAACGGACGGATCAAGGTATCGTGGTTCGCGGCAACGAAATAAGGCATCGAGAACCGTTCTGGCATCAGGTTGACAACCCGGTGCGGAGTGGATTTCAGGATGCCGTTGCTCCATGCCTCCAGCATGTCGCCGATGTTCACGACATAGGCGCTGTGATCAACGGGAACGTCGATCCAGCGGTTGTCTTGTGTCATGACCTGAAGGCCTTCGTTGCGCGTGTGCAGCAGGGTCAGGCACTCATAGTCGGTATGCGCGCCCATATTCACCGACCGGCGGTCAACTGTCTGGCCCGCGCGTACATAATGCAAAAGACGCAACTGCGATATCGGCCTGCTCATGTGGTCGGTCAGCGCGCCATGCGGCAGGCCCAGATAACTTTCCAGCGCCCCGCAGACCAGGCGGCCCAGTGCGGCAACTTCGGTGTAATAGCGAGAGACGGTTTCCTTGAAACCGGCGAGGTCCGGCCAGACGTTCGGGCCCAGCACCAAATTACCGGACAAGAAATCCGGATCGTCCCTCGGCAGATCAAGCCCAAGGTCGAAGGCTTCGTAGTTGCGGTGAACTTCGTCCGGATAGTCGCCCTTTTCGGTGAAGGGGACATAGCCTCGATGATTGGGACTGCGGCCAATGTAATAGTTTTGCTTGGCCTGATCGGGCAGGGCGAAGAACTGCTGTGCTATCCGGTAAGTCGCCTCGATAAGGTTCGGATCGATGCCATGGTGATGCACCCTGAAAAAGCCGATCTCGCGCGCCGCCTCTCCCAGTTCAAGGGCGATCCGCCTTTTGCTGGCAGCATCGCCGCGCCTGAGATCGCCGATGTCGATAAGCGGCAGATCGTGAACCGCAGGTTTTGGTTTCAGAAAAGACGCTGCCATTGTGACCCCCCAGTCGCAAGAGCCGTCAGGCTATTGGTTCATGGTTAACAAAGCGTTCCCACGTCCGGTCCTGCCTTTGGATCACCGGTCCATGTCTGGCTTGGTCAGGGAATGGCGGGAAAGGTCAATTGAAACGACGATCCGCAGCCGGGTTCTGAGGTTACCGTGATCGTACCGCCCGATTGCTGGGTGAACCCCTGCACGATGGACAAGCCCAGGCCGGTGCCCACCCCGACCGGCTTGGACGTATAGAATGGATCGAAGATCTGGGGCAGCCGGTCAGGCGGAATGCCAATTCCGGTATCGGCGACGGTCAGGCGCACATAGCGCCCCGGTGGCAGGCTGGCGGCCAGCCCTGCGGCATCGGGCAGCGTATGGGTAAGGTTCTCGGTCTGGATCATGATCCTGCCACCAAGTGCGGTTGCGTCACGCGCATTTTCGACAAGGTTCAGCAAGGTGCTGGCGATTGCCTTGCGGTCAGCCATGATCCGACACGGATCCTCGGCCAGCGTCAGTTTCGGGCGAAGTGCAGGATCGTTGTGGCGCGCGTCGCAGAACTTCGTGACCAGCTCATTCAGGTCAAGCGCGACGGGTTCCAGCCGGGTACGCTGGGCAAAGGCCAGCATGTCACGCATCAGTCTGGCGCCTCGCTCGGCTGCGATTTTGGCTTCGTCCAGGAACTCGGCCGATCCAGGGTTTGTGGCCTCGGTCTCGACAAGTTCCAGATTGCCCAGAATGACGGTCAGCAGATTGTTGAATTCATGCGCGAAGCGACCGGTCAGCTTGCCGATCGCCTCGAGGCGTCGGGCTTCGAACAGCTTGGCCTCCAGCGCCTTGCGCATACCGGTTTCTTCGGTCAGCCGGTCATGCGAGGCGACCAGATCGCGGTATCGTTGTTGCGATCGCTGGGCCTCTGCCAGCAGTTCGAGCTTGGCACCGGCCAGGGCGGCCACGGTGGTCAGGATTTCAAGCTCGGCTTCGCCGAATGCGTTCGGTTCTGGGTGCTCGCTGTCGATCACGCCGACAACACGGCCACGAAAGACCAGCGGTACGCAAATCTCGGACCGGGCGGGCTGGGTGTCGGGTATGTAATTCTGGCTTTCCAACAGGTCATCGACAATGATCGCCTTGCGCGTCTGCGCCACCTTGCCGGTTATTCCTTGGCCAAACGGGATCACCAGAGGATTTATGATGTTGCGACCGAACGGGTTCTTGTCGCCCCATGCGGCCACCTGCGTCAGCCGCGTCTGGTCGTCATCGGCCTGGTAAATCACGCAATCGACGAAGTTCAGCCGCCCGACCACATTCTGTGCGACGTACCAGAACAGATCCTCGACGCTGGGGATCTGGATCAGGTCCACCGCGAATGTGTTCAAGGTGCGCAGGGCGGAGGCTTCGCTTGACAGCCCCCAGACAGGCGCACTCTTGACCACGGGACTGTGCACGGTTCGTATCCTTATGAACCCGAATACGAAGGATTATTACGGAAGATAGTTTTCAAGTATAGCAAGAAAACCCGGCCGTTAGGGTGGCGAATATCTTGGACCAGCTTGTGGTGAGCTGCAATTCGGTCAGGCTTGGCTGGCATGATAGCTGGGCGTCAAATCGCCTGACCGGCCACGCTTTACCGGCTAAGGGCCTTGCCGAACATCGCGGCCAGACGGGCGATTGCCGCCTGATAGGCTGCAAAGTCCTGACTGGAGCTTTTGATCCCGAATTTGGCCGCCATAAGCATGGCCGCAACTTCTTGGGCGGTTGATCCAAGCCCCTCCAGCGTCAACCTGCCTGCCACGACACCTTCGTCAATCCAGCCTGCGATGCTGTCGGTAATGCGGACATAGAATTCCTGCACTTCGGCCTGATTGAAGGGGATGTTGGCGGACAGGATCTCGTCGGCATGGGGTGAATTCATCATTGCCTCGACCGCTTCGCCGTCAATCGCGCGAATGGCTGCAAGCAGTGTTTCGGCGGGTGTTGTCTCCGTTGCCAAAACCTTTGCTACCGCCTTTTCCGACCGCGCGAAATGGGCGCGGACCAGCGCCTTGAAGATGTCTTCCTTGCCCGCATAATGCAAATACAGCGCCGGGCGTGACATTCCCGCGCCCTTGGCGATGTCGGCCATCGAAGTTCGGCGAAGACCGTATTGCGCAAAGCAAAAAAAGGCCGACCGCAGAATGGCGGCATCCTTCGGGTCTTCCGGGGTGGGATCTGCGGCGGACATGACATCGTATCGCATGTACATGGCACGCCGTCAAACCTGGCTTTGACATTATGACACTACTAGTATAAAGTGTCAGAAAGAGGAGGCCGTGCATGCCCATTACGCTGAATATCAACGGTGCGCTTCAGTCGGTAAATCTGCCGCCCGACATTCCGCTATTGTGGGCGTTGCGCGATGGGTTGGGGATGACAGGTACGAAATTCGGCTGCGGTGTTGCAGCTTGCGGGGCCTGCACGGTGCTGATCGACGGCGAGGCTGTCCGTTCGTGCCAGGTGGCGCTGGGCGATGCAAAAGGCCAGATCACCACGATCGAGGGTCTGGGACAGCCAGATAACCTGTCGCCAATTCAGGCGGCCTGGATCAAGCATCAGGTCGCGCAATGCGGCTATTGCCAGTCGGGCCAGATCATGCAGGCCGCCGCGCTGCTGGCGACCAACCCGACCCCCACCGATGAGGACATCGATCAGGTGATGCAAGGCAACCTGTGTCGCTGTGGCACCTATCCCCGTATCCGTGCCGCCATCCATGAGGCGGCCGACATGATGAAGGCGGGTTGACATGGCAAACTGGAGAAAGATCACACGCCGTTCGTTCATGGTTCTTGGCGCTGCGGTTGCGGGCGGTGCGGCCTTTGGTGTCTATAAGGTCACCGAAGTGCCGCCCAATCCGCTGCAACCTGCTGCCGGAGCGGTTCCGCTGAACCCTTGGGTCATCATCAACGCAGACGGTGTGACTGTCATCGCTCCGCGGGCCGAGATGGGGCAAGGCATTTCAACCACCTTGGCAGCCCTGGTCGCAGAAGAGCTGGATGTCGATTGGGCGCAGGTCCGCGTGCTGCATGGGCCGCCCGCGCAAGCCTATTTCAACGCCGGTTTCGCCGAGCGGATGTCGAACGAGCCGGACTTCAAGCTGGCAAGTGCGCCCAAGTCGCACAATGTGCTGCTGGAGGCTGTTCCGAAGATATTCTCGTTACAGATCACAGGTGGATCGACCGGGGCCATCGGTGGGTTCATGCAGATGCGACTGGCTGGGGCAACGGCACGCGAGGCATTGAAAGCCGCAGCCGCAAGACGGTTGGGCGTTTCGCCGGACCAGCTAAGGACCGAAGGGGCGCGGGTCATCGGGGCGCAAAGTTTTGATTATGCCGAATTGGCGGAAGAGGCGGCATCGCTGGTGCCATCCGACGTGCAACTGCGCGATCCGTCCACCTGGCGCTATATCGGCAAGCCGATGCCGCGTCTGGACATGGTGGCGAAATCGACCGGCACGGCGCAATTCGGCATCGACACCTGGTTGCCGGGCATGAAGTTCGCATCCGTCCGCATGAACCCCAGACGCGGTGGCGCCATGAACAGTTTCGATCCAAAACCCGCGATGGCCATTGCCGGGATTGAGCGCGTGGTCGATCTGGGCACAGGCATTGCGGTGGTTGCCAACAACACCTGGTCGGCGATGCAGGCGGCACCGCTGGTCTCGGTAGATTGGGGGGCCGCCGATTATCCCGCTGACAGCGAGGCAATGTTTGAAAACATCGCCACCGCGTTTGCCGGCGAACCCAATTCCCGCCTGCGTGACGATGGCGATGTCGAGGTGGAACTGGCAAAGGGCGACCTGATAGAGGCGGAGTACCGCATTCCCTTTCTTGCCCATGCCGCGATGGAGCCGCTGAACGCCACGGCCTGGCTGAAACCCGATGGCACGCTTGAAATCTGGTGTGGCAATCAGGCGCCGGTGCTGACCCGCGATGCCTGTGCCGCCGCTGTTGGGCTAACAGCCGACAAGATCACCCTGCATACGCCCGTAATGGGCGGCGGCTTTGGTGGACGCACCGATCCGGTTCCTGCGGTGTTGGCGGCGCGCGTGGCAATGGAATTTGCGGGGACTCCGGTCAAACTGACCTATAGCCGCGAAGAAGATATGGCGCAGGACTATTACCGCCCCGCCGCCATTGCCCGCCTGACTGGCCGGATCGAGGGCGGCAAGGCCACGGCCCTGTGGGGCCGGACGGCCACCCCGTCTGCCACGCGCAACGCGCTGGCGCGGTTGGTGGGTTTTTCTCCGCCCGGCCCGGATCGCGGCTCGGTCGAAGGGGGGTTCGATCAACCCTACGGTCTGGCGAACTATCGCTATGATGGCCACCTTTCGGACCTTACGGTTCCGCTGGGCTTCTGGCGCTCGGTCGGGAATTCGATGAACGCGTTCTTTCTGGAAAGTTTCATCGACGAGATGGCGCATGCGGCAGCGACCGATCCCTTGGCCTTTCGGCTTGATCTGATGCAAGAGACGCATGCACCTTCAGCCGCCGTGCTGCAAAAGGTGCGCGAGATGTCGGGCTGGGATCGGCTGAAGCGGCCCGGTTTCGGGCGCGGGGTTGCCTTTTGTTACTCGTTCGGCACCCCGGTGGCGCAAGTGCTTGAGGTCGGGCAGACGCCGGACGGCATCCGCATGACCCGCGCCTGGATTGCCTGCGACCCCGGCCTGGCGATGGACCCGGCCATCATCGAGGCGCAGATGACCGGAGCCATGGTCTATGGCCTGTCGGCTGCCGTGCGGGGCGCGATCACCTTTGCCGACCAACAGGTCGTCGAAAACAATTTTTACGATTACGAGCCGCTGCGCCTGCATCAGGTGCCCGCATTCGAGGTGGCGATCCTGCAAAACAATGGTCAGTTTGGTCATATCGGTGGTGTGGGAGAGCCGGGTACTCCACCGGCTGCGCCTGCATTGGCAAATGCGCTGTTCGATCTGACGGGCAAGCGCGTCCGCGAATTACCACTGTCGGATACTTTTGATTTCATCGCTTAGGCTGTCGTCTGGGATCCCGCATTTCCGGCCAGATGCCAACGGAATGTCGGCATATGGTCACTAACCAGAGGGCTGGCCACGGCGTTCATGCCAGCCTCGCCGGGATAGGTGGCACCTTGATCAGGACCGGCGCAATCTGGTCGTCTGAAATCATGGACCACAACTTTTCCAGCATCGCGGGCACATCCTGACGTACCATCAGGATGTTGTCGGAAAGCGATTGTGCCAGCGGATCCCAGTCGAAACAGCCGATGGCGGCAGTTTGCAGCAGGTCGGGCTGGCTGGTCTTGATCCAGCGCAGCACGCCTTCCAACGATATGGTCGAGTTGACGAACATTCCTCGCGGATGGTCGGGGGCCACATCGTAAAGGCGCTGCAACGCCTGTTCGGCCTTTTCCGCCGCATAGCCGCAGGGCAGGATGCAGTCGTCCCGAACCGCGATGCCCATCGCCTCATGCGCGGCGCGAAAGCCGCGAATACGCTCTGCCGTGTTATTGTCGCTGCCCCGGCCGCCAACGAAGATCAGGGGCTCGTTTACCCCGAAACGCCGCAGGTTGCGCCGCAGCACCTCTTCGGTCAGCGTGCGTGCCCCTTCGTAATTGTCGGAGATGACCGAGGGCGCGCGGCTGCCCGGCAGGTCGAGGTTGAAGCTGCGCACCCCCGCTGCGGCGCAGATTTCGGTAATCCGGTCAGGGTCGGTTGCGCCGGTGGCGATGATACATTCCACCTGATAGGACAGCATGGCCCGCGCCGCCTGCACCTCCAGTTCGGGGTCGCGCTGTGTGCAGGTCATGATCGGGAACAGGCCACGCTCGCGCGCCATGATCTCGAACCTTTCGGCAATCGATCCGAAATAGCGGTTGTCGTATTTCGGGACGATCATACCGATGATCCGTGACCTTTCGCGGCGCAGCGCACTGGCCTGCATGTTCAGCGAATAGCCCTGCTCGACCGCGAGTTTCTGGATCCGGTCCGCCAGTTTCTCGCTGATTCTGCGTTTCTTCCAGTTGCCGTTCAGCACTGCACTGACCGCGCTGGCCGAAGTTCCGGCAATCTTGGCCAGATCGTAAATCGTTGTTCTCTTGGTCGGACTTCCCTCGGCCACGCGGCGCCCCATGCTGCTGTGCATGACAGCTTGACAGGTAATTTGTTCCGTATCAAGAATGCGTCATCGATGAAGCATTGATGCGCAATCGATGAAACTGGCCAAGCCGAAAGATCGGTCATGCGGGGGAGATCCGTGATCCGATGCGCGAGGCGGTCTGCGATAACAGTGGAGGAGACACTGATGAAGCACTTCATTCCGACTTTGGCTCTGTCGGCGGCCGCCGCCTTGATGGGCGGCGCGGCTTTGGCACAAGAGGCGGCGACCGTGGCATTCCTGATGCCTGACCAAGCCTCGACCCGGTACGAGCAGCACGACTTTCCCGGCTTTCAGGCCGAAATGGCCAAGCTCTGCGCCGATTGCACGGTGATCTATCAGAACGCCAATGCGGACGTCGCACTGCAACAGCAGCAGTTCAACTCGGTGATTGCGCAAGGCGCCAAGGTTATCGTGCTGGACCCTGTGGATTCCGCCGCCGCCGCCGGTCTGGTGACGCTGGCCCAGTCGCAAGGCGTCAAGGTCATCGCCTATGACCGCCCGATCCCGGACCAGCCGGCCGATTACTATGTGTCGTTCGACAACCAGGGCATCGGCAAGGCCATCGCTCTGTCGCTTGTTGAACATATGAAGGCCAGCGGCGTTCCGGCCGGGGCTGGTGTGCTGGAAATCAACGGCTCGCCCACCGATGCGGCGGCCGGTCTGATCCGTGACGGCATCCATGAAGGTCTGAAGGATTCGGGCTATGTCACCCTGGCCGAGTTTGACACGCCCGATTGGGCGCCGCCCAAGGCGCAAGAATGGGCCGCAGGCCAGATCACCCGGTTCGGCGCCGACATCAAGGGCGTGGTTGCGGCCAATGACGGCACCGGCGGCGGCGCGATTGCGGCCTTCAAGGCGGCAGGCGTAAGCCCGGTTCCCCCGGTTACCGGCAACGACGCGACCATCGCGGCGCTGCAACTGATCATCGCGGGTGATCAGTACAACACAATCTCCAAGCCTTCCGAGATTGTGGCGGCGGCGGCGGCAAATGTTGCCGTGACCTTCCTGAAGGGCGAAACGCCTGAACCGAAGACGTCGCTTTACAATACGCCGTCGGAACTGTTCGTTCCGGCCGTCGTGACCGCCGAAAACATCAAGGCCGAAATCTTCGACAAGGGCATTCAGACCGCCGAAGAAATCTGCACCGGCGAATATGCCGAGGGCTGCAAGAAACTCGGCATTACCCAGTAAGCAAGACCATCTTGTCCGGCCCCTGTCAGGGCCGGACAATCTGAACTGTCGGGGAGGGCGGTTTCATGGCCGGTTCTACGCACATTGCAGCGCAAAGGGGCGAGCGTATCCTTAGCCTGCGTGGTGTTTCCAAGAAATTCGGTGCGGTGTCTGCGCTGACCGAGATCGATCTTGATGTTCATGCAGGCGAAGTGGTTGCTTTGGTCGGCGACAATGGCGCGGGCAAGTCCACCCTGGTCAAGGTTCTGGCCGGGGTGCATCAACCCACCAGCGGCACGGTCGAGTTCATGGGGCGCCAGGTCACGATGGACAGCCCCGCAGCGGCGCTGAACATGGGCATTGCAACCGTGTTTCAGGATCTGGCGCTGTGCGAAAACCTGGATGTCGTGGCCAACCTCTTTCTGGGGCATGAGCTGTCGCCCTGGCGGCTGGACGAAGTTCAGATGGAGGTTCGCGCCTGGACCCTGCTGAAAGAGCTGGCGGCGCGCATTCCCTCGGTTCGTGAGCCGATTGCCTCGCTGTCGGGCGGGCAGCGACAGACCGTAGCGATCGCCCGTTCGCTGCTGCTGGACCCCAAGATCATCATGCTGGATGAACCCACCGCCGCGCTGGGTGTGGCGCAAACCGCCGAAGTGCTGAACCTGATCGAGCGGGTGCGCGACCGGGGTCTTGGCGTCATCATCATCAGCCACAACATGGAGGATGTGCGCGCCGTGGCCGACCGGATCGTGGTGCTGCGCCTTGGCCGCAACAACGGTGTCTTTACCCCCGAAACCTCGAACCAGGAACTGGTCGCCGCCATCACCGGCGCGACCGAAAACGCTGTCTCGCGCCGCAATGAACGTCGCGATGCCGAAGCACGGGGAGAAACCGCATGACGCAGAGCCCGAACCCCATGCTGGACCGCTCCGATACGCGGGTCCGCCATGATGACAGCCTGATGGGCGCTGCGCGGGAATTTCTTGACCGCGTGAAATCCGGCGATCTGGGCATGTTGCCGGTTGCCGTTGGCCTTGTGGTCATCTCGGTGGTGTTTTCCGCGTTGAACCCGGTGTTCCTGGCGCCGAACAACCTTGTGAACATGCTGTTCGACTGTGCCACGGTGGGCGTGATTTCGCTTGGCATTGTCTGTGTGCTGCTGCTGGGAGAGATCGACCTGTCGGTCGGCTCGATGAGTGGATTTGCCTCGGCCATGGTCGGTGTGTTGTGGGTCAACATGGGCTTGCCGGTGGGCCTTGCCATTCTGGCGGCCCTGGTCGCGGGCGCGCTGGTGGGCAGCATCTATGCCCTTTTGTTCAATAAACTGGGGATGCCCAGCTTCATTTCCACCCTGTCGGGCCTGCTGGCCATTCTGGGGATGCAGCTTTACATCCTTGGGCCGACGGGGTCTATCAACCTGCCGTTTGCCTCGGCGCTGGTCGGGTTCGGTCAGCTTTGGATCATCCCGAAATGGCTCTCGCATCTGCTGGCCCTGCTGCCCGGTGCGGTGCTGGTCTGGACCGGGCTTTCGGTCATGCGCCGCCGCAGGGCTGCCAATCTGTCGGCGCAACCCTTGGGACGACTGGTCCTTAAGGCTGCCGTGCTGACCGCTGCACTGGAATTCGCGGTCTGGTATCTGAACCTTGGGCGCGGCGTGCCGTTGATGTTCGGGCTGTTCATCGCCCTTGTCGTGGCGCTGAACTATGCGTTGACCCGCACGCAATGGGGGCGGTCGATGTTTGCCGTGGGCGGCAACCGCGAGGCTGCGCGCCGTTCGGGCATCAACGTCAAGCGCATCTACCTGTCGGCCTTCATGCTGTGTTCGTCTCTTGCAGCGTTGGGCGGTATGCTGTCGGCTGCACGGCTGGCATCATCCAGCCAGCAGGCGGGCACAGGCGACGTGAACCTGAACGCCATCGCGGCGGCGGTCATCGGTGGCACAAGCCTGTTCGGCGGTCGGGGCAGCGCCTGGTCGGCCTTGCTGGGCATCATTGTCATTCAGGCCATTTCAAACGGCCTTACGCTTTTGAACCTGTCGTCTTCGCTGCGCTATATGATCACCGGAGGTGTTCTTGCCACGGCCGTGATCGTTGACAGTCTGGCCCGGCGTTCCCGCGTCAGCCATGGCCGCGCCTGAAAACTGGAGAACTATATGTCTAACCTGATGAAAAACAAGGTTGCGGCCATCACCGGAGCAGCTTCTGGCATCGGCCTGGAATGCGCGAAGATCCTGCTGGAGGAAGGCGCCAAGGTTGTTCTGATCGACCGCGCCGAAGACCGTCTGAACAAGCTGTGTTCCGAACTGGGGCCGAATGCCCTGCCTCTGGTGGTCAACCTGTTGAACGGGGCAGAGGTGTCGGCAATGCTGCCACGCATTCTTGGTCTGGCCGGTGGTCTGGACATCTTTCATGCCAACGCCGGGGCCTATATCGG
>DDEX01000031.1:0-28823 GCA_002336845.1 Rhodobacteraceae bacterium UBA1943
GGCGCACCGGAAAGCGGCAGGCCGACCCGATCGAAGGCCTCGGCCAGCGCGCCTGCATAGGCGGGATCCTCGGGCACGAGCACCCCGGCCTGATGGGCGCCGTCGATCAGACCGCGATCAAGCCAGCCCTGCACCATGGCGGCGGCAAACTCGGCCTCCTCCATCGGATCGCGCAGGCCGAAAACCTGCAGGCTGGCATCAGGGTCGAGCGGCGCGGCAAGGCTCGTGAGGTTCGCCTGCACATGACCAAAGGCGCCGGGGGCGGTGGCCGAGCGCGAAGGTTGGCGCGCAAGCCACGCATCCGAGAGGCCTGCGGGCACAGCCCCGTGCTGGCGATGCAGCGCCCGTGACAGCGCCGTTTCGGCGGCCGTGGCATGGGGGCAGTCGATGGGGGCGAGCAGCGGCAACGATTCTAGCGCCGTCCCGGCCTCAGCCCCGATCACATCGCGCCAAACGTGCAGATCCTCGGGCAGTGCGCCGCCGAGGTCTGACCACATGTCTCGCAGCGCCCCCAGATGCGTCCGCGCCCGCCCCGCAGGCAAGCGCTCGGGTTGCAGCTCGGCGGGGGTCAGCGTTTCGGTCGCCCGCGCCAGATCCTCAAGCGCGCGGCGCACCGCAAGCCCGGTTTCCGCCGGCGCGACGGCCAGACTTTGCATCCAAGGCGCGCGGGGC
The DNA here is from genome assembly GCA_002336845.1 of Rhodobacteraceae bacterium UBA1943. GTDB lineage: Bacteria > Pseudomonadota > Alphaproteobacteria > Rhodobacterales > Rhodobacteraceae > Fuscibacter. Next base: position 673 of record DDEX01000031.1, read on the forward strand.
CGCAGCGCAAGGGCTGCATCGGGGTCGAAGGTAGCGCCGGGAACAAGGTAGCTGTCGCGCAAGAGCCCCGTCGTCACGGGGCGAATGGCGCCGGTCACCGGCGAAGCTGTCTGCAAAGGGCTGAGTCTCATGGCGTTCACAAATCCATTGGGCTAGGCTAAAAAGATGACAATGGGGGGTGTCAAAATAAGACACCCTTGCGGTCTCAGCCTCGGTCGTCGATCACCGGATAGAACGGTCTGCCCCAATTTTCCTGAGGATTTTCCATCATCAGATCGACAAAAATCGGCAATAGGAAGCCTAGGATCTCCGCTCCATCGCGAACCTGCGACCGATTGACGCCACTGTTCCAGGTTGCACCGCCATGCACCAGCTGATTGCGCAGCACATAGAGGCGGTCGAATAGCGCGCTTAGAACGCGCGCGCTGTCGCCAGACTGAATCGCCTGCGCGACCCCGCGTGCCGCGGCACGAAACCGGTCTTTCCAGTCCTCGAAACCCTCGATACCGTTGTGATGTTGCCAGAACGGATTGAATACATAGCGGTTTTCGAGCAGCAACCGCACCGACCCGGAAAACCGCTGCCAGACCACGTCATAGATCCGCCGGTCCGTATCGAGTGCGGCAAGCTTGCGGAAGAACTCGAGAAAACTCGCGCGCTCGCCCTGCTGCACGACCTGAAACTCGCGCTCGTCGGCATAGGCGGCGTTGAAGGCAATCCAGAGAAAGAGAAAACGTGCGTCATCATCAGTGCCGCAAGCTTCGGCGCGGCCGATCCAACTGATCGCGCGGTGCACACGCAGACCCATCGTCTCGGGAAAGCCCGCGCGCAGCGCGCGCTGCTTGGTCTTCAAATCCTCGAAGGTCAAACCGTCGCCCATCGCAACTCCTCACTATCTCCTACGGCAGCGGACCGAAATCTGCCCTGCGATGCCCCTCGACAAGCTTGCACAACTCCGGCGGCGACAAGACCTCGACCTTGTCGCCCCATTGATAAAGATGCCACGCCATCTCGAGCCAACCCGCCGCGTGAAAGCGCACGATCAAGCTGCCATCCTGCTGCGGCTCGAGGACCTGCATCGGGTGGAACCGAAATCCCGCAGCACGCGCGGCCGCTTCTGGCAGGAAACGCCAGACGACTTCTCCATATTGCGCCGGGTCCTGCCAGACCCCGAAGGCTTGGGCCGCATAATCGGCAATGGTAAAGCCCTCCTTCAAGGCGAAGCTTTCGTTGAGGGCCTCGGCGGTGTGAATGAGATCGATGCGGAAATTTCGCACTTCCTCCGACTTTGCGGGGTCGCGTGCGGCCAGATAGGTTCGGTGCCCCAACAGGACTCCATGCGGTTCGAGAATGCGCGGCTTGCTGTCCTCATTGTAAAGCACGCGCAGCCTGAACGGGCCGTGCAAGGCCTCGATGATCGCATCCAGAATTTCGGGCGCAAGGCTCACCTTGGGACCGGGCCGGGTGACTTGCCCCATCGCCGCCAGAACCGCCTCGGCATCCGCCTCGACTCTCGCGCGTGCCGGCGCCCCCGCGAGCAGGCCGTCACGCAAATCGTGCAACGCCCGGGCATGGCGCAACCTTCCCTCGGCCTGAGCCGATCGCGCGGCGATCTCCAGAGCTTCGATGCCTGTCTCCTGACGCAGCTGCAACCGTGTCCGCCCGGGATCGACAAGACGCCAGCGTCGTTTGCGGTCGTCTCCGTCCACCGTCTCGACGGTTCCGAACGTGGCTTCCAGCGCATCGGTCATGCGTTGCGCGGTGCGGTGCGCCACACCGAACTCGGCGCAGATTTCCTCGAGACTGATGCCCCCGCGCCGCGCCGCCGCCAGCTGTGCGAGCCGAACCAGGTCCTGAGCCTTGGAAAAAGACATGAGCCCTCCCGAGAGGCCTGCCAAACTTTGACACCCCCAGAGGTTAGGATGCAGATCAGCATCTGTCGAGGCGATTTCGGGGGGCAGTCGCGCTAAACGAATCCGGAAGGCATCGACGACAATCCTGTTTCGACAAAAGCCGCTGCGGATCGCCACACCATGGTTGCGGCTTTAATCTCTTGTTGGCTTGGAATGACTGGACTAGAAGAAATAGCCACGTGATGCTGCGGCATGACATTGATAAATATATAATTTGTCGACTGAGAACGCGAGTTCACCGTAGGTCGAACCACCGAATCGAGAGGAAGCATGTCGATTCTGTTGCGCACAATCCGGGCTTTTCCGCGTGGGCGCTCCACGGAGGAATTGCACGCTTTGCTGGGCACCACCTTCCGCAACGAGGAACGGCGGGCGCTTCTGGCGGAACTTGAAACGCTTCTCGCGCAGGGGCTCATCCGACGGCAGGCGAACGGGCGCTGGGTGCCCATCGCATCGGTCCCGCAGCCGACCGATCAGGCCCGTCCCGGGGGTAACGAGCTTGCGCCGGTCGCCGAGACCACGACTCTCGTCGCGGCGCCCTTCGTTCGCTCCGATCTGGCCGTGGAACAACTGCCCGAGGAGGCAGAAGGTGACGCCGCCGCCATCGCCCCGCAGGCGCTTTTGCGCTATTGGCGATCCGCGCTGCGCTCCGATCCGCGTGGCACCATCACCGAAGCCTTCGATCGGCATGGCGCGGTCTGGCACCTGATTTCGGGCAAAGGCGGGCTCGTGCCCGATGACGGGCAGGTTGTGCGGCTCCGCATCGCACTCGATGCGCTCGCCGACGACTTCCGCGCAGCGTTGATCCGGCGCGAGGCCAACGAGAATGCGCTGGCGATCGGTTGGCCTTTGGCGATCGGGCGTCGCACGGGGGTGCCCGCGATCTGGCCGATCGGGCTGATCGCCGCCGAATGGCGCCGCACCGAGGGGTTCCTCGAGATCGAGATTGCAGCCGACGATGTGCTGGTGAACCCGGCCTGGCTGCGCGGCGCCGCCCGCAGCGCGGGCTGGAAGGCGGCCGACCTCGAGGCGATCTTCGCGCAGGCGGATGGCATCGGTCTGGAGGCGCAGGAATTTCTGGCGCGTCTGCGCGATGCCGCCGCAAGCCAGATCCGTGGTCCGTTGACCGGCGCTGCGCTCGCGAGCCAGATCGACACGGCCGCGCAGGGGGTGTTCGACGCAGCGGCCCTGTTCCTGCCCGAAGACAGCAGTTTCACCGCCGGTGCGGTGCGCGATCTCGATGCGATTGCACAGTGGCCCGAGGCGCAACTGGCCCGCACGGCGCTGGCGCCGCTTCTGGGGCTGCGGTCAGCCTTTGCCCCCACCGACCTGCCCGCGATCAATGTCGGCAGTCTGAACGCGGAGCAAATCGCCGCGGTGCGATCGGCCTGCGCGAAGCCGCTGACCGTGGTGACCGGGCCGCCGGGCACCGGCAAATCGCAGGCGATCGTGTCGATGGCGGCTTCGGTGCTGCTCTCCGGCGGCACGGTTCTGGTGGCCTCGAAAAACCATCAGGCGCTCGATGCGGTGCAGGATCGGCTGGGCACGCTTGCCCCCGATGCGCCGTTCATCGTGCGCACGCTCGACCCGGCGCGTGACATCGACCGTTCCTTCGCGTCGGTTCTGGCCGAGTTGGTGCAGGGCCATGCAGGGCGCGCCCGGTCGCTGGACATTGGCATGAAGGAGCGGCTCGACGCACTGGCGACGGCGCGGGCAGAGGGGCTCGACCTGCTGGCCCGGCGCAGCGCGCTGGAATGCGAGATCGCCGAGCATCTCGACCGCATCGCGGCGCACCAGCGGTTTGCGGTCGCCAAACCGGCACCGCCCGCCGCCGAGGCCTTGCCGGAGACGCGGGGGCTCGCGCGCCTCCTCGCGCTGTTGCGCAGAGTGTTTGCCGGCGCGCCGAAAGCGATGACGCCCCAGGCGACGTCCCTTTCCGCGCTCGAAGCGCTTGAGGCCGCGCTGGCCCGGTTGCGCACCGCGCGCGATGCTCTGGCCGAGCCGCCCGACGTCATCGCCCTGACCGAAGATATCGCGGCGCTCGCGCAAGCCGTGCTGGCCGCCCAGCTGACGACCCGCGCAAACCTGTCGCTGGACGACCGCGATCAACTCGATCAGGCCAAGGCGGACCTCGATTTCATGGGCGAACGCGCCAGCCCTCCACCCGATCTGATCCGCGCGGTGCTGACGCATCGGCCGCTCTGGCTGGTCTCGGTGCTTGGCGCACCGAAGCGGTTGCCGCTGGAGGAAGGCCTGTTCGATCTGGTGATCTTCGACGAGGCCAGCCAATGCGATATCGCCTCGGCTTTGCCGCTTTTCGCCCGCGCCCGCCGCGCGGTGGTGGTCGGCGACAACCGGCAGCTCAACTTCATTCCGCAACTCGGTCAGGCACAGGACCGCAACCTGATGCAGGCGCAGGGCCTGCCGGTCGCGCGCATGAGCCGCTTCGCGCAAAGCCGCCAGTCCCTGTTCGATTTCGCGCAACGAATGCCCGAGGCCGAACGGATCCTGCTGCGCCAGCAATACCGCTCGGTCGGGCCGATCGTGGACTATATCAGCCAGGAATTCTATGGCTCGGCCCTGAAAACGGCCTACGATCCGAAAACGATCCGCGCGCCCGACGGTCTCAAGCCGGGATTGGCATGGGCGCATGTGCCGCCCCCTGCCGTGCTCGAGGGGCAAAACGTCAATCGCGCCGAGGTGCGCGCGATCACCGCCCATGTCGAGACGCTGCTTGTGCGCGAGGGCTATAGCGGCACGCTCGGGGTGACCTCGCCGTTTCGCGGACAGGTGCATGCGATCGAACAAGCGGTGCGCGCGGCGATACCGGCGCACAAGCTCGAGGCGGCCGAGTTCCGCGTCGCCACCGTGGACGGGTTTCAGGGGCAGGAACGCGATGTGATCCTTTTCTCGCCGACCCTCACCGCAACAAGCCCGATGAGCGCCGTCAGCTTCGTGCAAAAGGACCATCGCCGGCTGAACGTGGCGATTTCGCGGGCGCGGGCGGTGGCGCATGTGTTTGGCGACCTCGATTTCGCCCGCGCGGGCAAGGTGCGCACGCTCGCCCGACTGGCCGCCGCCGCAACCGAACCGCGCAAGCGCAGCGGCGAGGGCGTGTTCGACAGCGACTGGGAGCGCATCCTGTTCCACGCGCTCGAAACCCGCGGCCTCAAGCCGATGCCGCAATATGAAATCGCCGGCCGTCGGCTCGATTTCGCGCTGTTCGGCACCGGCGAGATCAAGCTCGATCTCGAGGTGGACGGGCGGCAATTCCACGAAACCGCCGATGGTCTGCGCAAGAGCTCCGACCTGTGGCGCGACCATCAACTGAAATCCCTCGGCTGGCGCGTGCGCCGGTTCTGGGTGGATGAACTGGCCCGAGATATGGAGGCATGCCTTGACCTCGTCGAACGAGACCTTTCGTAACTCACGACCCCACACGATCATCGCGGCAAGCCTGTCGGTGATGGCGCTGGCCGCGCTGGGCGTGCTGGGGGTGCAGATGAACGGATTGCACCAGCAATACGGCCAGATCGCGGGCGATATCGACTATTTCACGACCGAGCAGGACCGGCTCAGGACGGGGCGAGATGAGCTTGTTGGCGAGCGCAACGAGATCGAGGGCGCGGTTGCGGGCCTGCGCGACGAGGTGCAGCGCCTGAGCCTCGAACGCGACGCGGCGGTGCGTGATCGCGATGCGGCCTTGGCGGCGCAGGAAAAGGCTGCAGGCGCGCTGGAAAAGCTCGCGACGGATCGAGACGAGGCAAAGGCCGTGATCGCGCGGGCCGACAAGCTCGCGGCGGAGGTGCGTGCGCTTGACAAGAGCAAGGCCGGGCTCGAGCGCGAGATCGCGGCTTTGGAAAAGGAGCAGGCGAGTGGTTCGGCGGCGCTCGAGGCGCAGGGCGCGGAACGTGAGGGCCTGACGCGCGACCTCGACCGGATGGCAAAAGAGCGCTCCTCCAGGTCCGCACGATCGTGCTGATCGCGCTCCTCGCCATCGCGCGCAAATTCATCATCCTGGACCTCGGCGAGACGGAGCCGGCAAAGATTGCCGCACTCGCGGGCGCGGCGCTTGCGCTCGGGGTTGTCCATTGGCTCGTGCGCGATCAGGACCGACGCGAACCGGGAGGCCAGGAGACGCGATGACTGCAGCCTCCGCCCGCCACCGTCTGCTCAACTCGTGCAATCAGCGCTGCTGCTCGGGCTCATGGCGGCGCTCGCCTGGGTTTCGGTCACGGTGATCCTGGGGCACGGAACGGGGCTGCTCGTCGCGCTCGGCATGGTCGCCGGCCTGTTTCTGGCCCCCGACCTGTCGCGGCGGATGCTGCTGTCGGCCTATCGCGCCCAGCGTCTGACGGGGCGCGAGGCCCCCGGTCTCGTCGCAGCACTTGCCGAGCTCGCGCGCCGCGCCGGCCTGCCGCGCACCCCGGCGCTGTATCGCGTCCCGAGCCGGCTGCCGAACGCCTTTGCCATGGGCAGCCCCGAGGACAGCACGATCTGCGTCACCGACGGGCTGCTCGAGATCCTGGACGGTCGCGAACTTGCCGGCGTCCTCGTGCACGAGATCGGCCACATCGCCCATCGCGACCTCTGGATTATGGGACTCGCAGACGTGATGTCGCGGCTGGTGTCGTTGGCCAGCTGGGTAGGGCAATTCCTGCTGCTTCTGAACCTGCCGCTCGTGATGGCGGGCATGGTCCATGTGCCCTGGTCGGTCGTGGTGCTCCTGATCTTCGCGCCCACGCTGATGGCGCTTGTCCAGCTCGGCCTGTCGCGGACGCGCGAATACGATGCCGACCGCGCCGCCGCAGAGCTGACCGGCGACCCGGACGGCCTCGTGCGCGCGCTCGTCAAGCTCGAACGTCGGGTCGGTCGGTTCTGGGAGGAGATTCTTCTGCCCGTCCGCCGCATTCCGGAGCCTTCGTTGCTCAGGACGCATCCCCCGACCGAAAGCCGAATCCGCTGCCTCCGAGCCCTGGTCACGGGTCGCACGACCCCGATCCCCGCCCTTGTCGGCTACCCGACCGCAAGGATGCCGCTGGGAGGGACACCACCTCGGTTCCATCGCCTTGGGCTCTACTGGTAGGCCCGCAGGGAGCTGGATCGCCCAGGAGAAGGGCGACCTGTCAGATGGTAGGACTTCCAGAGAAGGTTCGACGGCAGACCCATCCCCTCCGCCACTTGCACTTCGCAAACCCGAGATGAGGTCCCTCGCGGGGCCTTTTTCTTTATGTGCCAAAGGGGTTTGCAGGGACCCTCCGCCCTTCGGAGACTGCCCTGCCGCGCGAGATCGGTCTCCAAACGCCCACCGTCTCATTCCACCCGCCCCTCGCTCCCGGCGAGACGGGTGAAAAATCCCCATATAATTCAGTGAGCTGACGGGATCGCACTGCGCCCGTGTTTCGCTGGTTCCGGCTTGTCTCAAAGCAGACAGAGACGCGACACGGGCGGCGTGGTCGTTGGTATGTCTTGGGAGTTTTGCGCGAAGTCTCTGATGACAAACGCAGTTTCCGCCCTTAGCCTGGCGCGATGTCAAATGGGGCCTGGAACGATCAAGAGAACGACCTGATCGTCGCGGATTACTTCGCGATGCTGGCCGACGACGTCTGTGGTCGCCCCTACAACAAGGCCGAGCACCGGCGCCGACTTCTGCCGCTGTTGAATGATCGGTCCGAGGGATCGGTCGAGTTCAAGCACCAGAACATCAGCGCCGTGCTGAAGGGGCTGGGTGAGGACTGGATCCCGGGCTATAAGCCCGCCTTCAATTTCCAGATGACGCTGGTGGATGCCGTGGCGCGTTGGCTGGCGCTGAATCCGGCTTGGCTCGGCCGCCATTCGGGTCCCGGAGCGCCGACTGGCCTAGCGGAGGCACGCACGGTCTGGATCGGGCCGCCGCCTACGTTGTCGAACCAGCCGCCGCCGCAAGAGCTGGAACAGATGCTGCACATCGCCCGCAAATTCGATGTCGCAGCGCGAGACGAGCGAAACCGCGCGCTCGGCCGTGCCGGTGAGGAACGCGTGCTGGCGCACGAATGGGCATCCCTGAAATCAGCGGGCCGTGACGATCTTGCGCGCAAGGTCAGGTGGGTGTCGGAGGAGGATGGCGATGGTGCCGGCTACGATATCGCCAGCTTCGCGCCGGATGGCCGTCCGCGCCTAATCGAGGTGAAGACGACGAACGGCTGGGAACGCACCCCTTTCCACATCAGCCGCAACGAACTGGCCGTGGCCGAGGAGCGGCGCTCGGAATGGTCCCTGTTCCGGCTCTGGAACTTCGCGCGCGAGCCGAAAGCGTTTGAGCTGCACCCGCCGCTGGACGCGCATGTCTCGCTGACCGCGACGTCCTTTCAGGCGAGTTTTCACTAAAACAAGCTACACCCGAAACCGCGCATCAAATCGCGCGGATCATCTTGGCAAAGACTGAGAAGTCATTTGCCACTTCGGAGAGCTTCCCTTTCTTGAGAAGCGTGAGGTATTCAGCGAAGGCGCGAGCTTGGCAATTCACTTGTTTCGCCGGATTGAACTCAATGTCGGTGAAGGCTTCATAGTGGACATTGCGACTGATCCATTCGGCATGATCAGCCAATGATCGGATGTAGAGCCAGTCATAGAACGCATTCATTGGCGAAAGAGGAAATGTTTGACCTTCGAGCTCAAACTTGACCAGCTTCCCGAAATCCGCCTCTCTGATAAATCGCTTGGCCTCTCTAGGACTAAGATCGAAAATTTCTGGGAAAGGTCCTCCTTTTTCAAAAACCTTTGATCCCTGATATACGCTTTCCAAGGGGAACTTCCGGCCGTCAATATCGATCTTTAGGCTGAAAGCACTAAGCTTCCGGCCCAGTTCTTCTGATGACTTTGATGATATCTCAAGAATCTTCTGGACCCCCCTTTGGCGTGCCGCCGAGTGCAGGGCGTCGATATTCTTCTTTTTTTGGACTTCTGCGAAGCCTGATGCCCATGGGAATTCAAATGATCTCTCGTGGACAAGATGGATTTCGTCCGAGCTGGGGAAGAAAACCGGGCGAGTTGCCATTAGAAGACTCCAGCGATGAGTTCTATTGGCACACAATTCGGAACAAGGACTTCCAGCTTTTCGGCAGCTTGGAGACGTTGTTGAACAGCCGGGTCCGACCAGTTCGTGCGATCGTATAAGACCTCCGCATCGAGTTTCTTCACGGCTTCGTTTGCCGGTAGAATTTCGACGCCATTTGCATTTGCGACCCCGAATGCAATCCGCACACCTTCAATCTTCAAGACCTCCGGATGAATTCCTAGATACCTAGGATTTGGGAGGCGGCCGTCCTTCTGGGCAAGAAATTTCATTCTGTGGCTTCTGGTGAGACACAGGCTGACATATGGATCGATACCGCGATAAGTATCTAGGTCATGACTTAGAGCGTTTCCACCGGTCGCCAACGGTGGCCACCAACCTTCAGCTCTCATGCGCTCCTTGGATAATAACCCCTTCGCGCTGATCGAGGGGAAGTTCGCCTCGTCAGTAAAGTGATACAGGTATTTATGCTGCGTGCTCTTCTTAATCTTTTCGATTAGTTCATCTACGGTCATTCATGCCTCGTCCTCGGGGCACGCAAACGTCGAGTTCGCTTGCCGGCCGTTATCTCAGGTTCCCCCTGTTGTAGGCCAAAGGCCAGCGTCTAGCCAAGAGGTAGCGAATGGGTGCAGCCTAGCCGGGAAACGCCCGCTCAGCCTGCTCCTGCCATGTCTCCCCAGCCAGAAAACACAGGTCATATAGGCTGACCGCCGACGCCTCGCGGCCGCAGGTCAGGCGTTTGAGCACCTCGGGTGCCAGATAGGCGAGGCGCAGCTGGCGGCTGACATGGCGTTCGGCCAGACCGACGGCCTCGGCCAATTCCTGGATCGTTGAAAACTCGCCTGCCTCCATCCGCCGCCGCCAGCCCCATGCCCGGCCGATGGCGCGCAGGATGTGCGGGTCCTGCGTCTGATCCTCGCTCGGGCTGTAGTCTGCGGGCGGCATGATCTTGGGCCGCCCGTTCTTCTTGCGCAGCTTCAGGGGGATCAGCACGCGGATCGTGTCATTGCCTCGGGTCATTCGGCGGCCTCCATGTCGCGCGGGGCGATCATCTCTCGGATCACGCCCGCGACGCCTTCGCGGCGGATGTCGACCTCGAGCCCGGCGGCGGTGACGTTGACGCGCCGGACCAGAAGCTGGATGATCCGCGCCTGTTCGAGCGGAAACAGCTGCGCCCAGAGGGTGTTGAAATCATGCAGCGCTGCGATTGCCTCGGCCTCGGACACCTGATCACGCTTCAGCGCCGCCAGAACCTGCGTGACCACCTCGGGGGTCTGCAGGATGCGCCGCACCTCGGTGACGATGGCGTCCTCGACCATGCCCGCAGGCAGGCGGGTCGGTGCTTGATCGCCGCCGCTCTCGTCCTCCGTCGTGCGGTTCTTGATCACGTCCATCGACACGTAATAGCGGTAGAGCTTGCCGCGCTTCTTGGTCGCGGTCGGGGTCATCGCCGCGCCGGTGTCGGTGAAGATCAGGCCCTTCAGCGGCGCAGGCGTCTGCATGCGGCTGTTGCTGGACCGGGCGTGGCGGTAGCGCACCTCCTCCGCCACTTTCCCATTGCAAACCCGAAAATAGGTCCCTCGCGGGGCCTTTTTCTTTATGGGCCAAAGGAGTTTGCAGGGACAGTCCGCCCTTCGGAGACTGGCTAACCGCGCGAAATCGGTCTCCGAACACCCAGCATCTCTTTCCTCCCGCCCTGCGCTCTCGGCGAGACGGGTTCACAATCCCCATACATTTCAATGAACTGACCGGATCGCACTGCGCCCGTGTTTCGCTGATTCCGGCTTGTCTCAAAGCAGATGGCGACGCGACACGGGCGGCGTGGTGGATGGTAAGGTGCAAGGATCATGCTCGACAGTCGGAGGCTATGATACCCGCGCTGGAGGAGTTCGAGATCGACCAGGATGGCCTTTCGTCACACCGGCCCAGCGGTCATTCTTGCTGACGCCCCATCCGCCCGCCGCGGCGCTTGGCCAAAAGGCTGGCGCGGCCCGGCAGTTGCGCCATGATGGCCCGGCGTTCCTCGGAGGTCATGCCTGACCAGCGGGCGATTTCTTCCACTGTGCGGCGGCAGCCGACGCAGATTTTCGCCTCTGGGTGGACGACGCAAATCTTGACGCAGGGGCTTTCCACTTCGTTGCGCTTCCAGATATCGTCCACGTCAGCCCTCGATATGCGCCAGACGGTCCAGCGCCCCTTGCAGGATATACCCGGCGGCGACCTGATCGATCACCTCTTTGCGACGTTTTCGCGACGCATCCGCCTCTAGCAGCGCGCGTTCGGCGGCGACAGTGGAAAGACGCTCGTCCCAGAAACCGATGGGCAGGGGGGTCAGCTTTTCCAGATTGCGGGCAAAGGCGCGGGTGGATTGGACGCGCGGCCCCTCGCTGCCGTCCATGTTCAGCGGCAGACCCAGCAATAGGCCCGATGCCCCCCGCGCCTCGGCCAGTTTCAACAGTTCCGCCGCATCCAGCGTGAATTTCTGCCGCCGGATGATCACGACCGGCGTGGCCACCCTGCGGCGCAGGTCGGAAATGGCCACGCCAATGGTCTTGTCGCCCAGATCAAGGCCAAAGATCGCACGGTTGGGCGGCAGGGCGGCGGCGAAATCGGCGAAGTCGGGGCAGATCATCGGGCTGCCGCCGCTGCGGTGCGCAGCCGATCCAGCGCGGCCGGATCGGCGGCAAAGGCCTTTTCTGCCGCCGCCAGCGCGGTTTTCACCCGCTCGGGCTGGTTCAGCACCATCAGCGCGTTGAACAGCTTCAGCCATTCCGCCTCTGGCCCACCTTCGGACAGCAGGCGGCTTTCCAGATTGCCGACCATGGTTTCGATCATCGCCTGGCGGTCCCCTGCGCTCATCTCGCCGGCCGCCTCTACCGCTGCGGCATCCGGCCCCTTGGTGTCGGGCAGGGTATAGCGGATGCCCGCGCGGTCGGCGGCCTCTTGCAGGCCTGCGCGGATCGGGGCCATCCAGGGCGCGTCCTCGGGGCCTTCGCGCAACAGCGGCTCCCACAGTTCAAAGGTGCGGTCGGGGCGCCCCACCTGCGCGAACATCAGGCCCGAGTAATAGCGGGCCAACGGGTTCTTCGGATCAAGCGTCAGCACCTTGACCAGTTCCGCCTCGGCCTCGGGCGAAACATAACCGCCCGCCGCCGCAATCAGATACTCGGCGGCGGCAAGGTGATCGTCCGGGCTGGCCTTGGCCCCCAGAACCGACAGCAGATGCCCCTGCGCGGTGGCGGCGGCGGTGTAATTGGCCAGCGCCGCCTCGTTCCTGGCCAGCAGGGAAAGGCCCTGAAGGTCATCGGGGCGTTCCTTGATGGCGGCGCGCAGCTTGTCCATCAGCGCCAGAAACTCGGCATCGGCCTTGGGCGCTTCGGTCGGTTTCGGAGCCTGAGCTTCGGCTTCGGCCTGGCTGGGGCGGGTGCGGTACAGCTCTTCGGTCGCGGCCAGCCGGTCGTTGATGGGCAGGTCGGGATAGCCCGGCGCGCCAAGGCGCAGGTAAAGCGCCACGCCTCCCGCCATCGCCAGCACCAGCGCCGCCACCACCGGCATCACCGGCAGGCTGTGCCCGCCCGTGGCGGCCCGCGCGGCCTTGTCCGCATCAAGCAGGCGGCGCGATACTTCGATGCGCAGCCGCGCGGCCTCTTCCGGGGCGAGAACGCCGCGGGCAAGGTCGCGGTCCACCTCGGCCAGCTGGGCGCGATAGACGGCAAGGTCGGGGTGGTCGTCGTCGCCTTCGGGCGCTTTGGTCAGGGCGCGCAGCAGCAGCGCCAGAACCGCCACCGCCGTTCCGCCCGCTACCGCCCAAAACCCGAAATCACCCATTTTGCGCCCCCCGTTTTCCGGCCCCTGTTTTTCGGCCCATGCCGGTCCGGCCCAGATAGTCTTTTCCTGCGCCCGGCAAAAGGGTTTCAGGTGCCGCAGGGCTGCCTGCGTCATGCCATGTCGCAATTTTCCCGATTGTGCCGCTGCTGGTGGCGGCTAATTTCGCCTTCGGGACGACAACAATCGCCATGCCCGAACCCTTCGGAGAGCTGCCCATGAAACGCTATTCGGTCTTTGCCATTGCCCGTCAGGCGATGTCGTATCATCAGGGATGGGAACGCGCCTGGCGTGCGCCGGAACCCAAGAAGGAATATGACGTCATCATCGTCGGCGCGGGCGGGCATGGCTTGGCGACCGCCTATTACCTGGGCAAGAACCACGGCATCCGCAACGTGGCCATCATCGAAAAGGGCTGGCTGGGCGGCGGCAACACCGGGCGGAACACGACCATCATCCGGTCGAACTATCTGCAAGACAGCTCTGCCGCGATCTATGACAAGGCGCTGCAACTTTATCAGGGCCTCAGTCAGGATCTGAACTACAACGTGATGTTCAGCCCCCGTGGCCTTCTGATGCTGGCGCAGACTCACCATGAGGTGCGGGGTTATCTGCGTACGGTCCATGCCAACCAGTTGCAGGGCATCATCAAGACCGAATGGATCGGCCCGGCCAAGGTGAAAGAGCTTGTGCCGATCATGAACATCGACGGCCCGCGCTATCCGGTGCTGGGGGCGCTGTATCAGGCGCAGGGCGGCACGGCGCGGCATGACGCGGTGGCCTGGGGCTATGCCCGCGCCTGTTCCGATATGGGCATGGACATCATCCAGCAGACCGAGGTGAAGGGCGTCCGCACCGAGGGCGGCGTTGTGCGCGGGGTCGAGACGACCAAGGGTTATATCGGCTGCAAGAAGCTGGGCATCGTGGTGGCGGGCCATTCGGGCCAGGTTGCCGATATGGCGGGCTTCCGCCTGCCGGTCGAGGCGGTGGCCTTGCAGGCGCTGGTTTCCGAACCGATCAAGCCCACCATCGACGTTGTGGTCATGGCCAACACCGTCCACGGTTACATGAGCCAGTCCGACAAGGGCGAACTGGTGATCGGCGGTGGCACCGACAGCTTCAACAACTTCACCCAGCGCGGGTCTTTCCACCATATCGAGGAAACCTTGCGCGCCCTGATCGAAACCTTCCCGATCATTTCCCGCCTGAAGATGCTGCGACAATGGGGCGGCATCGTGGATATGACCGGCGACCGCTCGCCCATCATCTCGAAAACGCCGGTCGGCAACTGCTTTATCAACTGCGGCTGGGGCACCGGCGGGTTCAAGGCAATCCCCGGCTCGGGCTGGGCGATGGCCGAACTGGTCGCCAAGGGCGAACCGGGCCCGCTGGCCGCCGATTTCAACATGTGGCGCTTCCGCGAAGGGCAGTTCATCGACGAGTCGGTGGCCGCCGGGGTGGCGCACTGATGCAACTGTTTGTGTCGTCACGCAGTTGGATAATTACGGCTACCCAAGGGGGCGCGGCATTGCAGTCCATATGGATGCTTTATGTCTATGCAAAGGCCCCTGACCCGGCGGGCTTCCAGCGATATGGGGCGGTTATGATCTTTTGGGGAGTGGTGTTTCTTGCTCTGCATGGCCCCAATCTTATCGACTGGCAGATTGCCCGCCATAACGGTGACGAAGAGGCCAAGGGCGTTCGCATTTATGAGCTAACAGCCTTCTTGGTGAATATCCTGATGATCGGCGGCGGTACTTTGATCACTGGCTACGGTGACTACGCCGTGTGTGGAATGCATGGAAAGGGCTTCCAATCATGCTCATTCTAGAATGCCCCTACTGCGGCGTGAAGGCCGAGGAAACCGAACTCAGTGCAGGCGGCGAGGCGCATCTGAAGCGGTTCGGCCCCGGCTCTGCCGATGACGATTTCGAGAACTACATGTTCGCCCGCAAGAACCCCAAGGGCGTGCATTTCGAACGCTGGCGGCACAGCTATGGCTGCGGCAAGTGGTTCCTTGCCGCCCGCTGCACCGCCACGCTGGAGGTGTTCGGCACTTACCCTGCGCAAACCGGGGAACCGCCCGCCGACCTGCAAGCCAAGATCAAGGCCAAGCGCCCCGACTGGAAGGGTTACTGATGAGCACGCGTCTTTCCAAAGGTGGCCGTCTGATCGACCGGACGAAGCCGCAGACCTTTACCTTCAACGGCAAGTCGATGGCGGGTTATGCCGGTGACACGCTGGCCTCGGCCCTTTTGGCCAATGACCAGATGCTTGTGGGCCGGTCGTTCAAATATCACCGCCCACGCGGCATCGTCGCCAGCGGCGCGGAAGAGCCGAACGCCTTGGTCAACCTTGGCACCGGCGCGCGGTTTGAACCGAACCAGCGCACCACCACGACCGAGCTGTTTTCCGGCCTGACCGCCACCAGCCAGAACCACTGGCCGAGCCTGGAGTTTGACGTGGGCGTGGTGAACAACTACGCCGCGCGCTTCCTGCCTGCCGGGTTCTATTACAAGACTTTCATCCATCCGCGTTTCGCCTGGAAGCACATCTTTGAACCCGTGATCCGCCAGTCGGCGGGTCTGGGGCAGGTGCCGAAAGAGGCGGATGCCGACCGTTACGAATATGCCTATGGCTTTGCCGACATCCTCGTGGTGGGCGGCGGCATCGCGGGCCTGCAATCGGCTTTGGCGGCGGCCAAATCTGGTGCGCGTGTGATCCTGCTGGAACAGACCGCCCATTGGGGTGGCCGTGCGCCGGTCGATGGCGATGTGATCGACGGCAAGCCTGCTGACGAATGGGTCAAAGCGACGGTTCAGGCCCTGTCGGCGATGGAAAACGTGACCGTCATGGCCCGCACCATGGCCGTCGGCGTCTATGACCACGGCTATGTTTTGGCCGAGGAAAAGGTGGCCGACCACACCCCCGGCGATGGCCGCCCGAAGAAACGCCTGTGGCGTCTGCGCGTCGGCAAGATCATCACCGCGACCGGGGCGATCGAACGCCCGCTGGCCTTTGCTGGCAACGACATTCCCGGTGTGATGCTGGCGGCGGCTGTGCGCGACTATGTGGTGAACCACGGCGTCAGCATCGGCGACCGCACGGTGATTGTGACCAACAACGATGACGCCTACCGCACCGCCATCGCCTTGAAAGAGGCGGGGCTGGAGGTTCCGGTGATCCTGGACGCCCGTGCAAATGTGACCGGCGATCTGCCCGCCAAGGCCCGTGCGCTGGGGATCCGGGTCGAAACCGGCAAGGCAGTGGTCAAGGTCAAGGGTGGCAAGCGCGTGACCGGCGTGGCGATTGGCGCGCAGGCGGGTGAGGGTGCGGTTCTGGAAGAGATTGCCTGCGATGCCGTCGCCATGTCAGGCGGCTGGTCGCCGGTGGTTCACCTGTTCAGCCATTGCGGCGGCAAGCTGAACTGGGATGCCGTTCAGGCCCATTTCCGCCCCGATGCGAACCGCGCGCCCACCAACCAGGATGGTGAGGCGATGGTTTATGCCGCCGGTGCCGCCAATGGCGCGCTGACCGGCGATCAGGTGTTGCTCGATGCCGTGGCGGCGGCCGATGCGGCGCTTGGCAAGGCCAGCGGCGTTGCGGCGGCCTCGGTCGCGGTTCCCGCTGAAGGCGCGATGCTGCCGGTCTGGATCATGCCGCAGGGCGCTGGCCCGGCGCTGAAGATGAAGATGTGGTTGGATTACCAGAACGACGTGAAGGTTTCCGACGTGCAGCTTGCCGCGCGCGAGGGCTATACCTCGGTCGAGCATACCAAGCGTTACACCACGCTGGGCATGGCGACCGATCAGGGGAAACTGTCGAACATCAACGGCTTGGCGGTTCTTGCGAATGCGCTGCATGAAGACATTCCGCAGGTCGGCACCACCACCTTCCGCCCGCCTTACACGCCCGTCACCCTGGGCGCGCTGGCAGGCGAGTCGCGCGGCGAAATCTTCCAGCCGCTGCGCCGCAGCCCGATCCATGAATGGCACGAAAAGCACGGCGCCTATATGGAGCCGGTGGGCCTGTGGCGCCGCCCTTACTGCTTTACGCGGGGCGCGGAAAGCCACGAGCAATCGGTGCATCGCGAGATCCTGAACACCCGCAGCAATGTGGGCCTGTTGGACGCCTCGACCCTTGGCAAGATCATCGTCAAGGGGCCGGATGCGGGCAAGTTCCTGGACATGCTTTACACCAACGTCATGTCGAACCTGGGCGTGGGCAAGTGCCGCTATGGCCTGATGTGCAACGAACAGGGCTTTTTGTCCGACGACGGCGTGGTCGTGCGTCTGGCGGAAGATACCTGGCTGTGCCACACCACCACCGGCGGCGCGGACCGTATCCACGGTTGGATGGAAGACTGGCTGCAATGCGAATGGTGGGATTGGCAGGTCTATACCGCCAATGTGACCGAGCAATATGCCCAGATCGCGGTGGCTGGCCCCAAGGCGCGGCAATTGTTGGAAAAGCTGGGCGGCATGGATGTGTCGAAAGCCGCTTTGCCTTTCATGGCGTTCAGCGAAGGCAGCCTTGGCAACATTCCGGCGCGGGTGCATCGCATTTCGTTCTCGGGCGAGCTCAGCTATGAAATCGCGGTCCCGGCCAGCCACGGCCTTGCGCTGTGGGAGCGTCTGATCGAGGCCGGGCAAGAGTTTGGCGTCATGCCCTATGGCACCGAAGCGATGCACATCATGCGGGCCGAAAAGGGCTTTATCATGATCGGCGACGAAACCGATGGCACGGTCATTCCGCAAGACCTGAACCTTGGCTGGGCGATTTCCAAGAAGAAGGCCGATTATCTGGGCAAGCGCGGGCAGGAACGGAATTACCTCGCCAGCCCAGACCGCTGGAAACTGGCAGGCTTTGAAACGCTGGATGGCTCGGTGATCGAGGACGGTGCCTATATTCCCGCACCGGGCCACAACGCGAACGGTCAGGGCAACACCCAAGGCCGCGTCACCTCGACCTACCACAGCCCCACGCTGGGCAAGGGCATCGCCATGGGCCTGATCCATGGCGGCCTTGGCCGGATGGGCGAGGTGGTGGAGTTCACCAAGATTGATGGCGGCCGGGTCAAGGCCCGTGTCGTTGACCCCGTGTTCTACGACAAGGAAGGAGCGCGCAACGATGTCTGATCCCGTCTCTCCGCTGGGCAATGCCCGTTTTGACGGCTTCGTTTCGGTGCGCGAGGTCGGCCCCCTGGGCATGATCACCCTGCGCGCCAAGTCGGATGTGAAGGAACTGGCCGCGGCCATCAAGGCGGCGGTCGGCACCAAGGTTCCTGCACAGCGCCGCATCGTGATCAACGGCGACCGTGCAGCGGGCTGGATGAGCCCGGACGAATATCTGCTGGTGCTGCCCTATGATCAGGTCGCCGCAGCCATGGCCGCGATTGCCACCGCCATGGGCGGTGCGCATCATCTGGCTGCCGATGTGTCGGACGCGCGGGCGATTTTCCGCATCGAAGGGGCCAAGGCCGCACAGGCGCTGCAAAAGCTGATGCCGGTCGATTTCGCCACGCTGGAACCGGGAGAGCTGCGCCGCAGCCGCGCGGCGCAAGTGGCGGCGGCGATCTGGGAGCAGGACAACGGCTTTACGCTGGTCTGCTTCCGTTCGGTCGCGGCCTATGTCTTTGGCCTTCTCAGCCACTCGGCGCAAGCTGGCAGCGAACTGGCCTGAGGCGAGGATGTGCCCCTGTCCATCCCTCCTCCTGGCAGGGGGAGGGGGGCGCATTTGGTCAGCATCTTACGCCCCTTTTGGTGCCAAAAGCCTTGTGAACAGGGTTTCAAGAAAGCCATCCGCCTCGGCGAAGGGGTCGTGCCCTTCGCCCAAAACCGTGCGCACCTGCACGTCGAAATCGGCGTAATGCTGGGTCAGTGCCCAGATCGAGAAGATCAGGTGATGTGGCGGCAGCCGGGCGATGCGGCCCTGATCCATCCAGCCTGACAGCACCTGCGCCCGGTCCTCGACCAGCGCCTTCAATTCGCCCTCGATGGCGGGCAGCATCCGTGGCGCGCCTTGCAGGATATCATTCGCGAACAGCCGGCTTTCGCGGGGATAGTCGCGCGACAGATTCAGCTTGGCGCGGACATAGCCCATGATCTCGGCCAGCGGTTCCCCATCAGGGTTCACCGCGCGTAACGGGTCGAGCCAGGTTTTCAGCAGCCCCGACAGAAGGGCAGCATGAATCGCCTCTTTCGAGGCGAAGTAATACAGCAGGTTGGGTTTTGACAGGCCCGCCACCTCGGCGATCTGGTCCAGCGTCGCCCCGCGAAAGCCGTGCTGGGAAAAGACATCCAGCGCGGCTTCCAGAATGGCGGCAGAGTTCTTGGCCTGTATGCGGGTCGGGGGTCGTGTCATGGTGTGCCTGTTTCGGGCGGCCAGATTGTCCCACCCAGATCAGGGATGCAAACCCCGTTTGCGCGTCAACCGGAATAGCGCTCGATCACCCGCCCCGACGCATCCACAAAAACGGTGCGCGCATCGCCCCAGACGTGCAGCGTATGGCCGTTGAACGGATTGGCGAAGCCCATGGAGGTCCAGCCCGTCGCACGCCCCGAAACGCCCTTGAACACGCAGCGCGCCGCAGCGATCAGAAAGCTCCAGCCCGCCTCGCCCTCGGCCACGTTGCAGCCCGAGAAATACAGGCTTCCGCCGCCCGCGCCGATGGCGCGTGGTGCAACCACGGCGCTGCGCGCCCACCAATCGGCGTCGATTTCCTGATGGTTGAAGAAGATCATGCCCCTGTTGCCGTGGGTGTCGATGGCGATCCTGTCAAAACTGGTCGTGCCGCCCCAGAGGGCGCCGATGGCCGAGACAAAGGTTTCGCGCGTGTTGCAGGGGATACGGGTCAGGGGGGAAGGCATCGTCCGATCAGAGGTAGCCCGATCCGAAAAATCCGGGCTGTCATTGTATATATGCAGCGATGGCATCGCGGCCTCCGGGAATGGTTTTTGAAAAAAACAGCAGAACGCCCTGCAAAAATCCGCAGGTATGGCAAAGTTTACGTTAGGTCATTCTTTCGGGCAAGCGTGTTGGCGTCGCTATGCTGACCTTGCAGCCAGGCGCTGCGGCAGGCGGTCAGCCCCGCAGCCGTTTCAGCGCCGTGACCACCATCGCGTGATCGTCGCGGCTTGGCAGGCCGGAAACCGTGGCCACCGCAACCACGCCCACGCCCGCCACCCGGATCGGCACCGCACCGCCATGGTCGGCATAGGCTGCCAGGTCCAGCCCATGATCGGTCAGCGTCTCGCCCTTCTGGGCAAGGCGCAGCCCGACGACCAGCGAAGATTGCTGAAACCGCAGCGCCACCGCGCTTTTACGCTGTGCCCACAGGTCGTTCATCGGAGCAGATCCGGGCAGGGCGGCATGAAACAGGGTGCGGTCGGCGGTGCGGATGTCGATGACAACCGGCAGCCTTTCATCCCGCGCCGCCTGAACCAGAAGGCCGCCCAGCTCCAGCGCGGTTTCCTCTGTGAAGGTCGTAAGGACCAGACCTGCAAGCTCGCTTTCCAGCGCGGAAATCTCGGACATGGTGTTCCCCTTGGTCAGATCGCCCCGATCCCTTTCAGAATGATCCTTTTTACGCTTTCCTTGGCCGCCAGCCACTGCACGTCCGACAGCGGCGCCCCGCCGTTCAGCGTTTCGATTTGGTGGCCGAAATCGGCGTAATGTTGGGTCGTGGCCCAGAGCATGTAAAGCAGATGGTCGGGGTTCACCGGGTCCATCCGCCCCTCATCAATCCAGTTCTGAATGAGCCGCGCACGCCCCGCCGTCCAGTCGCGCAGGGTGCTTTCCAGATAATCCTGAATGACCGGCGCACCGTGCATCACCTCGGACGCCCAGACTTTGGACCCGTTGGGGTGACGGCGCGAAATCTCCATCTTGGCATCGACATAGGCGCCGATCGCCTCAACCGGGCCGGGGGCATTGTCAAAGCAATCGGCAGCGTGCAGCCAGATTTCAAAGATGTTCTGCACAACCCGGCGATACAGATCTTCCTTGGTGGCGAAATAGTAATGCAGGTTCGCCTTGGGCAGGCCCGCCATATCGGCGATCAGTTGCATCGTCGCGCCGCCAAAGCCGGCTTCGGCAAAAACCGTCTCGGCCGCCTGCAAAATAAGCGCCTCGTTCTGGGCGCGGATTTCGTTGCGGCGAAGGGGGCGGGCGTTTTCGTTCATGGCCTCATGTCGGCTCAAGATTTTCGTTGACCGTCTGGTCAGGTTGTGGTGCGCTTCACCTTGACCATACGGTCAGGAAAAGATTCGCCGCAAGGGGCATAAGACCCCGAAGGCATGGGAGATATGAGCGATGGCCGCACCGGGTGAAAACATCCGCATCAATTCCGCACGCCTGTGGGACAGCCTTGAAGATATGGCCAAGGTCGGCCCCGGCATTGCGGGCGGCAACAACCGCCAGACCCTGACCGATGCCGACAATCAGGGACGCCATTTGTTCGCGGGCTGGGCCAAGGCGGCGGGCATGACCATGGGCGTCGATACCATGGGGAATATGTTCTTTACGCGCCCCGGCACGGACCCCACGGCGCTGCCGGTCTATATGGGCAGCCATCTGGATACCCAGCCCACGGGCGGGAAATATGACGGTGTTCTGGGCGTCCTGGGCGCGCTGGAGGTGGTGCGCACGATCAATGACATGGGCATCAAGACCAAGCATCCCATCGTCGTAACTAACTGGACGAATGAGGAAGGTGCGCGTTTCGCGCCCGCCATGCTGGCCAGCGGCGTGTTTGCCGGCATCCATACCGAGGCCTATGCCAAGGGCCGCACCGACCTTGACGGCAAGGTCTTTGGTGATGAGCTTTCCCGCATCGGCTGGGTGGGTGATGAGGTTACCGGCGCCCGCAAGATGAAGGCGATGTTCGAGCTGCACATCGAACAGGGGCCAATTCTGGAGGCCGAGGGGAAGGAGATCGGTGTTGTCACCCACGGCCAGGGCCTGTGGTGGCTGGAGATTACCCTGACCGGCAAGGATGCACATACGGGTTCGACCCCCATGCACATGCGCGTGAATGCAGGTCTGGGTATGGCGCGGATCACAGAGCGCGTGCATCAGATCGCCATGGCGCACCAGCCCAACGCCGTGGGCGCGGTGGGGCAGGTGACGGTCTTTCCCAACAGCCGCAACGTGATCCCGGGCAAGGTGGTGTTCACCGTGGATATCCGCAGCCCCGAACAGGGCAAGCTGGATGCGATGAAGGGCGAGGTGATGCGCGCCGCCCATGCCGTCGCCCGTGACCTTGGCCTGGGGTGCGAGATCGAGGAGGTCGGCCATTTCGACCCGGTCACCTTCGCGCCCGAACTGGTTTCGGTGGTGCGGGCCAAGGCCGAAAAGCTGGGCTATGGCCATATGGACATCATCAGCGGCGCCGGGCACGACGCCTGCTGGATCAACCGCGTGGCCCCGACCACGATGATCATGTGCCCCTGCGTGGACGGGCTGAGCCATAATGAGGCCGAGGCGATCAGCCCGGAATGGGCGGCGGCGGGGGCGGATGTGCTGCTGCACGCGGTGCTTGAGGTGGCCGAGGTGGTGGAGTGAGGCCAAGGCCGGGGGCTTTGCCCCCGGACCCCCAGGATATTTAGGAACAGATGATGCAGGGAGTAGGATCATGGCTTCGACGGTGATCAAGGGCGGCACGGTGGTGACTGCGGATCTGTCTTATGTCGCGGATGTGCTGATTGAAAACGGCACCATCGCCGCCATCGGCCCGAACCTTTCGGGCGACAAAGTGCTGGACGCCACCGGCTGCTACATCATGCCCGGCGGGATCGACCCGCATACGCACCTCGAGATGCCTTTCATGGGCACCTATTCGGCGGATGATTTCGAATCCGGCACGCGGGCGGGCCTTGCGGGCGGCACCACTATGGTGGTGGATTTCGTGTTGCCGGGGCAGGGGCAGGGGCTGATGGATGCCGCCAAGGCCTGGCACAACAAATCCACCCGCGCCCATGCCGATTATTCCTTCCACATGGCGATCACTTGGTGGGGGCAGCAGGTGTGGGAGGACATGGAGGCAAGCGTCAAGGCCGGGATCACCAGCTTCAAGCACTTCATGGCCTATAAGGGCGCCCTGATGGTGAACGACGATGAGCTGTTCTCGTCCTTCCGCCGGGTGGGCGATCTGGGTGGCCTTGCCATGGTTCATGCCGAAAACGGCGATGTGGTGGCCGAACTGACCGCCAAGCTGTTGGCCGAGGGCAACAACGGCCCCGAAGGCCACGCCTATTCCCGCCCGCCGCAGGTGGAGGGCGAGGCGACGAACCGCGCCATCATGATCGCCGATATGGCGGGGGTGCCGCTTTATGTGGTGCATACCTCTTGCGAGGACAGCCACGAAGCCATTCGCCGTGCGCGGCAAGCGGGCAAGAGGGTGTGGGGGGAACCGCTGATCCAGCACCTCGTTCTGGACGAAAGCGAATATTTCAATCCCGATTGGGACCACGCCGCCCGCCGCGTCATGTCACCGCCCTTCCGCAACAAAAAGCATCAAGACAGCCTGTGGGCGGGCCTGCAATCGGGCAGCCTGTCCTGCGTTGCCACCGACCATTGCGCCTTTACCACCGCGCAAAAGCGGTTTGGGGTGGGCGATTTCTCGAAAATCCCCAACGGCACCGGCGGTTTGGAAGATCGCCTGCCGGTGCTGTGGCAGCACGGTGTAAACTCTGGCCGTCTGACGCCGAATGAGTTTGTGGCGGTGACCTCGACCAATATCGCCAAGATCCTGAACCTTTACCCCAAGAAGGGAGCGGTTCTGGTGGGGGCCGATGCCGACCTGATCGTCTGGGATCCGGCGAAGGAAAAGACCATCGGTGCTGCTACTCAACAGTCCAGCATCGACTACAACGTGTTCGAGGGGCAAAAGGTTCGCGGCCTGCCGCGCTATACCCTGACCCGCGGCCGCGTGGCGTTCGAGGATGGCACTGTGCATGGCCAGGAAGGTTGGGGCCAGTTCGTCGGGCGAGAGACCCGCCCGGCAGTGAACCGTGCGCTGACGGCGTGGAAAGAGCTGACTGCGCCAAGGCCGGTGGTGCGGACGGGCATTCCGGCGACGGGGGTGTGATGAAAGACACGCTCGCCACCGCCAGCCCGGTCATCTCTGCCCAAGGCGTCAATCTGGTGTTTCAGACGAATGACGGCCCGGTTCATGC
Organism: Rhodobacteraceae bacterium UBA1943; assembly: GCA_002336845.1. Classification (GTDB taxonomy): domain Bacteria; phylum Pseudomonadota; class Alphaproteobacteria; order Rhodobacterales; family Rhodobacteraceae; genus Fuscibacter. Next base: position 24,642 of record DDEX01000031.1, read on the forward strand.
CCTTAGGGACGTGAACCTGACCATCAACAAGGGCGATTTTGTCAGCTTCATCGGCCCCTCGGGCTGCGGCAAGACCACATTCCTGCGCGCGATTGCGGCGCTGGAGCAGCCGACGGGCGGCACGCTGACCGTGAATGGCATGGCCCCGGATGAGGCGCGGCGGAAAAGGGCCTATGGCTATGTGTTTCAGGCGGCGGGCCTTTATCCGTGGCGCACGATTGCCGGGAACATCAAGCTGCCGCTGGAGATCATGGGCTTTGATAAGGCCGAACAGGACGCGCGGGTGGAGCGGGTCTTGTCGCTGGTGGACCTTGCGGGCTTTGGCAAGAAATTCCCCTGGCAACTGTCGGGCGGCATGCAGCAACGCGCCAGCATCGCCCGCGCGCTGGCCTTTGATGCCGACATCCTCTTGATGGACGAACCCTTTGGCGCGCTGGATGAAATCGTCCGTGACCGGCTGAATGAGGAGTTGCTGAAGCTTTGGGCGCGCACCGGCAAGACGATTGGCTTCGTGACCCATTCCATCCCCGAGGCGGTCTATCTTTCGACCAAGATCGTCGTCATGTCGCCGCGTCCCGGCCGGATCACCGATGTGATCGACAGCCCCTTGCCGCGAGAGCGCCCCTTGGACATCCGCGACACGGCCGAGTTCATCCAGATCGCCCACCGCGTGCGCGAGGGGCTGCGGGCAGGGCACGCCGATGACTAGAGGCCAGCCATGAACCCCGGCGTGTTCCTGTGGCTGGCCGGGTCCACCGCCACGTTCATGGTCGCCAATTCGGCGCTGAAAACCTATGCGACCAAGGGCGGCTGGGCGATGCTGGCGGGCGCGCTGGTGCTGTTCTGCCTTGGCAATGCGCTGATGATCCCGGTGATGCGGGCAGGGGGCCTTGGCCTCGCGCTCGCCCTGTCGGTGGTGTTCCAGCTTGTCTCCGTGACCGTGGTGGCGCTGGTGGTGTTCGGCGAGCGCCCGAGCCCGCAGCAATGGGCAGGCGTCGCTCTGGGCGTTGTGGCGGTACTGCTGATCGCCTGGCCCAAGGGGGGTGCGGTGTGAGGGCGTTTCTTATTACTGGCTTGATTGCCGCGCTATGCCCATTTTTTGCTGGTGCAGATACTGTCAGCGATGCGGGCACGGCTGCGGCTGGCGAAACGGAGCAATTGCTTCAATACAATGGTGAGCCATTGGGGCCGGATACTTGGCCGGCACTCCTCAGGTTCCGGCAAGTCCAGGTGCTCGCGTTTCTTGTGAATGATGAAAAGGTCAGAAGACCAAAAGGGGTGCGTATCCCCAAATATAACCAATGGAAGAGCCCAATTTGCTTCAGTGCCCAAAACAAGCTCAGGTTGGATATTCTCGCCTTTGGCCCATCGAAAGAGCTGATCGAACTGTCCTGCAAAGCTCGGCTACTGCTGGACGGAAAGCCGTATCAGAGCTTCCCGGCCTATACATGTTTCAGTGGGCACCTGCCGCCGGACGGCGTCAGCGTGATTGCCGGTGATCAGATGCTGGCCTATCGTCATGACCATGACCCGGCTGGAAAGTGGACATTGCATGTTGATGTTACGGAGAAAACATCGGGACGCACCCAGTCGGTGACCATTGATTACAACGGGTCTCCGTTTCCCTATCTTGACTGTTCTCGGAAATGACCCGCGCTACCCCCATCCTCGCCGTCCTCGCCCTGATCCTTGCGGTCTGGTATTTCGCCGTCCCCCTCGCCAACATCCAGTGGGAGGTTGATCAGGCCGCCCGCGCGGGCACGCCCACCAATCCGCCCGGTGCCTTGGGGGCGGTCTTGCCCCAAACCGCGCTGGTGCTGGCCAACCCCGATCTGATCCCCGCGACCTATGCACAGGAACGCCCCGTGCTGCCCGCGCCGCATCAGATCGTGGCAGAGCTTTGGAAAACCACGGTCGGCACCAAGCTCACGTCGAAAAAGAACCTTGTCTATCATGGGCTTGTCACGCTGACCTCTACCTTCTGGGGCTTCGTGGTGGGCAGCCTTCTGGGTATCGTCATGGCGGTGATGATCACCCGCAGCCGCACGGTCGAGATGGGGCTGATGCCTTGGGCGATCATCAGCCAGACCATTCCGGTGGTGGCGATTGCGCCGATGATCGTGGTACTGTCGAACTCGCTGGGTCTGGGCGACCATCTGGGGGTGGAAAACCGGCTGGTCTCAAAGGTGATCATCGCCGCTTACCTGAGTTACTTCCCGGTGCTGGTCGGGATGATCAAGGGGCTGCGCAGCCCCGATCCGATGCAACTGGACCTTCTGAAGACCTATAGCGCCAGCGAGGGGCAGGGGTTTTTCAAGCTGCGTCTGCCTGCCTCGGTGCCGTATCTGTTCGCCTCGCTGAAAGTGGGTATTGCGGCCAGCCTTGTGGGCGCGATTGTCGGCGAATTGCCGACAGGTGCTGTGGAAGGTCTGGGCGCGCGGATGCTGGTGGGCAGCCAGTTCGGCTCGCCCATCATGGTCTGGGCGGCGCTGTTCGCGGCGGCCATTCTGGGCGGGGTGCTGATTTTGGCGGTGCGGCTGGCCGAGGGGCTGGTGACAAAGCGGATGGGGGTTCGGGCATGATCTGGCTGGTCTTTGCCATTGCCTTCTGGCTGGTCACTTGGGCCATCAACTCTGCGCTGGCGCGCAGTGCGGCGGCCAATACGAGGGCGGTGAAAATCCTGATACCGGCCCTATTCGGGGCCGCGATTCTGGTCTTGTGGGAAGGCATCGTGCAGGGGCTGAAGGTGCCCGAAGTCGTACTGCCCGCGCCCTCGGTCATCGGGCAGGCGATTGCGGCGAACCTGCCGACCCTGGGGCTGGACTGGTTCCAGACCATCATCAAGGGCGGGCTGACCGGCTATCTGATCGGGGCGGCGGCGGCGGTTGTGGCGGCGGTTCTGGTGGACCGGGTGCCGTTCCTCAAGCGGGGCCTGCTGCCGGTTGGCAACTTTGTTGCCGCCCTGCCCATCGTCGGCATCGCGCCGATCATGGTCATGTGGTTCGGCTTCGACTGGCAGTCCAAGGCCGCCGTTGTGGTGGTGATGGTGTTCTTCCCCGTCCTCGTGAACATGGTCGCGGGACTGGAGGCAACCGACCGTTTGAGCCGCGACCTGATCGCCACCTGGGGCGCAAGCTATTGGCAGGCACTGTTCAAGCTGCGCTTTCCGGCGGCAATGCCGTTTTTGTTCAACGGGTTGAAGATCGGCACGACGCTGGCCCTGATTGGCGCTATCGTTGCTGAAAACTTCGGCTCTCCCACCCTTGGCGTGGGCTTTCGCATCTCGACCGCCGTGGGGCAGCTTGCCTTGCCGCTGGTCTGGGCCGAGATTGCGGTGGCGGCGCTGTCGGGTTCGGTTTTCTATGGCCTTGTGGCGGCCATCGAAAAGGCGGTGACCTTCTGGCACCCCTCACAACGCAGATAACCGGGCCAAAGGCCCCAACAACGGAGGTGAGACAATGAAGAAACTGCTGATCGGAACCGCACTTGGCCTGCTGGCCACCGCGGCGCAAGCAGATGACAGCGTGAAGCTGCAACTGAAATGGGTGACGCAGGCGCAGTTTGCCGGCTATTACGTCGCGCAGGAAAAAGGCTATTACAAGGAAGAGGGTCTGGACGTGACCATCCTTCCCGGCGGCCCCGACATCGCGCCCGAGCAGGTGATCGCTGGCGGCGGCGCCGATGTGATCGTTGACTGGATGCCTGCCGCCCTGGCCGCCCGTGAAAAGGGCCTGCCGCTGGTGAACATCGCCCAACCCTTCAAACACTCGGGCCTGATGCTGACCTGCCTTAAGGAATCCGGCGTCACGTCTCCGGCTGATTTCAAAGGCAAGACACTGGGCGTCTGGTTCTTCGGCAACGAATACCCCTTCCTGTCCTGGATGTCGAAACTGGGTCTTTCCACCGCTGGCGGCGCCGATGGGGTGACGGTGCTGAAGCAGGGCTTCAACGTCGATCCGCTGTTGCAAAAGCAGGCGGCCTGCATCTCGACCATGACCTACAACGAATATGGTCAGGTGCTGGATGCCGGGATCAAGCCCGAGGATCTGGTGACCTTCAAATATGAAGACGAAGGCGTGGCGACGCTGGAAGATGGCCTTTATGTGCTGGAAGACAAGCTGAAAGACCCGGCTTTCGAAGAGAAGATGGTCAAGTTCGTCCGCGCCTCGATGAAGGGCTGGA
>DDEX01000031.1:28934-29094 GCA_002336845.1 Rhodobacteraceae bacterium UBA1943
GACCCGGTGATCACCAAGGAGCCGTCGGGCGCCTGGACCCATGTGATCACCGACAAGGCGCTGAAGTAAGCGTTTGATATGAGCGAGGAAGGCCGCGTCTTAGGGCGCGGCCTTTTGCATTTTTGGGTGTCGGCTGCCCCCCACCCTCTCCCTCCCCACA
>DDEX01000096.1:0-6676 GCA_002336845.1 Rhodobacteraceae bacterium UBA1943
TTCACAGGCACCAATACCTTCATCGCGCTAACCTCCTGTTCATGGCCCAAGTGGGGGCCGCCCAAGCTCCCGCGTCTTCCTAGCTTGGCAGAGGGCCGCAGAACAGACAAAATACGACGTGATCCTGCGTCGGGACGCCGCGTTTTGATCGGGCGCGCCGATCAATCGCCCACCGTTCATCTGCCGCCTGTATCACCTGTTGGCGCCGGGCACCCACAGCACATCGGCCTTGCCATCCTCATTGGCGATCCGCCCCGCGACGAAGAACCAGTCCGACAGCCGGTTCAGGTATTTCACCGCATCGGGGTTCACATCCTCAAGCCCGGCCAGCTCTACCACCAGCCGTTCTGCCCGCCGACAGACCGTGCGGCACAGGTGCAAATGGGCGGCCAAGGCGCTGCCGCCAGGCAGGATGAAGCTGCGCAGCGGCGTCAGCCGGGCATTCATCGCGTCGATCTCGCGCTCCAGCCGGTCCACCTGTGCCGCAACCATCCGCAAGGGCGTATAGGGCAGCGCGGCGTCCAGATGGCGGTCGGGCGTGCACAGGTCGGCCCCCAGATCGAACAGGTCGTTCGAAATGCGTGCCAGCGCCGCGTTCGCCTCGTCCGTCGCATGAAGCCGCGCCAGACCGACGGTCGCATTTGTCTCGTCCACTGTGCCGTAGGCCTGCACGCGAGCCGAATTCTTGGCCACCCGCGCGCCATTGCCCAGCGCGGTTTCGCCCTTGTCGCCGGTACGGGTATAGATTTTCGACAGAACGACCATCAGTTTCCTCCGCGCGAATGCAACCAGGCAAAGACCACGATCAGCAACACCGCCACCGCCTGCGCCGCGATGCGATACCGCATCAGGCGGTTGGCGTGCTTGCGGTTGAACTCACCCCCTTTGGCGAACCCGCCGATCCCCACCATCAGGATGACGACAACCACCAGACAGGCAATGGCGATCAGGATGAAAAGCGGATCGTGGATCATGGGTCACCTCTGCCGCCGATCTAACGCAGCACGGACGAAAAGCGAAGCCACGAACGCGTCACACCCGATGATAAGGTGCACCCGACAGGATGCTGGCCGCCCGGTAAAGCTGCTCGGCTAGCATCACCCGCACCAGCATGTGCGGCCAGACCATCGCACCAAAGCTGATCGAGGTATCGGCACGCGCCCGCAAACCGGGGTCGATTCCATCAGCACCGCCAATGATGAACGCCACGTCCTGCCGCCCGCCATCGCGCCATTTCGCCAGCATCGCGGCGAATTCGGGCGAAGACATCATTCGCCCGCGTTCGTCCAACGTCACCAGAACGGCGCCTGCAGGCACGGCACGGGCCAGCAATTCCGCCTCTGCCGCCATTCCGGCGTTCTTCTTGTCTTCGACCTCATGCTCGGTCGCAGGCCCAAGCGCCAGTGCCCGGCCCGTCCGGTCGAACCGCAGTAGATAGTCGCTGACCAGATCGCGTTCTGGCCCCGACCGCAGTCGCCCCACGGCGCACAGATGCACCCGCATCGACTGGCAGGCCTAGCCTTGCAGGCTGGCGCGCAAAGTGCCGGCGGGCAGCCACATCTTTTCAAGCTGGTAGAACTCGCGCACTTCGGGGCGGAAGACATGGACGATCACGTCGCCGCTGTCGATCAACACCCAATCGCCCGCCTCTTTGCCTTCCATCTTGGCATTGATGCCGAATTCGTGCTTCAGCCGCTCGGCCAGCTTTTCGGAAATCGCCGCGACCTGACGGCTGGAGCGGCCAGAGCAGATCACCATGTAGTCGGCAACGTCAGACCGGCCGCGCAGGTCGATCTGCACGACCTCTTCGGCCTTGTCGTCATCGACGGATTTCAGGACAGCAGCCAGAACCTGATCGGCGGTGAAATCCACGCGGGCAGGACGCCCCTCGCGCGGGGCAACCGGAAGGCCGGTCGCAGGATCGGAATGAGACAGGACCGGGGTCCTCCATGCAGCGTGCCGATCAACCCCGGCACCGGGCCCTTGGACATACAGTAACATCGCAAACCCGATGCTTCAACGCCCGCACGCTTTCGCGCAAGGCCGCGCGGATAAATCGGTTGGGTCCGCTTGGCAAGCCCGATTGCCTGTTTTCACAGTGGAAATTCAGCCTCCTACCGGCAGGCCGCAAGATCATTGCCCAGCCGCAGCTTTTGCCAGCCATCATGGTTGAGGCGCCCGCCCCCGGCACTCAGGTACCAATCGACTGCAAGAATCGGGCGCTTGGGGTGGCTTTTCAGGCAAAATCCGGCGACCGGCTCCACTCCGATATTGAAAGGACGCGCCATGTCGTGAACCTTCACTGCCAGAGTATTGAAGTCGGGCCAATCCTCTTGCGCGATCCGAAAAATGACGACCGAGGAATTACCCCGATCCGCCCTTGTCTCTGTGTGCGTAAGGGCCAGAATTTCCGGGGCATCCCCTGTCCATTGCCCCTCTTTGTCCATCATCCCGACACGGATCGCCTGTCCTTGCGTCTCCATCCCGATCCACTCCGGCAGGGCAAACGAAATTCTAACCGTATCGGCCCGATAGGGCGGCGGCTTCGCATTCAGCAGCCCCGGCGTGGTGCAGGACAGAGCTGCGCCAAAGGCAATCAGACCCACCAGACGAAACATGCCCTTCATCATCAGCCCCATGCTCCGGCACCGTGCGTGCGCCGACCCAAAGAAACATGCTTTCACCCCATATTAAAGGCTGTCCTGAAAAGGCCCCCATTCCCAAAGCAATGCCACTTTTGGAGATGGGGGCAAAAGGCAGCTATTGCCCTGCCCCGCAGGGGATCAGCCCGGCCACCGCCTCTGGCCCCAACATCGCGGTCAGCTTCGCCGGACCCAGCAGCGGTAGGAACGACCCATCCGCCGCCAGCCGCACATAAACCGCGCCCTCGGCATTGGCGGCCGGCCCTGCGCCGTGTTTGCAGCCCCCCAGCCCCACGCCCAAAGTCGCCCGACCGTCGCCGGTGCCCGGACCGGCCGCGATCTCGGCCTGAAGGGCGCGCATCCGCGTCACATCTGCTGCTGTCAGGCCATAAGCCTTGGCCTGGGCGCCCGCCGGCACCGGGATACCCGGCGGCAACGATCTCTCATCCAGCACATATTCGGCATCGCGCACCTGGCCCGCCGCCTCGGTATGCAGCGTCATCTTCGCGGTGCCGGGCAGCGCCTCCATCCCCGGCGGCATTACCACCGCCAGTTCGATCTGGGCCGGATCGGCGGCCAAGGGGTCGATGGCAGCCAGCCTCGCGATGGTGGCGGCGGGGACATAGCTGCACCCCGCAAGAGCAAGAACAGAAAGAAATCGACGCATACGAATCTCCTTTGACAGATATTTATTATCGTAATACATTAAGTTTTGTTCGAGAAAAGAGGTTTTCATGCTGCCTCCCGTCATCCCTGCGCTGCGCCGCATCGAATCCTTGGCGCGCTGGCTGTGGCGCGCGACCACCGCGCTCTTGGTGCTGTTGCCGCTGCTGGTTCTGGGCTGGCTTCTTTGGGGCTATGCCCATCCCGACTGGCTTGGCCGCAGCTTTCCGGGCCTGCCTGCGGGCACCGCACTGACCGGCGCGAAATCCCTGGCGGTGATTCTGGTCGGGGCCATCGGCCTTGGCCCCATGCTTTATGCGCTGGCCCAGATGCGCGGCCTTTTCGCCCGCTATCGCCGGACCGAAATCCTGTCGCCCGCCTGCGCCCGCGCCATTCGCCGCACCGGCGCGGCGCTGGTGACGCTGGCGCTGTGGCAAACCATCGCCCTTCCACTGCAAATCGGCCTTTTGACCATGGACAATCCGCCCGGCGGCAAACAACTGACCCTGCAACTGTCCAGCGAAACGCTTTGGCTGTTGCTGGCCGGGGGGCTGCTGGTCACCATCGGCTGGGCCATGGCCGAGGCTGCCCGCATCGCCGAAGACAACGCGGGCTTTATCTGATGGAAATCGTCGTCCGTCTGGATGTGATGCTGGCGCGGCGCAAGATGCGCTCTCGCGAGTTGGCCGAAATCATCGGCATCACCGAACAGAACCTGTCGCTGCTGAAATCCGGCAAGGTCAAGGGCATCCGCTTTGAAACCCTGGCCGCGATCTGTCAGGCGCTGGAGTGTCAGCCGGGCGATCTGCTTGAGGCAGTGCCCCCCGCCGCCCTTGCCTGAGGGCAGATTCGGGCGTATCTAACGCCCCATGATGCGCTTTTTCGATATGGCCGATCACGCCCGCCTGCCTTGGCGGTTCACGGCGTTGAACCGTTCGATTCTGGCCCGCCTTCGCTGACGCGACAGGTGCGTTTTTGTACGCGCCCCCCCCCGGAATTTCCCTATCACAGCCAAATCCAAAGGATGAGCCATGACCGCTCGGACTCTGTATGACAAGATCTGGGACGACCACGTCGTCCATACGTCGGAAGACGGCACCTGCCTGCTGTATATCGACCGCCATCTGGTGCATGAGGTGACCAGCCCGCAGGCGTTCGAAGGGCTGCGCATGACCGGCCGCAAGGTGCGCGCGCCGGAAAAAACCATCGCCGTGCCCGACCATAACGTGCCCACCACCGCCGGCCGCGAAACCCATATCGACAATGAGGAATCGCGCATTCAGGTCGAGGCGCTGGACAAGAACGCGCGCGATTTCGGCATCAACTACTATCCCGTGTCCGACATCCGCCAAGGCATCGTCCACATCGTTGGCCCCGAGCAGGGCTGGACCCTGCCCGGCATGACCGTGGTCTGCGGCGACAGCCACACCGCGACCCATGGCGCCTTCGGGGCGCTGGCTCATGGCATCGGCACGTCAGAGGTAGAGCACGTTCTGGCCACCCAGACCCTGATCCAGAAGAAATCGAAGAACATGAAGGTGGAAATCACCGGCAGCCTGTTGCCCGGTGTCACGGCGAAAGACATCACCCTGGCCGTCATCGGCCAGACCGGCACGGCGGGCGGCACCGGCTATGTCATCGAGTATTGCGGTCAGGCGATCCGTGATCTGTCGATGGAAGGCCGTATGACCGTCTGCAACATGGCGATCGAGGGCGGCGCGCGCGCTGGCCTGATTGCGCCCGACGAAAAGACCTTTGCCTATTGCATGGGCCGCCCCCATGCGCCGAAAGGCGCAAAGTGGGAGGCTGCGGTTGCCTACTGGAAAACCCTGTTCACCGATGAAGGCGCGCACTTCGACAAGGTGATCACGATTCGCGGCGAAGACATCGCGCCCGTCGTGACCTGGGGCACCAGCCCCGAAGACGTGCTGCCCATCACCGCCACCGTTCCCGCCGCCAGCGATTTCACCGGCGGCAAGGTTGAGGCGGCGCAGCGTTCGCTTGACTACATGGGCCTGAAACCCGGCACCAAACTGACCGATGTCAAGATTGACGCGGTGTTCATCGGCTCTTGCACCAATGGCCGGATCGAAGATCTGCGGGCCGCCGCCGCAGTGCTGAAGGGCAAGAAGATCGCCCCCGGCGTGCGTGGAATGGTGGTGCCCGGCTCTGGCCTTGTGCGCCTGCAAGCCGAGGAAGAAGGTCTGGCCCAGATCTTCACCGACGCCGGTTTTGAATGGCGTCTGGCGGGTTGCTCGATGTGTCTTGGCATGAACCCTGACCAATTGGCCCCCGGCGAACGCTGTGCCGCGACCTCGAACCGCAACTTCGAGGGGCGCATGGGCCGGGGCGGGCGCACCCATCTGATGAGCCCGATCATGGCCGCCGCCGCAGCCATCACCGGCCATCTCACGGATGTGCGCGAGGTTCTGGCCGAAATGGCCTGAGCCGCCGGGCCGGGGTCAGCGCCCCGGCCTTCGCCGCAGCAGAAACAGGGCATTCAGCGCGATCAACACCAGGCCGGAGTTTTCCAGAATGACGTTGAACCGCACCGAATGAAATTCTCCCCGCAGGAACGAATCGAAGTGATGAAAGCTGACCGCCCGTATCGCCACGAACCCGCCCACCAGAACCAGGCCGGCAATCGCCAGCCCGTTCCGGCGCAGGTGCGTGCGCATCAGGTAAAGGGCCAGCAGCAGAATGGCCGCGATGGCCGCCAGAAGACCTTCGATGAATTCCTTCTGAACGCCGCGCCGGTCGGCATACCACCCTTGCGCCTGTGCCACGCAACGCGCAACCGACGTCAGCAGGGATTGCAGGTCAAGCTGCTTGTTCAGGGCCAAGAAGCCCATTGCCAGCGCGACCAGCATCCAGAAGGTCCGCTCGCGCCCCTTGCGAGCGCGGCCAGTCACCCTGAAGGCCAGATAGCAACACAAGGCATAGGCCAGAACCGTCAGCCAGCCCGCCAGCGTCGGATCACCGATACCCGGCGTCCAGCGGTGAAAGACACAGGTCTGCATCTGGTCGAAATCAAGGTTCTCAAACATCTTCCGCGATCCGTCAGGGTCGCTTAACCACAACGAATGCCGGGGGAAATGCAACCTCCCCCGCCCCAGAAAAGGGTCACAAGATGGACAAGTTCACCACCCTGACCGGAATTGCGGCGCCCATGCCGCTGGTCAACATCGACACCGACATGATCATCCCCAAGCAGTTCCTGAAGACCATCAAGCGGACGGGCCTGGGCGTGAATCTGTTCGACGAGATGCGCTATGCCCTTGACGGGAAAGAGATTCCTGAGTTCGTTCTGAACCAGCCCGCCTATCGCAAGGCCGAGATCATCGTGGCGGGCGACAATTTCGGCTGCGGCT
>DDEX01000096.1:6692-16474 GCA_002336845.1 Rhodobacteraceae bacterium UBA1943
TTCAACAACTGCTTCAAGAACGGCATCCTGCCGATCGTCCTGCCGCAAGAGGCGGTGGATGTGCTGATGAAAGATGCCGAAAAGGGCGCGAATGCCCGCCAGACCGTGGATCTGGAGGCGCAGACCGTCACCACCTCGGACGGCCAGTCCTTCCATTTCGACATCGACCCCTTCCGCAAGCACTGCCTGCTGAATGGGCTGGATGACATCGGCCTGACGCTGGAAAAGGCCAAATCCATCGACAGCTTTGAAGCGAAATACAACCAGAGCCACTCCTGGATCTGACACAATTCAACCAATGATATAAAGGCCGCCCGGTTGGGCGGCCTTTTTCTTGCCACGGGTTTGATGCAATCGGGCGACACATCGTCCGTTAAATCGCCAAATTTCCATGCCCTTGTGAAAGCGACTGTTGCGACCTTTGGCGAATAAAGGCACAAATTGGGCAAGATTGAGGCAATCCGCCACAAAGTGCGGGACATCATCGGAATAGTGGCCCGGCAAAGCACCGGACCAGACCGTTTGGCAGGTGGAAGGGCAGTCGTGTCAAGAATGACAAGCGCATTCGTGCGCGCGTTTCTGGTTATGGTGGTTGTTGCCACCCCCTCGGCGCTTTTGCCGGGAATAACCAGTGATACCAAGCAGATGGTAGCCCTTGTCGCGCTGTTTGCCGGCACGCTGACCTTCATCGAATACAACGCAACCTACCCGAGCCTTGTCGAATTCCGCGACGCGCCGCCCTTCAACCGCATCCGCTTTGTGATGCTGCTGGTCACGGTCTTTTCACTGTCGGCGATCGAGCGGGGCCGCGTGGCACCAACGACCATCACCGAGTTCTTCGACGCCATCGGGACGCTGATCGGCATTTCGATGGATTTCCCCTACAGCCCGGTGCGGCTGGCGACGCTGATGATGGCTGATGACAGTTCGCCCCATCTGGTGGCATCGGTCCGCACGGCGGCGGGAATGTCTTACCTGATCTCGTTGATTTCGCTGGGGGTTTTTGTGTCGCTCATGCGCGCGGGCCGCTGGCCGCCGCGCGATGCCGCCTTCAACGTCTGGGTCAACCTGCCCACCTTTGACCCGACCGCCGGGGCCGATGTGGTCCGCCGGCTGTCACGCGACGCCCGCGTTAACATTGCATTAGGGTTTTTGCTGCCATTCCTGACCCCGGCGGTGGTGAAGATCGCGTCCGATGGCTTTCAGCCCGTGACGATGGGTTCGCCCCAGACCTTGATCTGGACAATGACGGCATGGGCCTTTCTTCCTGCTTCCCTTTTCATGCGTGGCATCGCCATGGGCCGTGTGGCCGAGATGATCCGCGAAACCCGCAAGGCAAAGGGCAACGAAAAGGCCCAAGGTCACTACGCGCCCGTCTGATCCTGCTTTTGTGCTTGCTGGCGCTGCCTGTCCGGGCCGATGGCTTGCGCCTTGCAACCTGGAACGCCGAACTCAGCCGTTTCGGCCCCGGCCTGCTGCTTCGCTCCCTTGAGGGCAACAAAGATCCGCAGGCCGCTGCCGCCGTCGCGGTGATCGGCGCCCTGAATGCAGATGTCATCCTGCTGACCGGCATCGACTATGACGCGCGCGGTGCGGCGGTGCAGGCGCTGGCCGACCGGTTGGCCAAGGCCGGGCATCGCTATCCCTACACGCTTGCGCTGCGGCCCAACACGGGCATCGCCACCGGGCTGGACCTTGACGGCAACGGCAAGCGGGGCGAGGCGCGCGAGGCCCAAGGCTATGGCCGCTTTGCCGGCCAGGCTGGCATGGCCCTGCTATCGCGCCTGCCAATCCTGACCGATCAGGTGCAGGACTACTCGGCCTTCCTCTGGCATGACCTGCCTGGCAATCTGATGCCACAGGGCACCCCGGCCGAGGTACGGGCGGTGCAGCGGCTGTCCACCGCCGGGCATTGGGCGATACCGGTCCAACTGCCCGATGGCCGCGCGCTGACCCTGCTTGCCTGGTACGCTACCCCGCCGGTGTTCGACGGGCCAGAGGATCGAAACGGCCGCCGCAACCATGATGAGGCCGCATTCTGGCTGCATCTGCTGGCGGGCGACCTGCCATTCGCGGCGCCGCAGCCGCCCTATGTCCTGCTGGGTCAGCCGAACCTTGACCCGATGGATGGCGAAGGCCTGCCCGCCGCGCTTCAGGCCCTGCTCGCCAGCCCCCGCCTGCAAGACCCCGCCCCCCGCGGCACCAACCCGCGGCAGGACGCAGGCCAGCATGGCGACCCGGCGCTGGACACCGCCCTGTACGACAAGATCGGCGGCTTGCGGGTTGAGGTTATCCTGCCCTCGCCCGATCTGACCGTCACGGCCTCGGGCGTGTTGTGGCCGCCCGAGGCCGACCCCTTGACCCCTGCCCTGCAAGCCGCCTCGCACCACAGGCCGGTCTGGGTTGAGCTGCGGCCCTGAAACGGCGCATGGTGCTGGCCAGAAAACCCCGGCTGCGGCTTGACCCCGCCGCCCCCTTTGGCTAGGCCCGTCGCAACCTTGTTTTTAAGGAGCCGCAGCATGGCCAACCCCTCTCTCCTCATCCTCGCCGGCGACGGTATCGGCCCCGAAGTCATGGCCGAGGTGAAAAAGATCATCGGCTGGATGGGCACCAAGCGTGGCATCACTTTTGACGTCTCCGAAGGGCTGGTCGGTGGCTGTTCCTACGACGCCCATGGCACCCCGCTGACCGACGAAACCATGGCTCGCGCACAGGCGGTGGATGCGGTTCTTCTGGGTGCTGTCGGCGGCCCGAAATACGACGCCCTCGATTTCAGCGTAAAGCCCGAGCGCGGCCTTCTGCGCCTGCGCAAGGAGATGGACCTTTATTCCAACCTGCGCCCCGCCCAGTGCTTTGACGCGCTGGCCGATTTCTCGTCGCTGAAGAAAGAGGTCGTCGCCGGTCTCGACATCATGATCGTCCGCGAACTGACCAGCGGCGTCTATTTCGGCGAGCCGCGCGGCATCTTTACCGAGGGTAACGAGCGTGTGGGCATCAACACCCAGCGGTACACCGAATCCGAAATTGCCCGCGTCGCCCGCTCGGCGTTTGAACTGGCACGCAAGCGCGGCAACAAGGTCTGCTCTATGGAAAAGGCCAACGTCATGGAATCGGGTATCCTGTGGCGTCAGGTCGTGCAGGAAGTGCATGACAAGGAATACCCCGATGTCGAGCTTTCCCATATGTATGCCGACGCAGGCGCAATGCAGTTGACCCGCTGGCCCAAGCAGTTCGACGTGATCGTCACCGACAACCTATTCGGCGACCTTCTGTCCGACCTGGCTGCCATGCTTACCGGCAGCCTTGGCATGTTGCCTTCGGCCAGCCTTGGCGCACCCATGGCCAATGGCCGCCCCAAGGCGCTGTACGAGCCGGTCCACGGCTCTGCCCCCGACATCGCAGGGCAGGGCAAGGCGAACCCCATCGCCTGCATCCTGTCGTTCGCGATGGCTCTGCGCTATTCCTTCGGCTTTGGCGACGAGGCGACGCGCGTTGAAAAGGCCGTGGAAAAGGTGCTGGCCGATGGCGTCCGCACCGCCGACCTGATGGGCCCGGCAGGTGGCACCCCGGTATCCACCAGCCAGATGGGCGACGCGGTTCTGGCGGCGCTTGACGCCTCGCTCTGACTTGCCTCACGACTTCGTGATCGTTATTCTGCGAGGTATTGACCTTCAAGAGTAACGATCATGCGTTTAAAAACATTGATTTCCGCCTCATGCCTGTGCCTCGCCCTTGCCGGGCTGGCCAGTGCCGAGCCCTTTGACACCGCTTTCCCCGGCCTGCTTGATCAGGTTGAAGAGCCCTACCATTCCGGCCTGGCCGCGCTGGATATCAAGCAGGGCAAGGTCGTGCTGGACGGCGGGCAGGTCACGCTGGATGTACCCGACGGCTATTACTTCCTGAACGCCAAGGACGGCCGCTATGTGCTGGAACAGCTTTGGGACAATCCCCCCTCGCCCGATACGCTGGGCATGGTGTTCCCGCGCGACAAAAGCCCGATAGATGAGACGTGGGGCATTGAGATTTCCTTTGATCCCATGGGTTATGTCTCGGACTCCGACGCCGCCGGGATGGATTATGATGCGCTCTTGACTTCAATGAAGGAAGACATCGCCGCGGCAAATCCAGAGCGCGAGAAAGCCGGTTTTTCCAAGATGACCCTGCTGGGCTGGGCCGCGCCCCCGCATTACGACAGCGCGGAGCGCAAGCTTTACTGGGCGCAATTGCTGCACTTCGAAGGGTCCGACGGCGATACGCTGAATTACAACATTCGAGCCTTGGGCCGCAAAGGCGTGCTGGTGGTGAATTTCATTGCCGGGGCCGACCAACTGCCAAAGGTCGAAGCGGCGGCACCGGCGGTTCTGAAGATGATCACCTTTACCGACGGCAACCGTTATGCCGATTACCTGCCCGGAACCGATACGGTAGCCGCCGTGGGCATTGGCGGTCTGATCGCAGGCAAGGTTGCGGCCAAGGCGGGCCTGCTGGTGGTGCTGCTGGCCTTTCTGAAAAAAGGGGCAATCCTGGTGCTGGTGCCGCTGATCTGGCTGAAGAACAAGATTTTCGGCAAGAAAAGCGCCTGACCCGCCGCTCTGTTCAGGGGCCTATCCGTTCAGGGCTTGCCGGGCCACAGTTTCGTGGCGGGTGATACGCTCTGCATGGTCAGCGACGCGTTCCAGCCAGCGCAAGGCATCGGTGCGGGCAAAAACCTGGTCGGCGGGCAGCTTGCCCGCCGCCTCGGATTCCAGTGTTTCATGCCGCATCCGGTGTGCCCGGCTGATCACCGCCTGCTCTGTCCCGTTCCTGCTGCGCCCGCTGGCCAGCCCATGGGCAAGAATGCTGGCAATCCGCGCCAGCCCGGCATCGTCGCGGATCAGATCCAGCCGGTCCTTTTCCTGCAAACGTGCGGCCAGACGCGACAGATGATCGGTCAGGTGATACAGTTCGGTGCGACAGTTGCGCGACACTTCGTCGCTCTGCGGAATGCGGATAAGGCCCAGCCAGTCCTCAAGTGCGCGTAGGTCAGCGGAGGGCTCAGGCAGATCGACGGCGCCGGCCAGACCCGCCTGCAACTGCCCGGCCAACGCGCACCGCAAATCCGCCGCTGCATCCAGCGCCGCCGACAAGGCTGTGCCCGGATCACGCAGCAAGGCCGGGTCGAGCCGGGTTTTCCCGCCCCGGTCTGGCACGATGCGCTGCACCAAAGCGGCAAAGCGGTGCGGCCAAGGCAGAAACAGCGCCGCCATGGCAAAGTTGAACACCGTATCCCAGGCTACCAGTGCAACCTGCGCATCCACCCCCGACGGCAACAGCCGCAACAGGGGCACGGCGGCAAACAGCACGAACCCGGTTGCCGCGTGCATGATCACGCTGGCAAGCGCGGTCATCCGCCCCTCGCGCCCGTCCGCTGCGGCCGCCAGCATCCCCGCAGCCGGTCCGCCGATGTTCAGCCCGACAACCAGAATCGCCGCCTGATCCAACGTCAGCGTCCCGGCGCCCAGCATCGCCATCACCAGCGCCAGCCCGGTGTTCGAGCTTTGGATGACCATTGCCACCACTGCCCCGATGATCAGCAGCAGAACCGCCCCCGACAGCCCCGCGGCCTGAGGCAGATCGGCGGCGGAAATCATCCCCTCGCCTGACAGCCCCCCTTGCATCACCTGTAAGCCGATGAACAGCAAAGACAGTCCGGCGACCAGCCGCGCAATCCGCCCGGCCCGCCCATGCGACAACAGCGCCACAAGCGCCGCCCCCGCCAGAACCGGCATCGCCGCGGTGCCAAGGCCCAGCTTAAGCCCCAGCAGGGCGATGACCCAACCGCCCACGGTGCTGCCAAGGCTGGCCCCGGCAATCACACCGATGGTTTGCGGAAAACCCAAGGCCCCCGCGCTGACAAAGCCGATCATCATCACCAGAACGGCGGTGGTGCTTTGCAGTGCGGTCGCCGCTATCGCGCCGGTCAGTGCCCCGCGCCGGGGTGTCGCGGTTGCGCGGGCCAACAGATGCCGCAACTGCGGCCCGGCCAGTTCGGCCAATGCGCCCGTCACCACACCCATTCCGAACAGGAACAGGCCGATGCCACCCAATAGCCCGATCCAACCCTGCGTCATCGTCACCCCCGCCCCTCATCTGGGGCCGTTGGCCTGTCAGGCGCAAGCCCGTTCCGACAGCAGGAACTGTGCCGCGCGTTCGGCAATCATGATCGTCGGGGCATTGGTGTTGCCGCTGATCAGGCGAGGCATGACCGAGGCATCGACCACCCGCAGCCCGTCGATCCCGCGCACCCTGAGCTGAGGGTCCACCACCGATGCCGGATCGTCCCCCATGCGGCAGGTGCCCACGGGGTGATAGATTGTATCGGCCCGGGTACGGATATGGCGCTCCCAGTCGGCATCGGTCAATCCGGCATGGGTGCCGAACATCTCGGTATGCAGATAGGGCGCCATTGCAGGCTGCATCATCAGATGCCGCGTCAGTTTTGCCCCGGCAATAGTGGTGGCCAGGTCGCGCGGGTCTGACAGAAACCCTGGATCAATCGCCGGGACGGCAAACGCGTCGGGCGTGGCCAACCGCACCTGCCCGCGCGAATGGGGGCGCAAGGTGCAGACATGGCAGCACAGCCCATGCCCCAGATGCAGCTTGCGGGCATGGTCATCGACAATGCCGATAACGAAGTGCAACTGCACGTCGGGCCGGTCCAACGCCGGATCGGTTTTCAGAAACCCCGCCCCTTCGGCAAAAGGCGTGGCCAGCATCCCCTGCCCGGTCCTGCGCCACATGCGGGCATGTTTCAGCAAGCCCAGCCCTGCGCGCAGGCCGAGACCGAAATTGTCACGATCGCGACTGCGCCAGGACAGGATGAAATCCAGATGGTCCTGAAGGTTGGCACCCACCTGCGGGCTGTCATGGCGCACCGTGATGCCCATGTGTTGCAGATGATGCGCCGGGCCGATGCCCGACAGCATCAAAAGCTGCGGCGACCCGAAGGCGCCTGCCGAAAGGATCACCTCGCGCCGGGCGCTTGCGCGGCGGTCTTGCCCGCCTTGCCGATAGGTCAGGCCTGTCGCCCTGCGCCCTGCAAACGTGAGGCCAGTTGCCTGCGCGCCGGTAATGACCTTCAGGTTCGCGCGTGCCATCACCGGATGCAGATAGGCCGCCGCTGCCGAGCACCGCTCTCCACGCCGGGCCTCATCATGAAACTGGGTGACCTGATAAAGGCCGACGCCATGGTTGTCGCCGGTGTTGAAATCTTTCCGCAAGGGATGACCGGCCTGCTGGCCCGCCTGAACAAAAGCGCGCGACACCGGACGCGGGCTTTGCTGGTCGGTAACCTGCAACGGCCCCGCATCGCCGTGAAAAGCATCCGCTCCGCGCGCATTGTTCTCGCTGCGCATAAACCATGGCAGCACATCCTGCCAGCCCCAACCCGGAACCTGCCAATCGTCGTAGTCCTGCTGCTGTCCGCGGACATACAGCATGGCATTGATAGAAGATGAGCCGCCCAGGCAGCGCCCGCGCGGCTGATAGCCCCGGCGACCGTTCAGCCCCGGCTGCGGCACCGTCTGATAGGCCCAGTTGTTGATGCGCGGCCGGCTTGGCAGCATCGCGACGGTGCCGGCAGGCAGTCTGACCAGCAGACCATCCCCTCGTCCTCCAGCCTCGATCAGGCAGACGGTGATGCGGGGATCCTCGCTCAACCGGGCGGCCAGAACCGAGCCCGCCGAGCCGCCGCCCGCAATCACATAGTCGAAGGTTTCGCCATCCATATCCGCCCTCCCCTGCGGCTATGCCCGGCGGACATGCTAGAAGGCGCGACACTAGCGAGAGAAGGGGCAGTCTCGCTCCCTGCCGCCACGTCACAACAGAACGCGATGCTCTGGCTGACCGCGTGCAATGTTGGTGGCGGCAAACACTTTGCCTGACTGCGGATTGGCCGCGCGCGCCGCGGCGTCCAGCCCCTCTTGCGCCGAGGTGCAGAACAGCGTCGTCAGATCCGGGCCGCCAAAGGCCGGGCAGGAGGTGTGGGGGGCATCGAATTCGACCGTCCGCACCAGCGCGCCGTCGGGCGCATAGGCCGCAACCCGACCTGCCCCCCATTGCGCCATCCACAACAGCCCCGCCGCATCAACCACCGCGCCATCGGGGTTCAGGCCCTGGGGTGCAAGATCAAGGAACAGGTCCGGCTTGCCCAGCGGCCACCCCGCAGGGTCCAACGCCACCCGCCAAACCTTGCCAACCGCCGTATCGGCGAAATGCGCGGTGCGGCCGTCGGGGGCAAAGCTGATCGCATTGCTGATCGAAATGCCGGGAAACAGCCGACGCAGCTCCCCTTTGTAAAAGCGCCAGATCGATCCTGCCCCCGGCTGGGCCTGTTTTCCCATCGTGCCGATCCAGAACCCGCCCTGCGGATCGGCCCGCCCGTCGTTCGACCGTGTATCAGGGCGATCCGCCTCCAGCGGAGTTACCTCGTCGCGGCTGCCGTCTTGCAGGTTGAATCGCGTCAACGCCGTTTCCGAGGCGATCAGCAACGTGTCATCATCAATCCATCCCGCGGCCGACACCCGCCCGGCAAACCGCCACTCCTGCTGGCCCGTCGCATCGCGCGACATCATTCGGTTGTTCAGAATATCAAACCAGAACAACTGGCTACGGCCAGGGTGCCACAATGGCCCCTCGCCCAGTTCACAGGCGCGATCATCAAAGATCATGTCCGCACCCCGTTCTGCGCCCCATCATAGGCCGCGACGATGGCCGTTGCGCGCGTGGAAACCTCTGCCGCAGAAAGACCGGGCGTATAAAGCGCGGTGCCGATGCCAAACCCATCCGCCCCGGCGCGCAACCAATCGGCAAAATTCGACGGCCCCGCCCCCCCCACAGCATAGACCTGGCAACCCTTGGGCAGAACGGCGCGGATCGCCTTGACGCCTTCTGGTCCGATCAACGAGGCGGGGAATATCTTCAGCCCGTCCGCACCGGCCTTCAGCGCGCCGAAACATTCGGTGGGTGTCATCACGCCCGGCCACGAGTCCATCCCCGCAGCCTTTGTAGCGCGAATGACGTCGGCATCGAAATTGGGTGAAACGATCAGCCGCCCCCCGGCATCGGCCACTTCCTGCACATCGCGCACCGTCAGCACCGTACCCGCGCCGATTTGCGCCGCTGCGCCAAAGGCCTTGGCCATGGCGGCGATCGATGTGACCGGATGGGGCGAGTTCAATGGCACCTCGATCCGGGTAATGCCTGCGGCGATCAGCACTTCGGCTACAGGCAACGCCTCGGCCGGGGTGATGCCGCGCAGAATCGCAATGAGGGGGCGGTGGGTCATCAAGTGTCCTTTACGGGCGTGCCGCGGCCAGACCTGCCAAGGTACAGGCGGTCGCATCCAAAGTTTCGGCGGTTACGCCCTGCGTGGCAAGGGCGCGGGCATAGCTGGATTGGAGGGCGGCCCCGCCAACCAGAGCGACCCGTTGGCCCAGCCAATAGGGTCGCGCGGCGGCCAGTTCAGCGCCGATCAGCAGCCCGGACAGGCGGGCACGAACGGCGGCCGGGGTCAACCCNNATCAGCAGCCCGGACAGGCGCGCACGGGCAGCAGCCGGGGCCAACCCCGCCAGCAAGCCTTCGGCGCGCAGCGAAAACAGCCGCGCCATCAGGCGCTCGGGGCGCGACAGGCCTTCGGCGGCCCCGTCGTCAAAGGCAGCGTCGTCCCAACCCTGCCCCGTCAAGGAATGGCGCAGCACCGATTGGGTGGACAGCAGCGCAAACATCTCGCCGGTCATATAGG
>DDEX01000096.1:16517-26133 GCA_002336845.1 Rhodobacteraceae bacterium UBA1943
CGCCCATTTCGAATGGGTGCCCGGCAGGCAGATCACACCGTCAAACTGCGGATAAAGGGCCAGAACACCGGCAATCTGGGTCTCTTCGCCGCGCATGACATCGGCCGGCTTCGCCTGGCAAAGGCCTGGAACGATAAGGATATCCAGATCACCGGCCGCTATTGCGACGCCCTCCTTGCGCACAACGGGGGCACAGGGAACCGCTCGATAGGGCGCCTCGGCCCAACCCTGCCGGGCCCCCACCATGCCGCAGGCCACGACCGGCACCGGCCCCGCCGCCAGCCATGGCCCGATCAGCCGCCGCAGCGCCGGTTCGAACTCACCCGGTGCCAGCTTGCCCATCCCGTCATCTGACTGCGCGGCGGCCAATACACCGCCCTGCCCCATCGCCCACACCCGCAGGTTAGAGGTTCCCCAATCGGCAGCAATCCAGTCAGGCGTCACCACTGTCTCATTATATGGAACTTCATCTTGCATAATGAGAATTATGCTTTCTATACTACCCCTCGTCAACGGGGCAAGGGCAGCGGCGGGGCATCATGGCGCAAGAAGATGGCACCATTGGCAAGGCATTGGCCGTGCTTGATCTGGTTGCAACCGCAGACAAGCCGATGCGGCTGGCCGATCTGGGGGTGCTGTGCGATTTTCCGAAGGCAACGCTGCACCGGCTGCTGCAATCGCTGACCCGGCAGGGAATGCTGATGCAAGATACCGCAGGGGCCTATTCCGCCGGTCTGCGGCTGGTCAGGCTGGCGCATAACGCCTGGGACAACAGCGATCTTGCCCGCGTCGCCCGCCCCCACCTTGATTGGCTCTCAGCGCAGACAGGGGCCACGATCCACCTTGCACAACTGGACCAGGGACAGGTGTTGTATCTGGACAAGCGCAACGCGGCGCGTCCCGTCGGCATGTTTTCGGCGGCGGGCAAGGTGGGGCCAGCCTATTGCACCGGGGTCGGCAAGGCGATTCTGGCCTTTCTGCCTTCTGCCGAACTGACCGAAGCCCTTGCGCAGCAAAGCTTTCACCGCTTTACCCCGGCCACGCTGACCACGCCCGAGGCCTTGCGCGCCGAGCTGGCCGAAACCCACACGCGGGGCCATGCCTATGACCGTGAGGAGCATGAAAATGGCATCATCTGCGTTGCCGCCCCGATCCTTGCCGCCCCCGGTCACCCCATCGCGGCGCTGTCGGTGACGGCAACCACACGGGAAACCTCGCTTTCGGCATTGAAACTGCATCTGCCGCTGCTGAAACAAACGGCGGCGGCCATTGCCGCAGAGGCCGTGCTGTGGCGCTTTCCCGTGCAGGGCGGTTGACACCGCCCCCCGCCGCGCCGCAGACCGATAGGGGGGCGGAGGATGCCGTGACAATTGATCTTGTGATCTTCGACTGCGACGGGGTGCTGATCGACAGCGAGCTTATCAGCGCCCGGATGCTGGTACAGGCGTTGGCTGATCTGGGCCTGTCGATCGATCTCGACTATGTGTCGCGCCACTTTCTGGGCCGCAGCTATCCGGTTGTGATGGACACGATCCGCCGCGAATTCGGGCTGGACCTGCCCCCCGACTTCGAGGCGGTCTATCGCGAGAATCTGCTGGCCGCCTTTGGCCGCGAATTGCAGGTCATGCCGGGCGTGGCCGGGGTGATGACTTCTCTGGCGGTGCCGTTCTGCGTCGCAACCTCGTCCAGCCCGCGCCGGGTGGCGTTTTCGCTGCGCCATGTCGGACTGGACCGACTGGTCGGCGACCGGGTCTTCACCGCCAGCCAGGTCAGCCGCGGCAAGCCTGCACCCGACCTGTTTCTGTTCGCAGCCAGCCAGATGGGCACCCTACCCGAGCGGTGTCTGGTGATCGAAGACAGCCTGACCGGCGTGCGCGCGGGCCTTGCCGCGGGCATGACGGTGTGGCGCTTTACCGGCGGCAGTCATATGACGGGGCTGGACGGGGCAGAGCCGGATGACGCCCGCCCCCACGCCCGATTTGCCGCGTTCAACACTTTCGCCACCCTGGCACCAGACCTGATGAGACAGCCATGAGCCGCGTCGATTACGAACCCACACCCCAGGACGATGCCGCCCGCGCCGGCTGGCTTTACTATGTCGGCGGCCTGACGCAGGACCAGATTGCCGCCGAGCTGGGTATCAGCCGCCAACGCGCCCAGCGCCTTGTCAGCCGGGCCATGGCAGATGGGCTGATCCATGTGCGACTGAACCATCGCATCGGCGCCTGCCTTGATCTGGAATCCGAACTGACCACCCGCTTTGGGCTGAACCGTTGCCGGGTTTCGCCGGGACTTGGCACGGCGACCGACCCTTCGATCGGCATCGCGGCGGCGGCGGCGGCAGAGCTGGAGCGGTTCCTGCGGATGTCGAAACCCATGGTCATCGCCCTTGGCACCGGCCGGGCGTTGCGCGGCATGGTCGATGCCATGTCCCCGATGGAAGCAGAGCAGCATCGGCTCGTCTCGCTGATCGGCAATATCGCGCCTGATGGCTCTGCCAGCTTTTTCGATGTGGTTATGCGGATTGCCGACAAGGTGCGTGCACCGCACTATCCAATGCCCGTCCCGGTGATCTCACCGACCAGGGAAGAGAACGACGCCTTCCATGCCTTGGGTCCGGTCCGCAAGGTGGTGAACCTGGCCCGCGCCGCCGATGTGGTTTTCGTGGGCGTAGGCCAGATGCTGAACGATGCGCCCCTGCTGAAAGACGGCTTCGTAACCCGCGCCGAACTTGATGAAATGCAGGCCGCTGGCGCAGTGGGCGAGGTGGCGGGATGGGTTTTTGATTCGTCAGGAAAATACCTGGATTTCGGCACCAACCACCGCACTGGCGGGGTGCGGGTCGAACCGAACCTGCCTCGCCCCTCGATTGGAATTGCGGCGGGCCCCTCCAAGGTTGCGGCAATTGCTGCGGCGCTGAAATCTCACATCATCAATGGCTTGGTGACAGACGAGCCCACCGCAAAGGCCATTCTGACACTCTGATCCCTTCGCAGTTGCGGCGGAAGAGGGGGCTTGACGGATTACATCCGCATATGAGTAATTGCCCACTAAGCGATGATTTGCTCATTCGCTTCCAAGGGAGGATCATATGACCACGACGTTCCGCGCGCTTCTTGGCGCGACGGCTTTGCTTGCCCTGACCGCAGGTGCGCAGGCCGAAACCACCATTACCGTTGCCACCGTGAACAACGGTGACATGGTCCGGATGCAGGGCCTGATGGACGACTTTTACGCCAAGCACCCGGACATCAAGGTCGAGTGGGTGACGCTGGAAGAAAACGTGCTGCGCCAGAACGTCACGACCGACATCGCCACCGGCGGCGGTCAGTACGACGTTATGACCATTGGCACCTATGAGGTTCCGATCTGGGGCAAGCAGGGCTGGCTGACCTCGCTGGACGATCTGCCCGCCTCCTATGACGTGGACGACCTGCTGCCCGCCATTCGTGGTGGCCTGACGGTCGATGGTCATCTGATGGCTTCGCCATTCTACGGCGAATCCTCGATGGTGATGTATCGCAAGGATCTGATGGATGCCGCTGGCCTGACCATGCCCGACGCGCCGACCTGGGCCGATATCGAGACCGCCGCCAAGGCGATGACCGACAAGTCGAAAGAGCAATACGGCATCTGCCTGCGCGGCAAGGCCGGCTGGGGCGAGAACATGGCTTTCCTGACCGCCATGTCGAACTCGTTCGGCGCGCGCTGGTTCGATGAAAACTGGAAGCCCCAGTTCGATCAGCCCGAGTGGAAGGCCACGCTGGATACCTATTTGCACCTGATGAACGAGTACGGCCCACCCGGCGCCTCGAACAACGGCTTCAACGAGAACCTGACGCTGTTCCAGCAAGGCCATTGCGGCATGTGGATCGACGCCACGGTTGCTGCCAGCTTCGTGACCGGCAAGGATTCGACCGTGGCCGACAAGGTTGGCTTTGCTCTGGCGCCCGACAACGGCCTGGGCAAGCGCGGTAACTGGCTCTGGGCATGGTCGCTGGCCATCCCGTCCTCGTCGAAGAACCAGGAAGCTGCCAAGACCTTCATCGACTGGGCCACGAACAAGGATTACCTTGCCCTCGTTGCCTCGAAAGAAGGCTGGGCCAATGTGCCTCCGGGTACGCGCACCTCGCTCTATTCCAACCCGGAATACGCCAAGGTGCCGTTCGCCAAGATGACGATCGACTCGATCAACGCGGCTGACCCGACCCACCCGACCGTCAAGCCGGTGCCGTATGTTGGCGTGCAGTTCGTCGCCATCCCGGAATTCCAGGGGCTTGGCACCACCGTGGGCGAACTGTTCTCGGCTGCCTTGGCTGGCCAGTCGAGCGCCGATGACGCTCTGGCAGCGGCACAAACCGCCGTTACCGAAGAAATGACCTCTGCCGGTTACATCAAGTAACTCCCGGCCGGGGTCGGCCTTCGGGCCGGCCCCGTGCATTTTCCCGTGCTTGTTTTTCCGGCCGGGCGAACCGCCCTCGACACGCCTTGATTTCGTGATGCGGGCGGTTCTTCCCACCCTACCGCCATCGGCCAGACACGCAGCCTTGCGGCGCTGGACCTTGATACCGGAGTTCGCCCATGTCCACGCAATCCAACCGCGCGGCTGCCCGCCTGATGGTGGCACCCTCGGTCATCCTGCTGTTCATCTGGATGATCGTGCCGCTTGCCATGACGCTGTATTTTTCCTTCCGCCTTTACCGGCTGTTGTCCCCTGAGCGCACCGGCTGGGTCGGCTTTGCCAACTATACCTGGTTCATCAAATCGCCCGATTTCTGGCTGGCGATCTTCAATACGCTGGCGCTTGTAGGGGGCGTTCTGATTATCACAGTGGTTCTGGGCACGCTGATCGCGCTCTTGATCGACCAGCCTGTCAAGGGGCAGGGCATCCTGCGTATTCTGGTGATCGCGCCGTTCTTCGTCATGCCGCCCGTCGCCGCCTCGATCTGGAAAAACCTGTTCATGCATCCGCAAAACGGGCTTTTTGCCTCCGTATCGCGGGCGTTCGGGGCCGATCCGATCCTTTATCTTGAAAATCATCCGATGTTGTCGGTCATCGGCATCGTCTCTTGGGAATGGCTGCCGTTTGCGACGCTGATCCTGCTGACGGCGATGCAGTCGCTGTCATCCGAACAATTGGAGGCGGCCGAGATGGACGGCGCGACGCCCTTTGCACGGTTCCGCTATATCATCCTGCCGCACCTGACCCGCGCCATCACCGTGGTTGTGCTGATTGAAACCATCTTCCTGCTTGGAATTTTCGGCGAAATCTTCACCACCACCCAAGGCGGACCGGGATCGGCCTCGACCACGCTGCCTTACATGATCTTCAAGCAGGCCATCGCCGCCAAGGATATCGGGCGCGCGGCTGCGGGCGGGATCATCGCGGTGATCCTGGCCAATATCGTCGCCGTTTTCCTGATGCGCGGCATTGGCCGCAACCTCGACGCCTGAGCCGGAGGAACCTTATGGCCCGCGCCGTTTCACCCCGCCGTTATTGGATCACAACCCTCGCCGCATGGGGCGTGTCGCTGCTGATCTTCTTTCCCGTCCTGTGGATGATCCTGACCAGCTTCAAGACCGAAGCGTCAGCCGTCGCCTCGCCGCCGCAACTGTTCACTGCCGAATGGACAACACAGAACTACGCCGATGTCTGGGCCCGCTCGGATTATCCGCGCTTTTTCTGGAATTCGGTCGTGATTTCGGTCGGCTCTACCCTGCTCGGGCTGGCTGTGGCCATTCCTGCCGCGTGGTCCATGGCCTTCGTGCCAGGCAAAAAGACCAAAGACCTGCTGATGTGGATGCTATCGACCAAGATGATGCCCGGCGTCGCCGTGCTGATCCCGCTTTACCTGCTGTTCCAGCGGACAGGGTTGTTTGACACCAAGATCGGCCTTGTTCTGGCGCTGATGCTGATGAACCTGCCGATCATCGTCTGGATGCTTTACACCTACTTCAAGGAAATCCCGTCGGAAATTCTTGAGGCCGCGCGGATGGACGGGGCCAGCCTGTGGAAAGAGGTGGTCTATGTCCTGACGCCGATGGCGGTTCCGGGCATCGCCTCGACCCTGCTGCTCAACGTGATCCTGGCCTGGAACGAGGCATTCTGGACCATCACGCTGACCACCACCAAGGCAGCCCCCCTGTCGGCCTTCATCGCCAGCTTTTCGGCACCGCAGGGCCTGTTTTACGCAAAACTCTCGGCGGCCAGCACCATGGCCATTGCGCCGATCCTTATCCTTGGCTGGTTCAGCCAGAAGCAACTCGTCCGCGGTCTGACGTTCGGCGCGGTGAAGTGAGGTTCCCATGGGCAAGATTACACTGACTCAAGTCCGCAAATCCTTCGGCGAAACCCATGTCATTCCGGGGATCGACCTGAACATCGAACACGGCGAATTCGTGGTGTTCGTCGGCCCCTCGGGCTGCGGGAAATCCACCCTGCTGCGGCTGATCGCGGGGCTGGAGGATATTTCCGGCGGCAAGATAGAGATCGACGGCCACGATGCCACCGATCTACCCCCCGGAAAGCGCGGTCTGGCCATGGTGTTCCAAAGCTATGCGCTTTACCCGCATATGACGGTGAAGAAGAACATCGCCTTCCCGCTGAAGATGGCAGGCGTGGACGAGACGACGATCGAGGCCAAGGTGGCCAATGCCGCCAAGATCCTGAACCTGTCAAACTATCTGGAGCGTCGGCCCGGCCAGCTTTCGGGTGGCCAGCGCCAGCGGGTGGCAATCGGCCGCGCCATCGTGCGGGAACCGGCGGCCTTTCTGTTCGACGAGCCGCTGTCGAACCTCGATGCCGCATTGCGCGTGACGATGCGGCAGGAAATTTCTGAACTGCACCAGAAACTTGCCACGACCATGATCTATGTGACCCATGATCAGGTCGAGGCGATGACCATGGCTGACAAGATCGTGGTTCTGAACGCGGGCCGCATCGAACAGGTCGGCGCGCCGCTGGAACTTTATAACCACCCGCAGAACCTGTTTGTCGCCGGTTTCATCGGCAGCCCCAAGATGAACTTCATCACCGGGGCCGAGGCGGAAAAGCATGGCTGCACCACCCTTGGCGTGCGCCCCGAACATATTGAGGTGTCTGCCGATGGCCCCTGGCAAGGCACTATCGGCCTGGCCGAGCATCTGGGGTCGGACACCTTCCTGAAGGTCGATGTGCCCGGCGTGGGCGTGCTGACCGTGCGCGGCTCGGGCGAGATGGGTCTGCACCACGGCAATCAGGTGCGGCTGGGGCCACAGGCGGGCAAGCTGTACCGCTTTGGATCGGATGGAAAGGCTTTGTAATGAAACTGGAAGGAAAAACCGCCCTGATCACCGGGGCGGCACGCGGCATCGGGCTTGAATTTGCCCGCGCCTATATTGCTGAAGGCGCGACCGTGGCTTTGGCCGACATCAACGCCGAGGCGGTGGCAAAGGCCGCCGCCACCCTTGGCCCGCGGGCCGTGGCGGTGCAGATGGACGTGACCCGACAGGACAGCATTGACGCCGGTTTCGCGGATGCGATTTCGAAAATGGGCAAGCTGGACATCCTGGTGAACAACGCCGCCCTGTTCACCGCCGCGCCGATCGCGGAGATCACCCGCGCCGATTACGACAAGCTGTTCGCGGTGAACGTGGCGGGTACGCTGTTCTGCATGCAGGCCGCCGCCCGGCACATGATCGCGCGCGGCAAGGGCGGCAAGATCATCAACATGGCGTCGCAAGCCGGGCGCCGGGGCGAAGGGCTGGTGGCGGTCTATTGCGCCACCAAGGCCGCCGTGATCAGCCTGACCCAAAGTGCGGGCCTGAATCTGATCTCTCACGGCATCAACGTCAATGCCATCGCCCCCGGCGTGGTCGATGGTGAGCATTGGGACGGGGTGGACGCCTTTTTCGCAAAGTATGAAGGCAAGGCGCCGGGCCAGAAGAAGCGAG
Organism: Rhodobacteraceae bacterium UBA1943; assembly: GCA_002336845.1. Lineage (GTDB taxonomy): Bacteria > Pseudomonadota > Alphaproteobacteria > Rhodobacterales > Rhodobacteraceae > Fuscibacter. Next base: position 24,450 of record DDEX01000096.1, read on the forward strand.
AGGTTGGCGCAGCCGTGCCTTTTGGCCGCATGGGCACCGCCGCTGACCTGACCGGCATGGCGGTGTTTCTCGCCACACCGGATGCCGACTACATCGTCGCCCAATGCTTCGGCGTGGACGGCGGCAACTGGATGGCCTGACCATGACCCAAGCATCACTGCCCGCCTATGACCGCAAAAGCCTGACCCCTGGCATCGTCCATATCGGCCTTGGCAATTTTCACCGCGCGCATATGGCCGTGTATCTCGACGATCTGTTCGCCCTTGGCGAAAGCCATGACTGGGCAATCATCGGTGCCGGTGTCCGCGCGCCTGATGCCAAGATGCGCGAGGCGCTGAAAGCACAGGATTGCCTTTCGACCGTGATCGAGCTGGACCCGGCAGGCAAATCCGCCCGCCGGATTGGCGCGATGATCGACTTCGTTCCGGTCGATCCCACCAACGCCCCGCTGATCGCGGCAATGTCGCGGCCCGAGATTCGCATCGTCTCGCTGACGGTGACTGAGGGCGGCTATTACATCAACGCCGCCACCGGCCAGTTCGACCCGACGCACCCCGACATCGTGGCCGACGGTAAGAGCCCCGGCAAACCGGCCACCGCCTTCGGCGCCATCGTCGCGGCCCTCAAAACGCGCAAGGCCACAGGTATCCCGCCCTTCACCGTGATGAGCTGCGATAACCTGCCCGGCAACGGCCATGTGACCGAGGCTGCCGTGATCGGCACCGCCCGCCTGTCAGACCCCGCCTTTGCCGACTGGATCAAGGCCAATGTCGCCTTCCCCAACGGCATGGTTGACCGCATCACCCCCGCCACCGGCCCGCGCGAACGGGCGATGGCCGCCACCTTCGGGCTGGCAGATGATCCGGTGCCTGTGACCTGCGAACCCTTCCGGCAATGGGTGGTCGAGGACAACTTTCCCCAGGGCCGCCCCGCGCTGGAAAAGGTCGGCGTCACCTTCACCCCCCATGTCCATGCCTATGAGATGATGAAGATCCGCATCCTCAACGGCGGGCACGCGACCATCGCCTACCCTGGCGGGCTGATGGATATCGAATTCGTGCATGAGGCGATGGCGAACCCGCTGATCTCGGCCTTTCTGGCCAAGGTTGAACGTGAGGAAATCATTCCCTACGTACCGCCCGTTCCCAACACCGACATCGGAGATTATTTCACCCTGATCCACCAGCGGTTTTCCAACCCCGAGGTGGCCGATACCGAGCGCCGCCTCTGCCTCGACGGCTCAAACCGGCAACCGAAGTTCATCATTCCTTCGTTGCGCGATGCGCTGGCGGCGGGGGGCAAGATCGAAGGCCTGTCGCTGGTTTCAGCATTGTGGTGCCGATACTGCGCCGGCACCACCGACAGCGGCACGGTCATTGAGCCGAACGATCCGAACTGGGATGTGCTGCAACCGCTGGCGCTCGCGGCCAGAACCAACCCCGATGCCTGGCTGGGCATGAAGGAAATCTATGGCGATCTCGCCGGGGATGATGCGTTCCGCGCTGCCTTCGCAACGGCGCTGAACAGCCTGTGGACGAAGGGCACAAAAGCCACGCTACAGGCCTATACCTCCTGATCATTCCGGCAGGATGACTTGCGGCGGCTCCCCCAGGTGCCGCCGCCTTTTCACATCTTCCCCTTCTCAGAATATCCTCGGGGGGTCCGGGGGGCGAAGCGCCCCCGG
>DDEX01000047.1 GCA_002336845.1 Rhodobacteraceae bacterium UBA1943
AAACCGGTTGCGCGGGAAGCAAGGGCGCACAAGTAGGAATCCCGCGCTTTGTCGGGCTTTGATCTGGCAATTGGTACTTGGCAAAAGCCGAATCAATGTCTATAATGCGCAGCTAGTCGGGGCGTAGCGCAGCCTGGTAGCGCGACGGTTTTGGGTACCGTAGGTCGAGAGTTCGAATCCCTCCGCCCCGACCATCTTCCATTGGCATTGCTTGCTGGCCTGCGTTCGTGGCCCCATATTGGGCAGACCCTTGGGGGATGCACGCATGACGTTCCGTTTCGATAACTCCTGGGCCCGCAATCTGCCGGGCACCTTTCTGCGGCTGGACCCGTCGAAGGCGCCAGAGCCGGTGCTGCTGGCATGGAATCAGCCCCTTGCCGAGGCTTTGGGGCTTGGGGACGAAGCGCGTGAACGCGCGGCGGCGTGGTTTTCGGGGGCAGAGGTGCCGCCGGGGGCAGAGCCGGTGGCGCTGGCCTATGCGGGTCATCAGTTCGGCGGTTTTTCGCCCCAGCTCGGCGATGGGCGAGCGCATTTGCTGGGAGAGCATATAGCACCTGACGGTCGGCGTTGGGACCTTCAGTTGAAGGGATCGGGCCGCACGCCCTTTTCACGCGGGGGCGATGGCAAGGCAGCGGTCGGCCCGATGCTGCGCGAATACCTGATTTCCGAGGCGATGGCGGCGCTTGGCATTCCGACGACCCGGTCGCTGGCGGTGGTTGCAACCGGCGAGACGGTTTGGCGAGATGGTATGGCGCTGCCCGGTGCCGTGGTGGCACGCATCGCGGCCAGCCATATCCGCGTCGGCAGTTTCCAGTTCCTTGCCACGCGGGATGAGGGCGCGAAGCTGGGGGCGCTGATGGATTACACCATTGCGCGGCACTATCCCCACCTCGCCCCCGGCGATGCGCTGGGCCTGTTTGATGCGGTGGCGGCGCGGCAGGCGCGGCTGATCGCGGAATGGATGGGGGTGGGTTTCATCCATGGCGTGATGAACACCGACAACATGGCGCTGTCGGGCGAGACCATCGACTATGGCCCCTGCGCCTTCATGGAGACCTATGCGCCGGGCACGGTGTTTTCCTCGATCGACCGGCAGGGGCGCTATGCCTATGCCAACCAGCCGCTGATTCTGGGGTGGAACCTGGCGCGGCTGGCGGAATGTCTGGTGTCGTGGTTCGCCGTCGATGAGGAAACGGCCGTGGCCATTGCCAACCAGCGGTTGGGCGGGATTGCCGCGCTTTATCGCGCGGAATGGGTCGGCGTGATGCGCCGCAAGCTGGCGCTGGACGGCGAGGACGCGGGCGACGGCGCACTGGCCGATGACCTGCTGGCGGCGATGCAGGGGCAGGGCGCGGATTGGACGCTGACCTTCCGCCGTCTGGCCCGCGCGGCGGAGGGCGAGGAGGCGCCGCTTGCCGCGCTGTTCGCCGATGCCACTGCCTTGCGCGCCTGGCTGCCCCGCTGGCGGGCGCGGCTGGCAGCGGATGCCCCTGCACGGCTGCGGGCGGCGAATCCGGCGGTGATTCCGCGCAATCATCTGGTGGAAGAGGCGCTGGCGGCGGCAACGGTGGGCGACATGGCCCCTTTCGAGGCGCTTTTGGCCGAAGTGCGGCGCCCCTTTGCCGCCGAGGTGGGGCGCGAGCGGTTCACCCTGCCTGCGCCCACCGGCTTTGGCCCCTATGTCACGTTTTGCGGAACCTGATCCGCCGTTGACGGGCCATGGGCCACAGGCTTAGCTGGCACCATGAACGCGCGCTCTGATATTCATGACCGATTGGCCGCCAGCCTGCGCGAGGCGCGCAAGGCACGCGGTCTGTCGCTGGATGCGGTGGCCAAGCTGTCGGGCGTGTCGCGCAGCATGGTCAGCCAGATCGAGCGCGGCGAATCCTCGCCCACGGTGGCGACGCTGTGGAACCTGACCCAAGCCTTGCAGGTGGATTTCGCCGGGCTGCTGGAAGGGCGGCCCGAGCCGGGGATTCAGGTGACACGCGCCGAGGCCGCCCCGGTGATCCAGGGCCGCGGCAAGGGCGTGACCATCCGTATCCTGTCACCCGCCGAGGCGGTGGGCGAGCATGAGGTTTATGATCTGGGCTTTGGCCCCGGCGCTGCGCTGGAGAGCGACCCGCACAGCCCCGGCTGCCGCGAGCATCTGACGGTGATCGAAGGTGCGGTTCTGGTGCGTTCGGGCGAGGAGGAGGTGCGGCTGGGGCCGGGTGACATCGCCCATTACGCCGCCGACCGGCCCCATGCGATTCTGGCCGAGGGTGGCCCGGCGCGTGCCATTCTGATCGTGCAGGACAGTTGAACGGTCGCGGCGGGGGTTTCACACCCCCGCACCCCCGTGGAGTATTTGGAGAAGGGCAAACGCAAGAAATCCGTCATGGCGGATGAAATTCTGCTATCTTGACGGTCGTGCGCAGCTGGATCAATATCCGCCAAGTTGGAGGAATTTCCGTCATGACAGATTCTCGCTTTCTGAGCCATCTGAAAGAAACCCTTGCGGGCATTGAGGCCGAGGGGCTGATGAAGCGCGAGCGGCTGATCGAGGGGGCGCAGGGCGCGCATGTCATGATTGGCGGGCGGCGGATGCTGAATCTCTGCGCCAACAATTATCTGGGGCTGGCGGGCGATCCGCGCCTGACAGCGGCGGCGGAGGCGGCGATGGACAGCCATGGCTATGGCATGGCCAGCGTGCGCTTCATCTGTGGCACGCAAGACCTGCACAGGCAGTTGGAGGCGCGGCTGGCGCAGTTTCTGGGGATGGAGGATGCCATCCTGTTCGCCGCCTGTTTCGATGCCAATGGCGGGCTGTTCGAGCCGTTGCTGGGCGAGGCGGATGCGATCGTGTCGGACAGCCTGAACCATGCCTCGATCATCGACGGGGTGCGTCTGTGCAAGGCGAAACGCTATCGGTTCGCCAATGGCGATATGGCCGACCTTGAGGTGCAGGTGCTGACCGCGATCCGCGATGGGGCGCGGTTCGTGATGATTGCCACCGACGGTGTGTTCTCGATGGACGGTTATCTGGCCGATCTGCGGGAAATCCGGCGGATTGCCGATCAGTATGATTGTCTGGTGATGGTGGATGATTGCCACGCGACGGGCTTCATGGGCCCGCAGGGGCGCGGCACACCGGCCCATGCGGGGGTGAAGGCGGACATTCTGACCGGCACTTTGGGCAAGGCTTTGGGCGGGGCGCTGGGCGGATATATCGCTGGGCCGCAGCCGGTGATTGACCTGTTGCGCCAGCGGGCGCGGCCTTACCTCTTTTCCAACGCTCTGCCGCCTGCTGTGGTGGGGGCGGCGTTGGCGGCATTGGACATCGTGGAGACGGCCGATGACCTGCGGGCGCGGCTGTTTCACAACGCCGCCTATTGGCGCGACGGGTTGCAGGCGGCGGGGTTCCGGCTGTTGCCGGGGGAGCATCCGATCATTCCGGTGATGCTGGGCGATGCCCCCTTGGCGCAAAGGTTCGCGCAGGCGCTGGATGCGCGGGGGGTGATGGTTTCGGCCTTTTTCTTCCCGGTGGTGCCCAAGGGGGCGGCGCGTATCCGCACGCAGATGAATGCGGCGCTGACGCAAGAGGATCTGGATTTTGCCCTGGCCGCATTCGAGGCGGCGGGGCGCGAGGTGGGGGCGATACGATGAAGGCGCTGGCGAAGGAAAAACCCGAGGTCGGGCTGTGGCAGGTGGACCGCGCGGTGCCCGAGATCGGGCCGGAGGATGTGCTGATCAAGGTGAAGAAGACCGGCATCTGCGGCACCGACATTCACATCTGGAACTGGGACGACTGGGCGGCGCGCACCGTGCCGGTGGGTCTGGTGACGGGGCATGAGTTTGCCGGGGAAATTGTGGCCAAGGGGGCCTTGGTCGAGGGGCTAGAGATTGGGCAGAGATGTTCGGGCGAGGGGCATCTGATCGGCAAACTGTCGCGGCAAAGTCGGGCGGGGCGGTTTCACCTTGACCCCGCGACGCGCGGCATCGGGGTGAATGAACCCGGCGCCTTTGCCGAATACCTGCGCTTGCCTGCCTTCAACGTGGTGTCCTTGCCCGATGCGATTGATGACGAGATCGGGGCGATCTTGGACCCGCTTGGCAATGCGGTGCATACCGCGCTGTCATTCGATCTGGTGGGCGAGGATGTGCTGATCACCGGCGCGGGGCCGATTGGCATCATGGCGGCGGCGGTGGCGCGGCATGTCGGCGCGCGGCATGTGGTGATTACGGACGTCAATCAGGCGCGGCTGGATCTTGCCGGGCAGGTGGCGGATGTGACGCCGGTCAACGTGGCCACGACCGAGCTGCGCGATGTTTATGCGCAGCTCAAGATGGTGCAGGGCTTTGACGTCGGCATGGAGATGAGCGGCAACCAGCGCGCGCTGGACCAGATGGTGGAACACCTTGTGATGGGGGGCCGCATCGCCATGCTGGGCATTCCGCCGGGGAAAAGCCCGGTGGACTGGAGCCGGATCGTCTTCAAGGCCATCACCATCAAGGGCGTCTATGGCCGGGAAATCTTTGAAACCTGGTACAAGATGATCGCCATGCTGGAAAACGGGCTGGATGTGCGGAAGGTCATCACCCACCGCTTCAAGGCGAAGGATTTCGTGCAGGGCTTTGAGACGATGCGGTCAGGCCTGTCGGGCAAGGTGGTGCTGGACTGGGATTGAGCATCCCCCCGAATCAATCGGATGGGAAATTATGGGAAAGCCGGGGTGTCTGCCCCGGCTTTTGCCGTTTCCACGGCCTTGGGCGCCGCCTGAGAGGCGATCATTTGATCTGGGCAACCCGGAGTGATGAAAATTTACGGGAAATCATGGGAACCCCGTGAGGTTTCCAGTCAAACAATATCTAGCGGTAACTGCTGCGTGATTGCCTAGTGATTGAAGGATATCACGTCATTTCCTTACCATATACTGTTGCTTCGCAAGCGCCGCTCCAAAATCTGGACGCTTTCACCCAAACTTTTCCATTGCTTCCCATGAAATCCCATGTCATCCCTGTCTTACGGAAGATGAGACGGCCACGGAAAGCAGGGGCGGCTACAAGACCCCGAACGGCGAATACCAAGGCTTCATACAGGCAACCGCTTTCATCCGACGACAAGAGATCCGGCGCGCAAGCGAGCAGACATCTCCCCCAGGTGGCATGCGTAGCTGGACGCCCAGCGATGGGACAGATGGCGGGTCGAGCAGTGGCAGCAGCTCGGCCCGCCTTTCTATTCAAAGCCCCGGAAAACCGGGCAAACGGGACAGAAGGGCAGGCCGAAGACCATGGCGTCAGAGGCGTTCAGAGGCGAGTTCTACCAGAAGGTAGATGGGAAGGCGCGGGTCTCGATCCCGGCGGCCTTCCGGCGCATTCTGGAAAGCGAAGACCCCTCGTCCCCCGAATTTCCCCGGCCGCGCATCTATATGGTTTATGGCGGGAAAAAGCGCAATTTCGTAGAGTGTTACTCGAAGGCCGGTGCCGACAGGCTGGCCGAGCAGATCGAGGCGATGGAACTGGGTTCGCCTGCGCGTGATCGCGCCGAGCGCGATTTGATCAGCCGGTCGGTGATGGTTGAAATCGACCCAGAGGGCCGTATCGTCCTGCCGCCCAAGGTGCGCGAAAAGATGGGCTTTGCCGGAGAAGACCCGCTGGCAGGCGAGGCCGCTTTTGCCGGGTTCACCAACCGCTTCAAACTCTATCGCCGCGAAGTCTATGAGGCAGAGATGGCCGAAGAGGATGACGACGATGACGTCGATCCTCTGGCGCTGGTCGGCAGGGCATCGCGGGGGGGCTGACCATGGCCGAGGCCCCGCATATCCCCGTTCTTCTGACCCCTCTTCTTGCTGCCGTCGCGCCGGTGTCTGGCCTGTGGCTTGACGGCACCTTTGGTGCGGGTGGCTATGCGCGCGGGTTGCTCGCGGCGGGTGCCGAGACCGTGATCGGGGTTGATCGTGACCCTCTGGCCTTTCAAATGGCGGCCTCTTGGGCGGGCGAGTATGGCAACCGTCTGCGGCTGGTTTCGGGCACGTTTTCGGCGCTGGACGATCATGCTGGCGAACCGCTGGACGGTGTGGTGCTGGATCTTGGCGTTTCCTCAATGCAACTTGATCAGGCCGAGCGTGGATTTTCCTTCATGAAGGACGGCCCTCTCGATATGCGGATGAGCCAGGAGGGCGACAGCGCCGCCGATCTGGTGAACACCGCGGACGAGGGCGATCTGGCCGACATCATCTATCTTTACGGCGAGGATCACGCCTCGCGCCGCATCGCGCGCGCGATCGTCGAGGCGCGGGCCAAGGCGCCGTTTGAAACGACGCTGCAACTGGCCGAAGTCGTCTCGCGCTGCCTGCCGCGGCCAAAGCCGGGGCAAAGCCACCCCGCGACCCGCACCTTTCAGGCGATCCGCATCGCCGTGAACACCGAGTTTCAAGAGCTGGCCGAAGGGCTGGCTGCTGCCGAACGGGCGCTGAAGCCCGGCGGAAAGCTGGCTGTGGTGACCTTCCACAGCCTTGAGGACCGCATCGTGAAACGCTTCTTTCAGCTTGCTTCGGGGCATGAGGCGAACGCGAACCGCTATGCCCCGGCCCGGGAAACCACGACCGCCCGGTTCGAGATGATCACGCGTCGCGCCGTCGGCCCCGATGACGCCGAACTGGCCGTCAACCCGCGCGCCCGGTCAGCCAAGCTGCGGGTCGGCCGCCGCACCGCCGCCCCAAGCCAGCCCATCGCGCCCGAGGCGCTGGGCGTTCCCCAGTTCCGCAAGAAAGGACGCCGCTGACATGCGCCCGCTGCTTTACATCCTGTCGTTTCTTGCCGTGATGGGCCTTGGCTTCTGGGCCTACCGCGAAAATTATGAAACGCAGTCCACGCTGAAGGAAATGGCGGCGGTGCAGGACCAGATCGCCAGCCTGCGCGAAAGTCTGACGATCCAGCGCGCCGAATGGGCCTATCAGAATCGGCCTGCCCGGCTGCGGGCGCTGGTGGTGGCGAATTTTGACAAGCTGGAACTGCTGCCGATGGAGCCCGCCCAATTCGGCACGACCGCCGAGATTGCCTATCCGCCGCCGCCCGCCGTCTTGCAGGCCGCCCCAGAGGCTGTGTCGCCCGATGATCTGGGCATCAAGGCGCCGGTGGCCATCAGCGGTGAACTTGACGCCAAAGCCAAGGGGCAAACGCCATGATCCGCACCCCGCTGCGCCCGCTTGCCCGCATTCTGAAAGCCCGCGATCAGGGCCAGAACCCCGATGTGATCGAGCGCGAAAACCTGCGCCTGCGCCATGAGGAAATGCGCGACAAAACCCGCGCACGGGCGCAGATGCGCCTGCTGATTCTGGCGCTGTGCTTTTTTTCGGCCTATACGATGATCGGGGCACGGATGGGCACCCTGGCCGCATCCGAGCCGGTCGAGCCGCGCACCGCTTCCAGCGCCGAGGAAATCACCGCCAGCCGCGCCGACATCGTGGACCGCAACGGCCGCATCCTGGCGACCAATATGCTGACCCATGCGCTTTATGTGCAGACCAAGGATCTGATCGACCCCGAGCATGTTGCGGTTGAACTGGCGAAGATATTCCCTGACCTGAACGCCGACCAGTTGCTGAAGCGCATGACCGATGGACGCAAGTTCATGTGGGTGAAAAAGGTCATGTCGCCCGAACAGATGCAGATGGTGCATGAAATCGGCGATCCAGGGCTGCTTTTCGGCCCGCGCGAGATGCGGCTTTACCCCAATGGCAATCTTGCCGCGCATGTGCTGGGCGGGGCGACTTTTGGCGCCGAAGGCGTGGCTTCGGCCGAGGTTGTGGGCACGGCGGGCCTTGAAAAGGCCATGGATGCGCGGTTGCGCGACCCCAATATGGCGGGCACGCCGCTGACCCTTTCGCTGGACCTGACGGTGCAGGCCACCATCGAGGATGTGTTGTCCACCGGCATGACCATGATGAATGCCAAGGGCGCCGCCGCCGTCCTGATGGATGTGCATACCGGCGAGATCATCGCCATGGCTTCGCTGCCCGATTTCGACCCCAACAACCGCCCCAACCCCGTGCTGCCAAAGGGGGCCGAACCGGGTGATAACCCGCTGTTCAACCGTGCGGTTCAGGGCGTGTATGAACTGGGCTCGGCCTTCAAGATTTTCGCCGCCAGTCAGGCGATGGAGCTGGGTCTGGTGCGCCCCGATACGCTGGTCGATGCCGATGCGCCGATGATCTGGGGCAAGTTCAAGATCAAGGAATTCGAGAACCACAATTACGGCCCGTTGCTGTCGGTCTCGGACGTGATCGCCAAGTCGTCGAACGTCGGCACCGCACATATCGCGCTGATGATCGGGGGGGAGCGGCAGCAGGCCTTCCTCAAGTCCTTGGGCATCTTTGATCCGGTTCCGGTCGAGCTGGTCGAGGCGCCTTCGGCCAAGCCGATCGTTCCCAAGCGTTGGCCGGATATCACCACGATCACCGTAAGTTACGGGCATGGCATCGCCGCCAGCCCGCTGGCGCTGGCCACCGCCTATGCCAGCATCGCCAACGGCGGGATCAAGGTGACTCCGACGCTGATCAAGCGCGACAAGCCGATGGAGGGGGTGCGTGTCCTGTCCGAGACCACCGCACATGAGGCGGTCAAGATGCTGCGCCGCGTGGTGACCGAGGGCACGGCGAGCCTTGGCAACGTGCCGGGCTATGAGGTGGCGGGCAAGACCGGCACGGCGGAAAAGCCGAAACCAACGGGCGGCTATTATGACGACAAGGTGGTGAACACCTTCGCCTCGGTCTTTCCGGCCAGCAACCCGCGCTATGTGCTGACGGTCACGCTGGACGAGCCGTCCGAGAACACCGGGCCGAAGCCGCGCCGCACAGCGGGCTGGACGGCGGTTCCCGTCGCGGCCGAGGTCATCCGGCGCACGGCGCCCCTGCTGGGCCTCAAGCCGCAGGTTGAAGCCGTCGCGCTGGATGGGGTAACAGCCGTCTCCAACACCAACTAGGTCGGCCTTTCGGGCCGGAACGGGCAGGACATGGCGGGCAAGACACTTGGAGAACTGGGGCTGACGGCGCGGGGCGGGGCGGATGCCTTCGTCACCGGCCTGACGGTGGACAGCCGCGCCGTGCGCGCGGGGATGCTGTTTGCCGCTCTGCCGGGCGCCAAGGTGCATGGCGCCGAATTCATGGGGAAGGCGCTGGCGCAGGGGGCGGCGGCGGTGCTGACCGATCCGGCAGGCGCGGTAATTGCCGCCGAGGCGCTGGTGCTGTCGCCCGTGGCGCTGGTGGTGGTCGAGGATGCGCGCGCCGCCTTGGCGCAGGCGGCCGCGCTGTGGTTCGGCGCGCAGCCAGAAACCATGGTTGCCGTCACCGGCACCAATGGCAAGACGAGCGTTGCCACCTTTACACGGCAAATCTGGATGGCGCTGGGCCATGCTGCCATCAACATCGGCACCACCGGAATCGAGGGCGCGTGGGAGGCTCCATCCAGCCACACCACCCCCGACCCGATAACCCTGCAACGCGTTCTGGCCGAGGCGGCGGGCGCGGGTGTGACCCATGCGGCGATGGAGGCCTCGTCCCACGGCCTGACCCAGCGGCGGCTGGACGGGGTGCGGCTGAAGGCGGCGGGTTTTACCAACCTGACGCAGGACCACCTTGATTATCACGGCACGATGCAGGCCTATTTCGACGCCAAGGCCGAGCTGTTCACCCGCCTGTTGCCGCCCGAGGGCGTGGCGGTGGTGAATGTCGAAGGTGCGATGGGGCCCGAGATGCTGGCGATTTCCCAAGGGCGCGGGCTGGCAACGATCTCGGTCGGCAAGGGCGAGGGCGCGGATTTCCGCATTCTGGGTCAGCGGTTCGATGCCACCGGGCAGGATTTGCGCTTTTCGTGGAAAGGGCAGGACCATCAGGTCCGCCTGAATCTGATCGGCGGCTTTCAGGCCGAAAATGTCGCCGTCGCCGCCTGCATGGCGATTGGTGCAGGCGAGGCCGCGGGCGATGTGTTCCGCGCCCTGCCGCAATTGTCGGGCGTGCGGGGGCGGATGCAACTGGCGGCCACCCGCAAGAACGGGGCCGCGGTCTATGTCGATTACGCCCATACCCCCGATGCGATTGCGACCGCGCTGAAGGCGCTGCGCCCGCATGTTCTGGGCCGCATCGTGATTGTCTTTGGTGCGGGCGGCGATCGGGATACGACCAAGCGTCCCCTGATGGGTGCGGCTGCCAGGGCGAATGCCGATGTGCTTTACGTCACGGACGACAATCCGCGCAGCGAAGAGCCTGCCGCGATCCGCGCCGCGATCATGGCCGCTTGCCCTGATGCCAATGAGGTGGGCGACCGCGCCGAGGCAATCCTGCGCGGCGTCGATGCGCTAGGGCCGGGCGATGCGCTGCTGATTGCCGGCAAGGGGCATGAGACGGGACAGGTGATCAAGGGCGATGTTTTCCCCTTTGATGATGTCGAGCAGGCGAGCATTGCGGTCGCGGCACTGGACGGGATGATCTGATGGCACTGTGGAGTTCAACCGACGCGGAAGCGGCAACTGGCGGGCGGTCAACCGCGCCGTGGCAAGCCAACGGTGTGTCGATTGACACCCGCACGTTGCAACCGGGCGATCTGTTCGTGGCGTTGAAGGATGTGCGCGACGGCCATGATTTCGTGGCACAGGCGCTGGAAAAGGGGGCTGCCGCCGCGCTGGTTTCCCATGTGCCGGACGGGGTTGCCCCCGATGCACCGCTGCTGGTGGTGCCCGATGTGTTGACCGCACTGGCCGCCCTTGGTGCGGCGGGGCGGGCGCGGACGCGGGCCAGGGTGGTCGGGGTTACGGGCTCGGTCGGCAAGACCTCGACCAAGGAAATGTTGCGCGTCACGCTGGCCGGGCAGGGCAGCGTTCATGCCGCCGAGGCGAGCTATAACAATCATTGGGGCGTGCCCCTGACACTGGCGCGGATGCCGCAGGATGTGGATTTCGCCATCATCGAGATCGGCATGAACCACCCCGGTGAGATTGCGCCGCTGGCCCGCCTTGCGCGGCCGCATGTCGCGCTGATCACCACCGTCGCGCCCGCGCATCTGGAGGCGTTCGACAGCCTTGATGCCATTGCCCGCGAAAAGGCCGCGATTTTCGAGGGGCTGGAACCGGGCGGCGTGGCCATCCTTCCCGCCGATCTGGACGTGACGCCCACGCTGCGCGCAGGGGCTGCCGGGGCCGCGCGCATCGTGACCTTTGGCGAAGGCGAGGGTGCCGACTGGCGCCTGGCCGCCGCCAAGCTGTGCGACACCGCCACCGTGGTGCAGGCCTCTCATGCGGGCCAGCCCATGCTGTTCAAGGTGATGTCGCCGGGCCGCCATTTCGCCGTCAATGGCCTTGCCGTTCTGGCCACAGCCGAGGCGCTGGGGCTGGACCCGGTTCTGGCCGCCACCGATCTTGGCCGCTGGCAGCCACCGGCGGGGCGCGGCGCGCGCGAACATATCGTGCTGGATCTGGTTGAGGAGACCGCCTTCGACCTGATCGATGATGCCTTCAACGCCAATCCCGCCTCGATGTCCGCTGCGCTGGATGTGCTGCTTGCCGCGCGCCCGCAGGACGGCGTAGGGGCCAAGGCCAAGGGCCGCCGCATCGCCGTTCTGGGTGACATGCTGGAGCTTGGTCCGACCGAGGCCGCCCTGCACCTGGCCATCGCCCGCCATCCCGGCCTTGACCGGATCGACGTCATCCATTGCGTCGGTCCCCGGATGAAGGCGCTTTACGCCGCCCTGCCGCGCAGTCAGCGTGGCCACTGGGTGGAGAAGGCAACAGATCTGGTCGGGCAGGCCCGCAGCCTGATCGACCCCGGCGACGTGATCCTTGTGAAGGGGTCAAAGGGCATCAAGGTCAGCCTGGTCGTTGACGCCCTGCGCAAATTGGGGCAACAGGCGACCCTCGTAAAAGGAGAGGCGTAATGCTCTACTGGCTTGCCGAGTTCTCGAAGGGGGGGGATTTCTTCAACCTCTTCCGCTATATCACGTTCCGGGCGGGCATGGCCTTCATCACGGCGCTGATCTTTGGCTTTATCTTCGGGCGGCCCCTGATCGACCTGTTGCGCCGCAAGCAGGGCAAGGGCCAGCCGATCCGCGATGACGGGCCGCAGACCCATTTCGCCAAGGCGGGCACGCCGACCATGGGGGGCCTTTTGATCCTGTCGGCGCTGATGTTTTCCACACTGATCTGGGCGCGTCTGGATACGCCCTATGTCTGGATCGTGATGCTGGTGACGGTGGCCTTCGGCGTGATCGGCTTTGCCGACGACTATGCCAAGGTGACCAAGCAGAACACCAAGGGCGTGTCCTCGCGCGTCCGAATGCTGCTGGGCCTGCTGATCGCGGCGCTGGCCAGCTATGCCGCTGCGCAGTTTCATCCGGCGGAACTGACCGGGCAACTGGCGCTGCCCTTGTTCAAGAATGCCCTGATCAATCTGGGAATTTTCTTCGTGCCCTTCGGCATGATCGTGATTGTCGGTGCGGCCAATGCGGTCAACCTGACCGACGGGCTGGACGGGCTGGCGATCATGCCGGTCATCATCGCCTCTGCCACCTTGGGCATTATCGCCTATGTCGTTGGCCATGCGACATTTTCCAACTATCTGGGCGTGCATTTCGTGCCGGGAACGGGCGAGCTGCTGGTGTTCACCTCGGCGTTGATCGGCGGCGGATTGGGGTTCCTGTGGTACAACGCCCCCCCTGCGGCGGTGTTCATGGGCGATACCGGGTCGCTGGCGCTGGGGGGGGCTTTGGGCGCCATCGCCGTCTGCACCAAGCATGAAATCGTGTTGGCCATCGTCGGCGGGTTGTTCGTGGTCGAGGCGCTGTCGGTCATCATCCAGGTCGCCTATTTCAAACGCACCGGGCGGCGGGTGTTCCTGATGGCCCCCATCCACCACCATTTTGAAAAAAAGGGCTGGGCCGAACCGCAGATCGTGATCCGGTTCTGGATCATCAGCCTGATCCTGGCGATGTTGGGATTGGCCACGCTGAAGGTGCGCTGATTATGCTGACGTTGTAACAGGGCCGCCTTCGGGCGGTCCTTTTGCATTCCGGGGCATCACATTCGAAACATTTCATCTGTTTGACGCGGATCAAGGCGCCGCCCTGCGCGCGCCGGTACAAGCCCCCGAACGCGCTGTTATGGGAGCTGAAAATGAGCCGCCTTATGATGATCCTGTTCTCGATGATCTCGACCACGCTGATGGGGGTGATGATCATCGCGGCACTGACGACGGGATATGACACGCTGCGCCCGATCGTGATCGCCGTCGCCATTGGCTTTCTTCTGGCGATTCCGGTCAGTTATCTGGTGGCGCGCCGCCTGTCAGAGTAGCGCGTGGCGACGGAACATGCTTGGTTGGCCGTGAAATGCGCAGCACATGGAGGTTCGCATGACGTCTAAAGGCTATTCATCCACCCAGATCGCCCTGCATTGGGCGGTGGTCATCCTGTTCGCGGCGCAGTTCCTGTTTTCGGACAGCATGTCAGAGGCCTGGGATGCCTATGAACACGGCGGCACAGCGGTGGCAGGCTCTGGCGTCTGGGTTCACATCGTTCCGGGCGTTCTGATTCTGATTGCGGCGTTGTGGCGGCTGGCGCTGCGGCTGACTCATGGTGTGCCCGCAGCCCCCGAAGGCCCGGCCTGGCAACGGCTTGCCGGAGAGGTGGTGCACTGGGCGCTTTACGTCGTGATGATTGGTTTGCCCCTGTCGGGTATGGCCGCCTGGTTCGGCGGTGTTGTCGCGGCGGGCGATGTGCACCAACTGTTCAAGATGGCCGCCATTGCGTTGGTTGTGCTGCATGTCCTGGCGGCGCTGTATCACCAGTATGTGGTGAAGGACGGGCTGATCCGCAGGATGATGCGCGCCCAGAGCTAATCGGTCGAGCCGGGTGCATTCAGGAAAACGCGAACCGTTTCCTCGAACTCGCGCGGTTTGTCAGCGTGCAGCCAGTGGCCCGCGCCGGGCAGTTTGGCGAACCGCGCCTTGGGAAACAGGGCGCGGATTATCTCGCGGTATTCGGGTTTGACATAGTGGCTGTCGGCCCCGGTCAGGAACAGGGCGGGGCCATCGAAGGGGCCGGGGGCACCCGGCCAGCCGACGATCTTGGGCATCTCGGCCTCCAGCACATCGAAGTTCAGCCGCCAGCGCGGGCCGCCTTCGGCCTTGAGGTCCAGCGATTGCAGGAAAAAGGCACGCAAGGCGGGGTCGTCCAGCGCCGCCGCAAGACGGCGGTCGGCCTCGCCCCGGCTGGTCAGGCCGGTCAGGTCCAGGCTGCGCATGGCGGCGATGTATTGTGTCTGGTCATGGGCATAGGGCACGGGCGCCACATCGGCCACTACCAGGCGCCTGATCAGCGCGCCTTGGGTCAGCGCCAGGTACATCGCCGCCTTGCCGCCCATCGAATGGCCCAGCAGATCGGCCTTGCCGCCAAGCGAGGCAATCACCTCGGCCAGATCGTCCGCCATGTCGGGGTAGCTGTGGGTGGGATACCACGGGCTGTTCGCATGGTTGCGCATATCGACCGCGATCACGTCGCGCCCCTCGGCCAGACGGCGCGCAATCACGCCCCAGTTCCGGCCAGAGCCGTAAAGACCATGGGCGATCACCAGAGGGGGCGATCCATCAGGGGCGGCGGCGGGGTGGCGGATCGTGGTCAGCATTCGTTGCAAATACCTCAGCCCGTTGTTTCCTGCCAGAGCGGTTGATGGGCGATCAGCGCAGCCCTACACTGGAGCCGACCGGATGGGGACAAGATGAGCGCGACAACGATCCAGCAAATGGCCGACCGCGTGGCGCAACTGATGGAGGCCCGCCTGCGTCTGAAGGGCAAGGGGCTGGCCGACAAGCTGCGCCGGGGCGGCAGGGCGGTGCCAAAACGGCTGCGCACGAATGCGGCGTTTCTTGCCGAGGCCGAGGATCTGGCCCGCAACCCCCGGCTTGCCTTGCAGATCGACCCGGCCCGCGTGGCCGAAGCCTATGACCAGTGCCTGTCGCAACTGGGGGCAGGCGGGCGCAGGGATGGTTGGATGACATGGGTCGTCAACCGGCTGGCCTCTATCGTGCTGTCGTTGATGCTGTTGGCGGCGCTAATCGCGCTGATCCTGCGCTGGCGGCATCTGATCTGACGGAAAAGGCCCGCAGGGCTGGGTGCCGTGCGGGCCTATCTTGCGGTGTGTCCGTATTTACAGCGTCGGATACATCGGGAAGCGGGCGCAGAGGGCCTGGACTTCCTTTTTCACCTTTTCCTCAACCGCGCCGTTGCCAGCATCGCCATTGGCGGCCAGACCATCGACAACCTCGACAATCCAGCGGGCGATCTGGCGGAACTCGGCCTCGTTGAAGCCGCGGGTCGTGCCAGCGGGCGCGCCCAGGCGGATGCCGCTGGTGACAAAGGGTTTTTCGGGGTCGAACGGCACGCCGTTCTTGTTGCAGGTGATGTGGGCGCGACCAAGTGCAGCCTCTGCCGCCTTGCCGGTCACCTTTTTCGGGCGCAGGTCGGCCAGGCACAGGTGGTTGTCGGTGCCGCCCGACACGATGTCGATGCCGCCCTTCATCAGCTCATCCGCCATGGCGGCAGCGTTGGCCTTGACGCGCTTGGCATAATCTTTGAACTCGGGGCGCAGCGCCTCGCCAAAGGCCACGGCCTTGGCCGCGATGACATGCATCAGCGGGCCGCCTTGCAGGCCGGGGAATACGGCCGAGTTCATCTTCTTGGCGATGTCCTCGTCATTGCACAGGATCATACCGCCACGGGGGCCGCGCAGCGATTTGTGCGTGGTGGTGGTGACGACATGGGCGTGCGGCAGGGGCGAAGCATGGACGCCACCGGCCACAAGGCCCGCGATATGCGCCATGTCCACATGCAGATAGGCGCCAACCTCATCCGCGATGGCGCGGAAGGCGGCCCAATCCCATTCCCGGGAATAAGCGGTGCCACCAGCCAGAATCAGCTTCGGCTTATGCTCCAGCGCCTTGGCGCGCACTTCTTCCATATCCAGCCGCTGGTCCTGCTGGCGCACGCCATAGCTGACCACGTTGAACCACTTGCCCGACATATTGACGGGCGAGCCATGGGTCAGGTGACCGCCAGAGTTCAGGTCCAGCCCCATGAAGGTGTCGCCCGGCTTCAAGAGGGCCAGGAACACCGCCTGGTTCATCTGAGACCCCGAATTCGGCTGCACATTGGCAAAGTTGCAGTTGAACAGCGCCTTTGCCCGTTCAATCGCCAGCGTCTCGGCCACGTCAACGAACTGGCAGCCGCCATAATAGCGTTTGCCCGGATAACCTTCGGCGTATTTGTTGGTCAGAACCGAACCCTGCGCCTGCAAAACGGCCAGCGACACGATATTTTCACTGGCGATCAGCTCGATCTCGTCGCGCTGGCGGCCCAGCTCGTTGGTGATGGCGGCAAACAGCTCGGGGTCGCTGGAAGACAGGTTTTCGGTGAAAAAGCCGGTGGTCGCGGACATGAAGGTCTCCTGGCTGGGGTTGGGGCTATTTACGTCATGGCCGGGGGTGGGGAAAGGTAAGAAAACGACGCTTTCCGGGGGTGGCACGAAAAATGTTTCCGATCGGAAACTTGATGCCTTCGTAGCGTCACCCCGGAAAGGGCTTGAGTTTGCCGCCCGCCCCGCCATTCTGCCGCCATAGCCGGAGGTGCCGCTTGTCATTCACCCGTATTGCCTTTCGCGCCAGCACGGCGCCTGCCGCGCAAGAGGCGCTGGC
Organism: Rhodobacteraceae bacterium UBA1943; assembly: GCA_002336845.1. Classification (GTDB taxonomy): domain Bacteria; phylum Pseudomonadota; class Alphaproteobacteria; order Rhodobacterales; family Rhodobacteraceae; genus Fuscibacter. The sequence goes on from DDEX01000047.1 coordinate 16,716, forward strand.
CACACTGACCGCGCGCCACGGTCAGGCCCCTTTGGGGCGGGCCGATGTGGTGGTGGCCCTGGGCGGCGACGGGTTCATGTTGCAAACCCTGCATGAAACGCAAAGCGCGGGTCTGCCGGTTTATGGCATGAACTGCGGCACAATCGGCTTTCTGATGAACACCTATTCCGCCGAGGATCTGCCGCAACGGCTCGCGGCGGCGGAAGAGGCTGTGATCAACCCCTTGTGGATGCGCGCCGTGGGCGCCGATGGCCGCATCACCGAGGCGCTGGCGATCAACGAAGTTTCACTGCTGCGCGCAGGTCCACAGGCCGCCAAGCTGCGGATCAGCGTCGATGGCCGTGAGCGGATGCCCGAACTGGTCTGTGATGGCGCGCTTCTGGCGACGCCCGCCGGGTCCACCGCCTATAACTATTCGGCGCATGGCCCGATTCTGCCGATTGGCGCCGATGTGCTGGCGCTGACGGCGATGGCGGCGTTCCGCCCCCGGCGGTGGCGCGGGGCGCTGTTGCCCAAGGCCGCCGTGGTGCGGTTTGACGTGCTGGAGCATGACAAACGCCCGGTGCGCGCCGATGCCGACAGTCGCCCCGTTCCCGATGTGGTGCAGGTTGAGGTGCGTTCGGAACCGGCCATCTCGCACCGCATCCTGTTCGATCCCGGACACGGGTTGGAAGAGCGCCTGATCGTCGAGCAATTCGTCTGATATCAGGCCTTCACACCCCAGCCTTCCAGCTTGCGATAAAGGGTCGAGGGCGACACCTCCAGCGTTCTCGCCGCCTTGGGAACCGAGCCGCCGTGGCGTTCCAGCACGGCCTCGATCACCAGACGCTCGACCTCGGCCAGCGGACGGGTCAGCAGGTTCGGGGGCAGGCCTGCTGGCGGCTCTGTCAAAGGTTGGTCGGGGGCCATCGGCCTGCTGTCTTCGACCCCATGCAGAAACAGGCTTTCTGGCAGCATTCCCGGCGTCACCAGCCCGCCCATATGCAGCACGGCAATGTTGCGGATCACGTTCAAAAGCTGGCGCACATTCCCCGGCCATGGCAGGCGGCGAAACAGGGCACGCACCTCGGGCGACAGACCGGTGAACTGGCGCCCCTCTTCCTGCGCGAACCGGGCCAGCGCGGTCTCGGCAATCTCGATCACATCGTTGCCCCGGTCGCGCAGTGGGGGCATGTGGATCGGAACCACGAACAGCCGGTAAAACAGGTCTTCGCGGAACTGGCCCTGACGCACCGCCTCCATCGGGTCGCGGTTGGTGGCGCAGACGATCCGCACATTCACCTTGCGCGGCTTGGTCGCGCCGACGGGCACGATGGTAGAGGTTTGCAGGAATCGCAGCAGCTTGGTCTGCAAGGCGGGCGCCATTTCGCAGATCTCATCCAGAAACAGCGTGCCGCCATCGGCTGCCTGCGCCGCCCCCGGCTTGTCCGACAGGGCGCCGGTGAACGACCCCTTCATATGGCCGAACACCTCTGATTCCAGCAGATCCTGCGGAATGGCGCCACAGTTCAGGGCGATGAACGGGCCATTGGCGCGGGGCGATGCCGCATGGACACCCAGCGCCGCCAGCTCTTTGCCGGTGCCGCTTTCGCCGGTGATGAAGACGGTGGCCATGGATTTCGCCACCGATTCGATCTTGGTATGAATGCGCTGCATCGCCTCGGAGGAGCCGATGAACGGGTTGGCCTGCGCCCCGGCGGCCGCGGGCAGGGCGCGCTGCGGGGCGCTGGCGGCATTGGCCAATGCCGAGGTCAGCCGCGCCTCGTCCACCGGCTTGACCAGAAAGTCCTGTGCCCCGGCGCGCATCGCGTCGATTGCGCGGTTGACCGAGCCATGGGCGGTCATCACGATCACCATCGTCTCTGGCCGTTCGGCCAGCATTGCGCGCATCAGGGCCAGCCCGTCGCCATCCGGCAGCACCACGTCCAGAAGCACGATAGAGGGGGCGGTGGCGTGAAACTGTGCCAGCCCTTCGGCGGCGCTGCCCGCCATGGCAACGGGATGGCCCGCCGCCATGGCAATGGCGCGGTACATCAGGCGCAGGCTGGTGGTATCTTCGATGATCAGGACAGAAGGATGCCGGACGACCGGACGGCTGGCCATGGTTCAGGCCCCCAGTTCGGTCGCAACGCGCTCTGCCAGCCAGGCGGCACCCGTCTGCAAGGACCGGGCCAGAATGCGCGTATCGGCACTGAGGCCGGCGTCAATCTGGTCGCGCAAGTCGCAGGCTTTCTGGTGCAGGCAAGCTGCGCCCGCCGTGCCGCACAACGCCACCAGCGCGTGGATCGAACGACGTATCGCCTCCAGGTTGTCTTGCGCCAGAGCGGTGTCCAGCGCACGGGCCGCAGTCGCCAGATCATCGTTCAGGTGATGCAGGATCAGGGCGGCATCGGCAGGCCCGGCCATCGCCAGAACGCGACGCAGCCCGGTCGGATCCCACCTGGTCAGGCTGTCCGGCAAGGGTGGTCTCCTCGACAAATTCCGAACCGACCAAGGCAATCAGAGGGTGAAACCGGCTTGCACATCATAACCGCAGGCTAGCGCAAAACCGGCTCGAGTCCAGACTTCATGTGCGAAATGCAAAGCGCAAAACGCAACGAAGCTTAGCCTTTTGCATAGCCCAGCGATTTCAGCGCCACCGTGATCTCATCCAGAATCGTCGGGTCGTCGATGGTGGCGGGCATCTTCCAGTCGGCACCATCGGCGATTTTCACCATGGTGCCGCGCAGGATCTTGCCCGAGCGGGTCTTTGGCAGACGGTCCACCACGACCGCGCGCTTGAAATCGGCAACCGGGCCGATCTTGTCGCGCATCAGCTTGACGCATTCGGCCACCACCTCGGCGGGGTCGCGATTGGACCCGCGGTTCAGGCACAAAAAGCCGACCGGGCTTTGCCCTTTCAGCTCGTCTGCCACGCCGATCACCGCGCATTCGGCCACATCCTTGTGGCTGGCCAGCACCTCCTCCATGCCCCCGGTCGAAAGCCGGTGGCCCGCGACGTTGATCACGTCATCGGTGC
>DDEX01000048.1 GCA_002336845.1 Rhodobacteraceae bacterium UBA1943
GCGGGCGGGGTGCCGGCGATGTGCGACGGCGTCACCCAGGGCCAGACCGGCATGGAGATGAGCCTGTTCTCGCGCGACGTCATCGCCATGGCGGCCGGGGTCGCGCTCTGCCACAACACCTTCGACGCCGCGCTCTTCCTCGGGGTCTGCGACAAGATCGTGCCGGGCCTCGTCATGGCGGCCGCGACCTTCGGCCACCTGCCCGCGCTCTTCGTGCCGTCGGGTCCCATGACCTCGGGCCTGCCGAACGACGAAAAGTCGAAGGTCCGGCAGGCCTGGGCAGAAGGCAAGGCGGGGCGGGCCGACCTGATGGCGGCAGAAATGGCCAGCTATCACGGGCCGGGCACCTGCACCTTCTACGGCACCGCGAACACCAACCAGATGCTGATGGAGTTCATGGGCCTGCACCTGCCGGGCGCCAGCTTCGTCAACCCCGGCACCCCCCTGCGCGAGGCGCTGACCACGGCGGCGGTGGAGCGCGCGGCGACCATCACCGCCTTGGGGAATGATTTCCGCCCGGCAGGCGAAATTCTGGACGAACGCGCCTTTGTCAACGGCATCGTCGGCCTGATGGCGACGGGTGGATCGACCAACCTTGTCCTGCACCTGCCCGCCATGGCGCGGGCGGCGGGGGTTCTGCTGGACCTGTCCGATTTCGACGATCTGTCGCAGGCTGTCCCGCTGATGGCCAAGGTTTACCCGAACGGCCTGGCCGACGTGAACCATTTCCACGCCGCCGGGGGCCTGCAATTCCTGATCGGGCAGCTCTTGGATGCGGGCCTGCTGCACGCCGATGCCAAGACCGTGGCGGGCGACGGGTTGCACCTTTACCGGCAGGAACCGAAGCTGGAAGATGGCCGCCTGACCTGGGCCGACGGCCCGGCGGAAAGCCTGAATGACAAGATCGTCCGCCCCGCCACCAATCCGTTCCAGCCCACCGGCGGCTTGCGCCAACTGGCGGGCAACCTGGGGCGCGGGGTGATCAAGGTGTCTGCCGTCGCGCCGGAACGCCATGTGGTCGAGGCGCCGGTGCGCGTGTTCCACGACCAGGAATCGGTGAAACTGGCCTTCAAGGCGGGCGAGTTCACCGCCGACACCATCGTCGTCGTCCGCTTTCAGGGCCCGCAGGCCAACGGGATGCCGGAACTGCACTCGCTGACGCCGGTGCTGTCGGTCCTGCAAGACCGGGGACTGAAGGTGGCCCTGGTCACCGATGGCCGCATGTCGGGCGCCAGCGGCAAGGTTCCGGCGGCGATCCATGTCAGCCCAGAGGCTGCGACCGGCGGCCCTCTTGCCCTGCTGCGTGACGGCGATGTCGTGCGGCTCGATGCGGTTGCGGGCACGCTCTCCACCACCGCCGACCTGACCAGCCGCACCATGGTGCGCCCCGACCTGTCAGCCAACAGCCACGGCATCGGGCGCGAGCTGTTCGAATCCTTCCGCCGCAACGTCGGCACCGCCGAAACCGGCGCCGCCGTGGTTGTATAACACCAGACCGCGCGCCCGGCCCTAATCTTCGCCTCCGGCGGGGATATTCATGCCAAGATGAAGCCCCCTTTCACATTGGCCTAAATATACCCGCCGGAAGCATCCGCCCTTTCAACCGCCCCGCCGTCTGGGCACAGGAGACCGCCATGACCCCCGCCGAACAATCGCTGAAAGCCGCCGAGATCTGCCGTCTGGCCCCCGTTGTGCCGGTGCTGGTGATTGACGATCTGGCCCATGCCGCCCCCTTGGCGCAGGCGCTGGTGGCCGGTGGCCTGCCCGCGCTGGAGGTGACGTTGCGCACCCCCTGCGCGCTGGACGCCATCCGCGCGATGGCGGAGGTTCCGGGCGGCGTTGTGGGTGCTGGCACCTTGCTAACCCCCGCAGATGTGAAAGCGGCCAAGGCCGCGGGCGCAAAATTTGGCGTCTCGCCCGGCGCGACCGACCGGATCATTGCCGCCTGCGAGGACGAGGGCCTGCCCCTGCTGCCCGGTGCCGCGACCGCCAGCGAGATCATGGCCCTTCTGGAAAAGGGCTTTACCGTGCAGAAGTTCTTTCCTGCCGAGCAGGCGGGCGGCGCGGCTTACCTGAAATCCATCGGCTCGCCCATTCCGCAGGTGAAATTCTGCCCAACGGGCGGCATTTCCCTGAAAATCGCGCCGGATTACCTTGGGTTGAAGAATATCCTCTGCGTCGGCGGTAGCTGGGTTGCCCCCAAGGACGCCATGGCGCGCGGCGACTGGGCCGCGATCACCAAACTTGCCGCCGAAGCCGCCGCCCTTCCGCGGGCTTAAAGACCCACCCGGGCCGCACGCCCCCCGCGCCGCTTTGGCGCCTCGGGGGCGGTCAAGGCCGCCTCCAGCACGCCGGTCATCGGATGGCCGGGGTTTCCACTGGCATATTCCGCCAACAGACTGCGCAGGGCATCGGGCGTATTGGCGCCCAACGGCAGGCTCAGCGCCCAATCCATGAAGATCGACCGGCATTCACCAAGGGTGATCCCCTCGATCCGATAGCTTTCGCGCACCAGCCCCTTGGGGTCAGCCTGCCGCAGATCCATCGCCCGTCTCCCCATTGGCACCCCCAAGATGCGCCGTCATCACACGGTCCACCACCGCCGTCGCCTCATCCAGCCGCGCGGTCAGGTCGGGCACTGTCGCCTCGCCCGCCTCGCGCAGCAGGAAAGCCCGCGCGCCTTCGCCCAAGGTGGCCGGATCGACGATCCGGTCCGACAACAGGCGCGACGCCGCATGGAGCCGCCAGTAAAGCCTGTAGGCAGACAGCACCGCCTGCGCGTCGGAATCCGACGCTTTTGCGGCCTTTACCCCCGCCTGCACCTGCCGTTCGATCTGCCGCGCCGGGCTGGCCGATTGCAGCGCCATGACTTGCGCGAACAATTCCACATCCATCATCCGGCCCGCGCCGCGCTTGGCATCCCACGGGCCTTCCGCCGGTTTCGCCGCCGCCAGCCGGGCGCGCATGTCGGCCACATCGGGCAGCACCTGCGTGCCTTGCCCCTTCAGCGCAATCACCTCGCGCCGCGCCGCCTCGACTTCGGCCGCAAGACCTGCATCGCCCGCCAGCACCCGCGCCCGCGTCAGCGCCAGATGCTCCCAGGTCCAGGCTTCGGTCATCTGATAGCCACGCCAGCTTTCGATCGAGGTGGCCACCGGGCCCTGCCGGCCCGAAGGGCGCAGGCGCATGTCCACCTCGTATAGCCGCCCCTCGGCGGTTTGCGCGGTAAGGGCCGTCACCATCGCCTGCGTCAGCCGCGCGAAATACTGGCGCGTCGGCAAAGGGCGGCGGCCTTCGGAGGCCTCGGCCCCACCCGCGTCATAGATGACGATCAGGTCAAGGTCGGACGCCGCGTTCAACCGCGCCGCGCCAAGGCTTCCCATGCCGATCACCACCGCGCCACGCCCCGGCTGCGCACCATGCTTGGCCTCGAAATCCGCCACGACCACCGGCCACAGGGCGGCAATCACCGCCTCGGCCAGATCGGCATAGAGTTTTCCCGCCTCGAACCCGTCGATCAGGCCGCGCAGGTGGTGCACGCCCACCCGGAAGTGCCATTCCTTCTGCCAGCGCCGCGCGGTATCCAGCCGCGCCTCGTAATCCGGCACCTCGGCCAGCCGTGCGGCAAGTTCCTCGCGCAGGGCCGCCATGCCGGGCCAGGGCGCCCAGAAACTGCCGCCGATCACCGCATCCAACACGCCCGAATTGCGCGACAGATGGCGGGCAAGGTCGGGCGCGGTGCCTGCGATGTCGATGATCAGATCGACCAGCGCCGGGTTCGCCTCGAACAGAGAGAACACCTGCACGCCCGCAGGCAGCCCTTTCAGGAACCCGTCCAGCGCCATCAGCGCCTCGTCAGGGTGGGCCACGCGGGCCAGCCGTTTCAAAAGCGCAGGCCGCAAGCGGCGGAATATGCCTTGCGCCCGGTCGCTGCGCAGGCAGGGATAGGCGCTCCAACCCTGCACCACGGTGCGGGCATGGTCGGAAAGCTCTGGCCCCTCCTCGGCCTCGGATGGCGCAAAGAAGCCCTCGGTCAGGCGGTTGGTCCGCTCCAGCCGGTCCAGGTAGTCGCGGCGAAAGCTGGCCGCATCCTGCCCGCAAAAGGCGGCGATGCGGGCGACGCCTTCGGCGGTGGCGGGCATCTCATGCGTTTGCGCGTCGTTCACCATCTGCAAGCGGTGCTCGACCTCGCGGTGGCAGCGGTAAAGGTCGGAAAGCTCCTCCGCTGCCGCTTCTGGCACCCACCCTTGCCGTGCCAGTGCGGCCAGCCCGCCCAGCGTGGTGCGGTCGCGCAAGGATGGGTCGCGCCCCCCGGCAATCAATTGCCGTGTCTGGGTAAAGAATTCGATCTCGCGGATGCCGCCTTGCCCCAGCTTCAGATCATGCCCCTCCACCTCGACCCGGCCGTTCAGGCCGCGGTGGGCGCGGATGCGCAGGCGCATGTCATGGGCGTCCTGAATCGCGGCGAAATCCAGATGCTTGCGCCAGACGAACGGCGTCAGCGTCTTCAGAAACCGCTCGCCTGCCGCCAGATCGCCCCCACAGGGCCGTGCCTTGATATAGGCCGCGCGCTCCCATGTCCGCCCCTCGGCCTCGTAATAGCCATAGGCCGCCGCCATCGAGATGCAGACGGGCGTCACGCTGGCATCGGGGCGCAGCCGCAGGTCGGTGCGAAAGACATAGCCATCGCCCGTCACATCCGACAGCAGCGCCGCCATCTTGCGCGTCACGCGGATAAAGGCCGCCCGCGCCTCTTGCCAATCCGCGCCATAGCGGTCCTGATCGAACAGGCAGATCAGGTCGATGTCAGAGGAATAGTTCAATTCCCCCGCCCCCATCTTGCCCATGGCCAGCGCGAACATCCCCGCGCCCGTCGCCGCATCGCCGTCGCCCTGCCCCGGCAGCTTGCCGCGCCGGATCTCGTCGGCCACCAGCCGGGTAATCGCCAGATGCACCGCCCGGTCGGCCAGCGCGGTCAGCGCCGCCGTCACCGTCATCACCGGCCAGACCCCGCCCAGATCGGCAAGCGCCGTAAGCAGCGCGGCCCGCCGCTTGGCCTGACGCAAGGCATCGCCCAACTGATCCAGCGGAACCTGATCCAGCGGCGCCAGAATGCCGTCGAACGCCGCCTCGGGCGCCTCTGCCAGTGCCCCGCGCAGCCACTCGCCTTCACGCCGCATCAGGTCGCGCAAATAGGGCGAACAGCCCGCCGCCCCCTCGATCAGCCCGCGAAACTCGGGCGGCAGGTCGGACAGTCCGGCCCAGGCATCGGCCCCCTGCACCGGATCGAACGGAATGGGATGACGGGTCAGGCGGGCGGTAAGGTTCTGGCTCATGCGACAAGCATTTCCGGCAACCAAACCAACGTCAAGTCAACCGATTTCAGATGCCTTGCATAGCCCGGCACAACCGCGGACGGCCACCGCAGGATCGCAAGGGCGATGCGACCTACAGATCGTGAAAAGGCCAGATTATCTTCCTTGTGTTGCCCAAATCAAATCTGAGGATAGTTTTCATCATGTTTGGAGTGAACGAGTGAATTGTTATAAGATCAAAGCTTTGGCCCTGTCTTTCCTGACCATCCCGGCGCTTTATACGTTGCCCGCCCAGGCCGGTGGCGTGGCCGAACCAATTCAGGAGCCGGGATACACGACCGCCCCTGCCGACGCCTGCGCGAAAGGCATGACCTTTAACAAGGCGCAGTCGAAGTGCCTTCGGACGAATGCAGGAAATAATGACCATGGCGAAGGTCAGAATGGTAACGGTGGCAACAACCCCGGCGGCAGTGGTGGCAACAGCCCCGGCGGCGACGACGGCGACGACACCGGCAGCGGCGGCAACAATCCTGGCGGCGGCGGCAGCGGCCAAGGTGGCTCTGGCAACTGACTGGGCGTGACCGGCATCCAGACTGGATTTGGCAGGCATTGCACCGGCATCAGCCGCCTGCAATGCCCCGCCAGAAAGTTTGACAGTCACACAAGAAAGCTCTCGTAGTCCGACACCAAAAGATGCGTCGGCGACTCGTCTTCCTCGATCTCGGCAAACCGTCCGATCGGCTCGCGAAAGATGTTGTCGGTCAGATCGTCGTTCACGGTCGAAACCTCGCCAATCAGCACATCGCCGCCTTCTCCCCAGAAGGCGTGCCAGTCGCCCGGCATCAGCGTGACCGATTCCCCCGGCGCCAGCCGCAGCTTGTCGCCGGCAGCGTAGGGCCGGTCGATCCCGTCACAGCGCACCAGCCCGCCACGATCTGGTGCAAACTTGCCCGCGTCGTCCGAACCAAACAGCTCCACCACCAACGTGGCACCACCGCGGTTGATGATGTCCTCTGCCTTGATGACATGGGTGTGCATCGGCGACAGTTGGTCCTGCCGGGAAATCAGCAGCTTTTCGGCATAGCACATGCCGCCGCCGCGTTGCAGGTCGGCCAGTTGCCCGTTGCGCAGGGTGAACAGGAACAGGCCCAGATCATCAAACCGGCCCTGCCCATAGTCGGTGATGTCCCAGCCGCAGCGCCCCGCAATCACCCGGCCCGCCACATTGCGGCGCGCGCGAAATTCATCGGGCGACCAATAGGCAAAGGGTGGCAGGACAAAGCCGTAATGGCGGATCATCTCATCCGCCGCCGCCATGATCTGGTTGATCCGGGAACGCTTCATTTCCACCTCCGCCCTGTTTGCGCTAACCTACAGGCGAACCCGCCTGCCCGACAAGGAGAACCCGATGCTGGCCCAGATCCTGACCGCCTTGGTCGCACTGATCCACCTTTATATCCTGTGGCTTGAGATGACCCAATGGGCCGCCCCGCGCGGCCGCAAGGTGTTTGGCACAACGGCGGAATTTGCCGAGGCATCCAAGGTGCTGGCTGCAAATCAAGGGCTTTACAACGGTTTTCTGGCCGCAGCCTTGATCTGGGCATTGGTGGCCGGGCTGCATGGCGCGGGGTGGCAGATGGGCGTTTACGGCCTTCTCTGCGTCGTCGTCGCGGGCCTTTATGGCGCGGCCACGGTGTCGCGCCGTATCCTGATGGTGCAGGCGGTTCCGGCGGGGTTGGCGCTTTTGGCGCTTTTGGCCGGGGTCTAGGCCGCCCATCCCAAAAGCACCCGGTCCAGTGCGGCCCAGTCTGTGTATTCCTTGTCCTGGCCCGCCTGCACTTCGGGGTCCTTCACCGCCGCGATGCGCCGCATCGCCCAGGCGCGGAAATAGCCGTATTCGCTGAACCGGAAGGCGCCCGCGACATGCTGGATATCGCCGGGGTTCCAGCCGGTTTCGGCCAGAAACCTGTGCAGACAGTCGTTCAGGCCCTTCCAATCCTCGGGGTCGTCACCCGCCGCCGACAGCGACACCGCCAGAAACAGCGTCGGCATCGCGTTCAGCCGCACGGCCTCTGCCTTTGCAAAACCTGCCAGCGCCGGTTGATAGCCCCCGGCGTGCAGCGACCCGGCCAAGATCGCCCGGTCATAGCGTGTCAGGTCCAGCCCCTCGGCCTCTGTCACGTTCATCAGCTCAACGCCGTGCCCGATGCCCGACAGGACCGCCATCGCATGGCGTGCAATCTTGCGCGTCTGACCATCGGTCGTCGCGTAAAGAACCAGTATCCGCATGGGTTCACCCCCGTTTCGCGGCCCAATCGGCCACAGCCTGCCCAAAGGCCCGGAACAGGGGACGCGAGACAGGATCGTTCACGGCGTTCCATTCCGGGTGCCACTGGACAGACAGGGTAAATCCGGGCGCGTCCTTGACATAGATCGCCTCGGGCGTGCCATCGGGGGCGTAACCGTCGATGACGATCCGCGTTCCGGGGCGGCAGATACCCTGACCGTGCAGGGTGTTCGTCATCACCTCTGCCGCGCCCATCAGGCGATGGAACACGCCATCCGGGGCAAAGCGCACCGCATGGCGCAGGGCAAACTGCTCCTCAATCGTGCCATCGGGTGGCATCCGGTGGTTCATCCGCCCCGGCAAGTCACGGATTTCAGGATAAAGCGTGCCGCCCATTGCCACGTTCACCTCTTGAAAGCCCCGGCAGATGCCAAGAAAGGGCTGGCCGCTGTCAACACAGGCGCGGATCAGCGGCAGGGTGATGGCATCGCGGTTGCGGTCAAAGGCGCCATGGGCGGGAGTTTCCACCTCGCCATATTCGGCGGGGTGAACATTCGGGCGTCCGCCGGTCAGCAGAAATCCGTCACAGCGCGCCATCAGTTCCGGCACCGAGACAAGACGCGGATCGGCAGGCACGATCAAGGGCAGGCATCCCGCTGCCTCGGCCACGGCGGTCGAGTTGATAAGACCTGCGGCATGAACCGAAAACCGTTCATTCATCAAATACGCATTGCCGATAATGCCCACGACGGGGCGCAAGGTGCCGCTCATGTCCAGTTCCTTTCACCCTGAAACGATAGGCAGCGGGCCGGTGAAGGAAAAGGGGGGATCACGTTTTTGGCACTTGCCCTCCCGCAGGGGGAAGGTGGGAAAACGCACAGATCGTACAGGAGGACCGTATGAAAAAGACATTCCTGACCCTGGGCCTTGCCACAGTTGCCGCCCTGCCCGTTCTGGCGCAGACCATGGATCACTCCGGCCATATGGCGTCGGCAGACACTTCTGCGTCCACCCTCGCTTATGAGGCGGCGAATACCGCAATGCACCAAGGCATGATGATCGATTACAGCGGCGATGCCGACACCGACTTTGTGCGCGGCATGATCCCGCATCACCAGGGTGCGGTGGCCATGGCCAGGATCGTGCTGGAGTATGGCAAAGACCCCGAGGTGCGCGCCCTGGCCGAAGGTGTGATCAAGGCGCAAGAGGCCGAAATCGCCTGGATGCAGGACTGGCTTGCCAAGAACGGCGGCTAGGGCTGCTCGATCGCTTCGGGCGCGGGCGGCTTGCCCGCCGCCCGTTCGCGCATCGAGATGTAGATTGCACAGGCGATCAGAATGGCGACGCCGACAAAGGTCCACAGGTCGGGAAAGTCGCGGAAGAACACCCAGCCCATGATCACCGAAGTCACCATTTCGGTATAGGCCAAGGGCGCCAGCAGCGAGGCCTCGGCATGGTCATAGGCCTTGACGATCAACAGGTGGCCGAAGGTGGCGATGAAGGCAAGCGCCGCCAGCATTCCCCATTGGACTGCGGTCGGATGATGCCAGACGAACGGCACCGCGAGCGACAGGAACGCCCCGCCGATCAGGCTGGTCTGAAAGGTGGTCACGACAGCGGGCGCACGGCCCGCGATGGCCCGGGTCAGCACGAAATAGCAGGCAAGCAGCGTGCCTGCCGCCAGCGCCAGCAGACTGCCGGGGTTCACCTCGACCACGCCGGGACGAATGATGATCAGTGTGCCGACGAACCCCACCGCAACCGCCGCCCAGCGGCGCGGGCCGACCCGCTCCTTCAGGACCAGCGCGGACAGAACCGTGACGATCAGCGGCTGCACGAAAAAGATCGCCAGCGCAGAGGCGATCGGCAGATAGGTCAGCGACAGGAAGAAGGTAAAGGTCGCCGCCGCCAGAAAGGCAGCACGCAGCGCGTGATAGGCGGGCCGGTCAGGCCACAGCGCCCCTCGCCCCCCGGCCCGCAGGGCCAGGGGCAATGCCATAAGCGCCCCCAGCGCCAGCCGCGCCCAGACCACTTGCAGGATCGGCAGGCCCGCCTGCCCCAGCGCCTTGGCGATCACGTCGATCCCCGGCAGCACCGCCATCGCCCCCAGCATCAGGAAAACCCCGATCAAAGGGCGCTGCGCGGACCGCTGAACAGATAAGGTCATGCCCCGGCCGCACGCGCCACGACACCCGCCGCGGCCGACAGCGCACCCGCACCATGCGGGATGCCAAGGGCCGTCATCCCCGCCTCCATCACCGCCAGCGCCCCAAGGGTCATATGGGCATTCACATGCCCCATATGGGCCACCCGCAGATGGGCGTCATAGTCGGGGTCGCCCGGTGGAACCGAGCCAAGGCCGATGCCAAGGGTCACGCCCGCCTTCCCCTCGCACCAGGTGCGCAGGCGGGTGGCCATCGGCTGCGGCCCGATGCGTGCCGCCGTGACGGCATGGCTGCGGTTCGCGGGGTCGGCGACCGACAGGCGGATTTCGGGGTTGCCCGCCCCCCAGGCATCGAAGGCTGCCCAGACCGCCCCGGCCAGCGCGCGGTGGCGGGCCCAGACGGCGGGCATCCCCTCTTCGTGCAGCATGGTCAGCGCCTCACGCAGGGCGAACAGGTGATGGGTGGGGGCGGTGCCGTGCCAGTGCTGCCAGAAGTCCGGCCCATCGGCGCGCGGGGCCCAGTCCCAATAGGGGGTGCGCAGGTCGGCCCCGCGCCCCGCCGTGCGGGCCTTTTCGGAAAACCAGATGAACCCCATGCCCGGCGGCACCATCAGCCCCTTCTGGCTGGCGGCAAGGGTCACGTCGATGCCCCAATCATCCATGCGGTATTCGTCGCAGCCAAGGCTGGCGATGCAATCGACCATCAGCAGCGCCGGATGCCCGGCCCGGTCCATCGCCGCGCGCAGGGCCGGAACATCGGTACGCACCGAGCTTGCGGTATCGACATGGGTCGTCATCACGGCGCGAATCCTGCCCGCGGCATCGGCGCGCAAGGTCGCCTCGACCTGCGCGAAATCGGCAGGAGAGCGGCCAAAGTCGAGGCACTGCACCTCAACCCCCATCGCGCGCAAGGCACCCGTCCAGCCCAGACCGAAATGGCCGGTCGAGACCAGCAACACCTTGTCGCCACGCGAAAACAGGTTCGCGGTCGAGGCTTCCCACAGCGAATGGCCATTGCCGATATAGGCCGCCACATTGGCAGTGGTGCCCGCAACCGCCCGCAGATCGGGCCACAGCGTCGCCACCATCTCCACCAGCTCACCGGCATAGATATTGGGCGAAGGCCGCTGCATCGCCTGCAACACCCGGTCAGGCATGACCGAAGGGCCGGGAATGGCAAGATAGGGGCGGCCGTTGGCAAGCGTCATCATGGGATCCTTTCGCGTTGGCCCAGCGGTATCGGCGGGTTCGCACAAGGTCAATCGGGGTCAATCGGGGTCAATCGACCGCCATGCTTGCGCGAACCGGGGTTAGCCGCTATCTCGCCCGCGACACGACAGGGAACAGTTCCGATGCTTGGCCGCATTCACCAAAAGCTGCAGGACTGGCAGGATGCCCTTGGCCGACGCTATGGCACCGACATCTCCACCCCCTCCGCACGCCGCGCCGCATGGTGGCATTTCCAGCTTTCCGACCACGCCTTTTTGCGCATCTTGTGGCACAACTTCTTTCGCGTGGCCCCCGGGCTTTACCGCTCTAACCAGCCCGATGCGAAACGGCTGGAGAGATATGCGCGCCTCGGGGTCAAATCGGTCCTGAACCTGCGGGGGGCCTCGGGACAAAGTTTCTGGCTTTTCGAACGCGAGGCTTGCGACCGCCTTGGCCTGCCGCTGATCGACCTGAATATGTCGGCCCGCCAACCGCCCAAGCGCGAAGTGCTGCTGGAGCTTTATGACCTGTTCCAGACCTTGCCGCGCCCGGTTCTGATGCACTGCAAATCCGGCGCCGACCGCACCGGGCTTGCCGCAGCCCTTTGGCTGATCTGGGTCGAGGGCAAATCGGTCGAAGAGGCGATGGGTCAGCTTTCGCTGCGCTATGTCCACCTGTCCTTTGGCCGGACCGGAATTCTGGACCACTTCCTGCGCTTTTACGCGCGCGAACGCGACCGGACCGGCATTGCCCTGATCGACTGGATCAGGGACGGCTATGACCCCGGGGAACTGGCCGACTCGTATCGTCGGTGGGAGGCAAAGGGCAAGCTGGGCGACTGGTAGGGGCTTGACCTTCCCCGCCCCGGCACCGACATCTGGCGCATGAGTGCCAAAACCGCCGCAGAACCCGCCCCCGACCGCCGGATCTATCGCCTGACAGGCAAGGATGCCCTGCCCTTCCTGCAAGGGCTCGTCTCGAATGACGTGCTGCCGCTGGGCAAGGCCGACGGCATCGTCTGGGCGGCCCTGTTGACGCCACAAGGCAAGTATCTGGCCGACTTCTTCGTGGTCGCGCGCAAGGGCGAATTGCTGCTG
>DDEX01000038.1:0-12505 GCA_002336845.1 Rhodobacteraceae bacterium UBA1943
GGGCGCAGGGCGCCCGCGCCGACGTTCAGCTCACCTTCCAGCGCCGACAGACCCGCCGCACGCAAGGTCGTGGCCAGCCGCCCCGAGATCGGCGCATCCAGCGCGCCAAGCGGCGCCAGAACCGGCGCAAGCGCGGCCAGGTCGGGCGCGGAAATCCCGTCGAACCGGGCCTCCAGCCGGGCTTCGTCGGATTGCTTTTGGGTTACCAGCGTCACGGTGGCGCGCCCGGCCACCCCGTTCGCGCCGCTGGCAGTCACGCCCAGTTCGGCGGCCAGCGCATCAGACCGATTTTCAACGGTCATCCGGCCGTCGCCCAGTTCCCACACGCGGCCGGTGCGGTCATCGGTCAGCCGCAGGGTAAGGGCCTCTGCCTCGACCGATTTCAGGCTGGCGGCGGCGGGCTGGGCCATCGCCTTGTCGGCCAGATCGAACAACTGGGCAAAGCTGGTGATCTGGGGCACTGCACCGCCACTGCCAAAGGCAAAGTCGTAATGCCCCTGCGCGTCGCGCCGCACCGAAATGCGCGCGCCCGACAACAGCAGGCTTTGCGGCTGCAACCGCCCCCGCAAAAGGGCGCCGGGGTCCAGCGCCATCCGCATCTCGGGCAGCGTCAAAAGCGCGGCACCGCCGGGCTTTAGCAGGCGCAGGTCTTCCAGGTGGACACGGGGCACCCAGTCGTCATCGACGACAATCTCCAGTCCGCCGATGGAAACCGAACTGTCGGGCATCACCGGCGCCACCACCGCGTTCAGCCGCGATTCGACCTCGGCCACCGCCCAGACCGGCAGCGCGATGGGCCGCCCTGTCAGGCCATAACCGGCAGCGATCACCAGAAATACCAGTAAAACAAGGAAAATCCGCAGACCCACCCCGGTACGGTGCCGCTTGCCGGGCCGCGCGGGGGGGGCAGGTTCGGGGGGCGTCACGTCGCCCCCGCCCTGTTCCTGCCCCGCCGTCATGTCTGCATGTCCTTGCCCTTGATCCATTGTTGCGGGCTTGCCTTCATATTTGCCGGAAGGCAACTAGATCTCCAAGGGATCAGAATCCCGCAGCAAGGAGCCGCCCATGATCGAAACCGGAACCGAAGCGCCCGATTTCACCCTGCCCCGCAACGGTGGTGGCACCGTCACCCTCTCGGCGCTGCGGCCAGGTATTGTGGTGCTGTATTTCTACCCCAAGGACAACACCCCCGCCTGCACGCTGGAGGGGCAGGATTTTTCCGCTCGCGCCGAGGCGTTTGCCGCCTGGGGTGCAACGGTGATCGGCATTTCGAAAGACAGCGTGAAAAAGCATGACAACTTCTGCAAGAAACATGACCTGCGCGTCATCCTTGCCTCGGATGAGCATGGCACCGTCTGCGAGGATTACGGCCTCTGGGTCGAAAAAAGCATGTATGGCCGCAGCTATATGGGCATCGAACGCACGACGCTGCTGATCGACGGCACAGGCCGGGTTGAGCAGGTGTGGAACAAGGTCAAGGTCGCAGGCCATGCCGAAGAGGTGTTGGCCGCCGTGCGCGATCTGGCGGGCCGGAAATGACCAGCCTTGCCGAAATGGCCGTGCAGGTGCTGACCTGCGCCGATGGGCGGGAAAAGACCGCCCTTGGCCGTAACCACGCCGCCACCTGGTTTGCCGCCCGTGCCGCAGGCACCCCGCTGCCGATCGGCGCAGCCCAGCCCCCCTTGCGCCCCGCCCGGCCAGACCGGCCAGAACTGCTGCCTCCGCGTGATGTGCCCCGCCGCCGCCCCGGCAGCCCTCTGGGCCGCATCGCCCTGCTACACGCGGTTGCGCATATCGAGTTGAACGCCGTGGACCTGCACTGGGACATCATCGCGCGCTTTACCGACCACCCGATGCCGCTTGGCTTTTACGATGACTGGGTGAAGGCTGCGGATGATGAGGCCAAGCATTTCAACCTGATCTGCGACTGCATGGAGGCGCAGGGCAGCCATTACGGCGCTCTGCCCGCCCATGCCGGAATGTGGCGCGCCGCCGAGGATACGGTTGATGACCTGATGGGCCGCCTTGCCGTGGTGCCCATGGTGCTGGAGGCGCGCGGGCTGGATGTGACGCCCGGCATGATCGAGGTGTTCCGCAAGGCCGGTGACGCGGCCACCGTCGCGGCGCTTGAGGTGATCTATGCCGAAGAGGTTGCCCATGTCGCCTATGGCTCCAAATGGTTCAACTGGCTGTGCGGGCGCGCGGGCGACGACCCGAAAGAGGTGTTTCACGCCCTTGTACGAACGTACTTTCACGGCGGACTGAAGCCCCCCTTCAACGAGGAGAAGCGGGCCGAGGCCGGCCTGCCGCCCGATTTCTATTGGCCGCTGGTGAATGGCGACGAGGCCGAAACCGCCCCGTGATCGGCGCTTTTTTGCCGATTTGATCGTGTTCCGGCAAGGCTTTGCCCGGTGTCTTTGCAAAGATGTTGCGACATGCGGGGGGCCGCCTTAAGCAAAAGGCGCCTCTGGGGAGAGGCTGCCATATAACAGAAAACCGGAAACGCCCGACGTGCTAAGCCGCATCGCCTATCGGATACATACCACGCTGGAACGGTATTTCCCCGAACGTCGGCTGTTCCTGAAATCCGATACCGATACCCGGTTTATCCGCCTGCGCTCCAGCACCCAAGCGATTGCAGTGGTGGTGGCTGGTGTCACGCTGGCCTGGACGGTGCTGGCCACGGCCATCCTTATCTTCGATTCCATTTCCGCCGGCACTTCGCGCGACCAGATCGCGCGCCAGCAGTCGATGTATGAAAAACGCCTGTCCGCCCTGTCGGACGACCGTGACCGCCGCGCGGACGAGGCAACCCGCGCCCAGGACCGCTTTGCCCTGGCGATGGAGCAGGTCAGCGCGATGCAGTCGCGGCTTCTGGCGTCCGAAGACCGGCGGCGAGAGCTGGAAACCGGGATCGATGTCATCCAGTCCACCCTGCGCCGCACCATCAAGGAACGCGACGCCGCCCGCAGCGATGCCGACCGGGCGAAGGCGGTTCTCGCCTCGAACGGTGGCACGGTAACCGAGGCAGGCCGCGCCCGTGACACGGCGGCGACCGTGGCCTTCCTGTCCGACGAATTGGGCAGCGCCGCACAGGAGCGCGACCTGATGGCTGGCGCCGCCAAGAAGGCTGCCGAGAGGGTTGAGCACGTTTCGGCCGATATGGCGGCCATGAAAACCCGGAACGAGGCGATCTTTTCCCATCTGGAAGAGGCGCTGACTGTCTCGGTCGAGCCTTTGGATAAGATGTTCCGCGGCGTGGGCCTGTCGCCCGAAGACCTCATCGCCTCGGTCCGCAAGGGGTATTCAGGTCAAGGCGGGCCGCTCACGCCGATCTCGTTTTCAACCTCGAACCAGCCGCCTTCGGCCGAGGAGTTGCGCGCCAACGCCATCCTGAAAACGCTGGATGAGTTGAACATGTACCGCATCGCGGTGTTCAAGACACCGCTGGGGATGCCCGTAAAAACCGCCGTCCGCTTCACCTCGGGCTATGGCGGGCGCGACGATCCTTTTGGCCGTGGCGCGCGGATGCACGAGGGGCAGGATCTGGCCGGCAGCTATGGCGCGCCGATCTATGCCACAGCCGATGGCACCGTGACCTATGCCGGTTGGGAAAACGGTTATGGCCGCCTGATCAAGGTCCAGCACGCCTTTGGCATCGAGACCCGCTATGGCCACCTGTCACAGATCCGTGTGGAGGTGGGGCAAAGGGTCTCGCGCGGCGAGCGGATCGGTGATATGGGCAATTCAGGCCGTTCCACCGGCACTCACCTTCACTACGAAGTGCGTCTTTCCGGGCGCGCCGTAAATCCGATGACCTTCATAAAGGCAGCGACCAATGTTTTCTAAAAGCCGCATCAACGAGCCAGGTGCCAAGCCCGGCGAAACCGAAAAGCCCAAGGCACCAGAGGCACCCATGACCACTTCCAAGCCCTCGATGGACTTTTCGGCCCCTGCCGCCAAGGGCGGCAAGGCGCAGGTTTCGGTGCTGTCGGCTGACCTGACCGTGGTTGGCAATTTGCGCACCACCGGCGACATCCAGGTGGAAGGCACGGTTGAGGGTGACATCCGCGCCCATCTGCTGACCGTCGGCGAAACCGCCACCATCCGGGGCGAGATCGTAGCCGACGACATCGTGGTCAATGGCCGCGTCATCGGCCGGGTGCGTGGCCTGAAGGTGCGCCTGACCTCGACCGCCAAGGTCGAAGGCGACATCATCCACAAGACCATCGCCATCGAAAGCGGTGCGCATTTCGAAGGCTCGGTCCAGCGTCAGGACGATCCGCTGGCCACCGGACGGCAGGCAGGTCAGGCTGCACGCGGCGCGGCGGTGACCGGCGAAGAGCCGTAAGCGACACTTCCGCTTCATGATAAAGGGCGCCCTTGCGGGCGTCCTTTTTCTTTCCGGCCTGCCAGTCTTCAGGCTGCCGGGCCGGATTTGCGCGCGCCGACCACACTCCATGCGCCGGGACCGGCGAAGACGAACAGCAGGAAGACAAAGCAGTAAAGAATGGCGGCGTCCCCGCCGTTCTGGACAGGATAGAAACTGCTGGGCGCGTGGAACATCCAGTAGGCAACCGCCATCTGGCCCGACAGCAGAAAGGCGACGGGGCGGCTGCAAAGCCCGATCAGCAGCAGCGCGCCGCCGATCAGTTCGATCAGCCCGCCGACACCCATCAGCGACAGCAACTCTGGCTGACCCCGCTCTCCTGCGGGAAAGCCAAACACCTTCTGCGTGCCGTGGGCGATGAAGGTCAGCGACGAGACGATGCGCAGCGCGCCAAGGGCCTGCGGCGTATAGCGGTTCAGTTTTGCAAAGGGGTCCATGCGGGCTCCTGTCAAGGGAAAGGAAGGGGGCAATGCTGGCAGGTGCCTGAAACATCCGTCCCGGCACCCGTGCTGGCCCCTCCCCTATGCCGGTCCCCCTGCCCTGTGGCAAGGCGCGGGCCGCCCGAATGCCGCAATGCGCCGCCGGGTTGAACGGATCGTGATCAGCCCGTCCCCGCGATGCCCCCTCCCTGCGCATCTTCCCAGGCCACCACCCGCCGATAGACGTGCCAGCTTGCGTGCCCCAGCACCGGCAGCACGGCAAACAGGCCCAGGAACCCCGGCAGCATTCCGATGAACAGCAGCGCCCCGATCACAGCACCCCACCCCAGCATCACCACCGGGCTTTCGCGCACCACCCCGAAAGAAGTGATCATGGCGGTGACGAAATCGACCTCGCGGTCCATCAGCATCGGCAGGCTGACCACGGTGATCGCAAAGAGGATACCGGCAAAGACCGCCCCCACCGCCGTGCCGAAGGCCAGCATCATCAACCCCTCGGGCGTCAGGAACACCGCCAGCGACGAGGTGACATTGGTCAATGTGGCATGGCCCAGAAACAGCGCGAAAATCATGTGTGACAGAAAGTTCCAGAACAGGAAAAAGATCACGACCACCGCCGCCATCGACGGGATCTGCCGGTCTTTCTGCCGCAAGATCACGCCCAGCACCTCGTTCGACCGCAGGGGCAACCCCTGCTCCAGCCGACGCGACACCTCATAAAGCCCGCAGGCAATGAAGGGGCCAAGAATGGGAAACCCCGCACTGGCGGGCAAGGTCCACCACAACTGCCCCTTGGCCATCACGGCCCAGGTCACCAGCCAGCCCCCGGCGACATAAAAAGCCGCGAAAAACAGGCCATAGGCCGGGGCGGCCGCGAAATCGCGCAGGCCCGCGCGTAACGCGGCGCGGATGTCGCCCCATTCGGCGTGCAGGATTTCCGGCCTGTCCGGTTCGCGTGTCGTCATGGCTCCTCCCATTTGGGCAAAGCCTAGGGCCGGATGCCGGTTTGGTAAAAGATGTTTTTTACCGAGACCTTAGCGCATCCGACAAAAGTTCGGTCACAAGGGCTAGCGGAACGTCATCGGCGACGAAGGCCTCGCCTATGCCGCGGGCCAGGATGAAGCGCAGCTTGCCATCCACGACCTTCTTGTCCTGCCCCATCAGCGCCACCAGCGCCTCGGCCCCCGGCAGATCGCCCGGAATGTCCGACAGGTCCACCTTCATTCCCAGGCTGCGCAGATGGGCGCGCACGCGGCTGGGGGCCTCCTGGCTGCACAGGCCAAGCCGCTGGCTGAGTTCGAACGCCAGCGCACAGCCGATCGCCACACCCTCACCATGCAGCAGGCGACTGGAATAGCCGGTGGCCTTTTCCAGCGCGTGGCAGAAGGTATGGCCAAGGTTCAGCAGCGCGCGCTCGCCCTCTTCGGTCTCGTCCCGGCTGACGATGCCTGCCTTCATCTCGACGCTGCGGCGCACGGCATATTGGCGGTTGGCGGCATCGCTGGCCAGCGAGAGGGCGTTTTCCTCCAGCCAGTCAAAGAACGCCGCATCCCCCAGAAGACCGTATTTCACCACCTCGCCATAGCCGGCCAGAAAGTCGCGCTGCGGCAGGGTGTTCAGCACGTCGATATCGGCCAGCACAAGACTGGGTTGATGGAAGGCGCCGATCAGGTTCTTGCCCTGGGCGGTGTTGATGCCGGTCTTGCCCCCGACCGAACTGTCAACCTGTGCCAAGAGCGTTGTGGGAATTTGCACGAAACGAACGCCGCGACGCAGCGTCGCCGCCGCAAAGCCGACCAGATCGCCCACCACCCCGCCACCAAAGGCAATGACGATATCGCGCCGTTCGATCTTCTGTTCCAGCAGCCATTCGGAGACACGGGCGTATTGTTGCCAGCCTTTTGAGGCCTCTCCGGGCGGGATGGTCAGCGCGGTCGAGACAATGCCCTCGGCCTGCAGGGCCGCGGTCAGCTCATGCAGATGCTGCGCAGCGACGGTGTCATCGGTGATGATGGCCGCTTTCTTGCGTTTTAGCAGAAATGCAATCTCGGCCCCGGCGCAGTCAATCAGGCCCTGCCCGATGCGCACCTGATAAGACCGCGCCCCCAGCGCGACAGGAACCGTTTCGACAGCCATTCTATTCCCCTTCCAGGACATCGGGCCGAGCGGCAAGCGCCGCGACAACCCGCCGTGCCATATCCTCGACCGTGTAACTGGCCATGGAATCGACAACAATTTCCGCCATCTGGTAGAAGGGGCGCCGCGCCTCGTAAAGCGTGCGCAGCGTTTCGCGGGGGTTTTCGGTACGCAAAAGGGGCCGCGTGGTCTTGTGGCGCACCCTTTGCCACAACAGGTCAAGATCGGCACGCAACCAGACCGCGACACCGAACTCGGCGATCAGACCACGGTTGACCTCTGATAAAAACGCGCCGCCGCCGGTGGACAGGATGCAGGGCGGACCTTTCAGCAGACGGCCCAGAACCTCGGTTTCGCGGGCGCGGAAAAACGGCTCTCCGTCGCGCTCGAAGATTTCGGCGATGCTGCGGTCGGCGGCGCGCACGATTTCCTCGTCGGAATCAAGGAACGGCACCGCGAGCAATCGGGCCACGGCGGTTCCCACAGCCGTCTTGCCAGCCCCCATCATCCCCACCATCGCAACCGTCTTCTTCAGCCGCACTCTTTACCCCCTTTGCGCCCGCTCCCGTGGCAGGCCCCTGCCGATGGCGCAATTTCTTTCCCTCAATGGCGTGAAGTCTGACGGAATGCCATATATATTCACCGCGAGGCAGCCCTGGCGGCTGCGGCAATCGCCGGTTCGGGACCAACCGGGCGGCAACAGGCAGGCCGCTGATGCGGCGAAGGACGGGCATATGTGGCGACTGATCAAGCTGTTGTTCTGGCTTGCGGTGCTTGGGTTTCTTGGCCTTGTTGGCTATTCCTATCTGGCCGACATGACACCCGCGTCGCAAGAAGTGCGCCAGCCGGTGACGCTTCATGCCGACTAGGGCGGCGGCGCTTGCCCTGATTCTATGCAGCACCGCCCTGCCCCTGCGGGCAGAGGCGCCCCTGTCGGCGATCGACTGGCTGTCGCAATCGGTGACGGCCAAACCTCATGTTGTCGCGCCGAATGCCACCGTCATTGCCCCCGCCGCCGCCAACGAACCGGCGGTGGCCAAGAACGGTGCCTTGCCAGAGGATGTTGCGGTTTCGGTGATCGGCGGGCCATCGCCCGATGCAGTGGGCCTTTTGTCGCCCGCTGCCACCGGCTTTCCGCATGATCTGTGGGGGCTGGCCCACACTGCCGAAGTAACCGCCGCCATCCGCGAGACCCGCATCGAGGGGCTGCCCGCCCTGCAAGGCCTGCTGGTGACAATTCTTATCGCCGAGGCATCGCCCCCGGCCGATTCCGGCGGGCGCGGCGAGCTTTTGATCGCGCGGGTCGATAAGCTGCTGGAGTTGGGCGCGCTGGACCAGGCCGCTGCCCTGCTGGCCGAGGCAGGTTACGTCAAGAACCCGGAGGTGTTCCGCCGCGCCTTCGACGTTGCCTTGTTGACCGGAACCGAAGATCAGGCCTGCACCGATCTGGCCCGCGCGCCGGAACTGGCCCTGACGTTGACCACCCGGGTCTTTTGCCTTGCGCGCTCGGGCGACTGGAATGCGGCGGCCCTGACCTTGCGCACGGCGCAGGCGCTTGGCCATGTGTCGGGGGTCGAGGATGAATTGCTGTCGCGCTTTCTTGACCCCGACCTGTTCGAGGGCGAACCTGTCCCCGATCCGCCCAAGCCGGTCACTCCGCTGATCTGGCGGATCTATGACGCCATCGGCGAGCCCCTGTCCACCAGCACCCTGCCCCTGGCCTTTGCCCATGCCGAACTGGGCCCCCGGGCAGGCTGGAAGGCGCAGCTTGAGGCCGCCGAGCGGCTGGCACGGGCGGGCATGATTCCGGCCAACCAGCTCTTGGGACTTTACACCCAGAAAAAACCTGCCGCCTCTGGCGGGGTCTGGGACCGGGCCGAGGCGTTCCAGAACTTTGATGCGGCGCTTGCGGCGGGCGATCTGGGCGCCATCGAACAGCGCCTGCCGCTGGCCTATGCCCGCATGGCGGATGTTGAGGCAGAGGTGCCCTTTGCCGAGCTTTACGCCCAACCCCTGTCAAAACTGAAACTTACCGGGGACGCTGCGCGCATCGCCTATGAGATGGGCCTGCTGTCGCCCGACTACCGCAGCCTTGCCGGTTCCGCCCTGATGCCGAATGATGCGCGGTCGCGGTTTCTGGCAGGTGTTGCCGCCGGGTCGGTCAAGGGGCTGAGCGCGCCCGACAGCATGGCCCGCGCCCTTGCGCCGGCCTTTACCGCCCCGGTCCTGCCGCCGGGGGCCGAGGACCTGCTGGGGCAAAAGCGGCTGGGAGAGGCGATGCTGATGGCGATCTCGCTGATCGACACCGGATTGAAGGGCGACACGACGCAGGTTGCCAAGGGCCTTGCCCTGCTGCGCAAGCTGGGGCTTGAGGATGCCGCCCGGCGCACCGCGCTGGAAGTGCTGCTGCTGGAGCGGCGGGGATGACCGCCCCCGCCGGGATGATGCGGTGGATTTCCACCTTCCTTGAGGCGCAGGCCGCAGAGGCCGATGCGGCCCGCAACACCCGGCTGGCCTATGGCCGCGACCTCAAGGATTTCGCGGATTGGCTGGCGGGGCATGAGCTGTCCTTTGCCGATGTGCCGCGCGAAGGTGTCGAAGACTACATCATCTGGTGCGAGGCGCAGGGCCTGTCCAAGGCCACCCGCGCACGGCGGCTGTCGGCGATCCGGCAGTTGTTCCGCTTTGCCCATGACGAGGGCTGGCGCGCCGACAACCCTGCCATCCGCATCAGTGGCCCCAGCGCCTCGAAGCGCCTGCCCAAGACGCTTTCGACCGAAGAGGTCAACCGCCTGCTTGACGCCGCACGCGCCAAGGGGCGCAGCCCCGGCGAAAGGCTGCGCAATCGCGCGCTGATGGAGCTGCTCTATGCCACCGGGATGCGGGTTTCCGAACTGGTGGGCCTGCCGGTTGCCGCCGCGCGGGGCGATCCGCGCATGGTTCTGGTGCGCGGCAAGGGCGGCAAGGAACGCATGGTGCCGCTGTCGGGCCCGGCGCGCGAGGCGCTGGCCGAATGGCTGGCCCACCGCGACCGCGAAGAGGAACGCGGCCGCAAAGAGGGGCGTGCGCCGTCGCGGGCGCTGTTTCCCGGGCCGGGGGCCGATGGCCACCTGACGCGGCAGCATTTCCATCTGATGCTGAAGGATATCGCGGTTCTGGCAGGCGTTTCGCCCGCCAAGGTCACGCCGCACACCCTGCGCCACGCCTTTGCCACGCATCTTTTGGCGGGCGGCGCCGACCTGATGGTGATCCAGACGCTGCTGGGCCACGCCGATGTGGCTACGACCGAGATCTACACCCATGTGCTGGATGATCAGTTGAAAGACCTCGTGCTGACCAGGCATCCCTTGGCCAAGGGTCGGGAATAACCCCTCACCCTGACCCTCTCCCCTTGGGGAGAGGGGAATCGCAAGATTGGCTACCGCGCGCCCTTGACCAACGGGGCGCATTCCCTCCCCCGTTGGGGGGAGAGGGTCAGGGTGAGGGGCTGCTACCCCAGCGCATAGCCCGCACCGCGCACCGTGCGCAGCGGGTCTTCGCCACCCAATGCCATCAGCGCCTTGCGCAAACGGCCGATATGCACGTCAACCGTGCGGGTATCGACATAGATGTCGCGTCCCCACACACGGTCCAAAAGCTGGTCGCGTGAGAACACCCGGCCCGGCTTTTCAAGAAACGTCGCCAGCAGGCGGAATTCGGTCGGCCCCAGTTTCAGCATCTCGCCCTGGCGGGTAACCCGGTGGGTTTCCGGGTCAAGGCGAATGTCGCCCCATTCCAGTGCGATGCCGGTGGACGAAGGCCGCACCCGGCGCAGATGCGCCTTGAGCCGTGCCATCAGTTCAACCACGGAATAGGGCTTGACCACATAGTCATCGGCCCCGGTTTCCAGGCCCCGTACCTTGTCCACTTCCTCGGACCGGGCCGAAAGCATGATAACCGGAATGTTGCGCGTCTCTGGCCGCAGTTTCAGGCGGCGGCAGACCTCCAGCCCGGATACATGCGGCATCATCCAATCCAGCAGGATCAGATCGGGCGCGCTTTCAGCGACGGATTCCAGCGCCTCTTCACCGTTCGAGGCCTGCGCCACCTCGAAGCCTTCGGCCTCGAGGTTATAGGCCAGAACCTCGCGTTGCGAGCTTTCGTCCTCTACCAACAGAACCGTGGGGCGCGGATCGGCCATGGCTTACTGCCCTTCCGCCGTCAGATCGGCCTTGGGCCGGTCAGCCCCGGGCAGGACTCCGGTGGTCAGATAGATCACCTGCTCGGCAATCGCCGTCGCATGGTCGCCCACGCGCTCGATGTTCTTGGCAATGAAATGCAGGTGCATACAGGCGGTGATGTTGCGCGGATCTTCCATCATGAACGTGAGCAGGTCGCGGAACACGCTGTCTTCCAGCGCATCGAGCTCCGCGTCGCGCGCCCAGACAGCGCGCGCGCGCTCGACGTCGCGCTGGGCATATGCATCGAGCACATCCTTGAGCTGCAGGGCGGCGAGCTCGTGCATCGAGCGCAACCCCACGATCGCGCGCGGCATCCGCGCTTCCGCGGCGATCTTGGCCGCACGCTTGGCGATGTTCTTCGCGAGGTCCCCGACCCGCTCGAGATCGCCGGAAACACGAATGGCGGCGACGCATTCGCGCAGGTCGACGGCCATCGGCTGGCGTCGGGCGATGGTCAATATCGCATTGTCCTCGACCTCGCGCTGCAGCGTATCCAGTCTCGGGTCGACGGCGATCGTCTTTCTGGCAAGATCAGTGTCCAGCCTGGCGAGCGCGTCCATCGCGTCCGACAGCATCTGCTCGGCTATGCCGCCCATTTCCGCAATGCGCTGGCCAAGCGCCCCGAGTTCCCGGTCGTACGCCTTTACGGTGTGATGATCGCTCATCGATCTCTCCTGTGCCGTATCAGCCGAAGCGGCCGGTGATGTAGTCTTGCGTCTTCTTGTCGGAAGGCGTCGTGAACAGCCTGTTGGTCGGGCCGAACTCGATCAGCTCGCCCAGATACATGAACGCCGTGTACTGCGAGACGCGCGCCGCCTGCTGCATGTTGTGCGTCACGATCGCGATCGTGTATTTCTCGCTCAACTCGTCAATCAGTTCCTCGACCTTGGCGGTCGAAATCGGATCGAGCGCGGAGCACGGCTCGTCGAACAGGATGACTTCGGGCTGGATCGCCACGGTGCGCGCGATGCACAGGCGTTGCTGCTGGCCGCCGGAGAGGCCGAGCCCGCTCATGTGCAGCTTTTCCTTTACCTCGCCCCAGAGCGCCGCGCCGCGCAGGGCCTCCTCGACACGGCCGTCGAGTTCGCTCTTCGACGGCTTGTCGTAGAGCCGGATTCCGAAGGCGATATTCTCGTAGATCGTCATGGGAAAGGGCGTCGGCTTCTGGAAAACCATGCCGACTTTCGAGCGCAGGAGATTCAGGTCCTGCCGGGGCGAAAGGATGTTTTCGCCATCCAGCAGGATTTCGCCCTCGGCGCGCTGGCCGGGATAGAGGTCGTACATGCGGTTCAGCACGCGCAGCAGCGTGGACTTGCCGC